>NZ_JACHGJ010000003.1:111943-401889 GCF_014207565.1 Spirochaeta isovalerica | reverse complement strand
ACGCCCAATAATTCCGAACAACGCTCGCTCCTTACGTGTTACCGCGGCTGCTGGCACGTAATTGGCCGGAGCTTATTCATAAGCTAACGTCATCTAACCGTCATTACCTACGGTTATTATTCTTCGCAAATAAAAGGACTTTACAACCTCTCGGCATTCTTCGTCCACGCGGCGTCGCTCCGTCAGGCTTGCGCCCATTGCGGAAGATTCTTAGCTGCTGCCTCCCGTAGGAGTTTGGGCCGTGTCTCAGTCCCAATGTGGCCGGTCACCCTCTCAGGCCGGCTACTGATCGTCGCCTTGGTAGGCCTTTACCCTACCAACTAGCTAATCAGCCGCAGACTCATCTTAAAGCGAGGCCGAAGCCCCTTTCCTCTATTCACCAAAGTAAAAAGAGATTATCCGGTATTACCCCATATTTCTATGGGCTATCCCCAACTTCAAGGCAGATCATCTACGTGTTACTCACCCGTTCGCCACTCTCAAGACCCCGAAGGATCTCTACCGTTCGACTTGCATGCTTAAAACGCGCCGCCAGCGTTCGTTCTGAGCCAGGATCAAACTCTCCATGATTTATTTAATCACACCGAAGTGCGATTATTTCATCATAAAAAATCTGAAACTCAAAAGTTCATTTTCGTATTCTCTTCCCTTCCCTAATTAACAATAACTGTTAAAGAACCTTAAAAACTGTATGTTGTTTTTAAGCGCTTGATGAACTTAATATTAATATAAAAATTAGTCAACAGACCTTAAGATTTTTTTTTAGAATTTTCCTATTAACACAAGTCTATATTCAGTTGACCTGAGATTCCATCGTGAATAAACTATTTTTAGTGGAAGACAAGAATACTACTGAATATATGAAATGTTTTAATTGCGGCAAATACATTATAACTGATGATGCATACAAAGGCCGATACTGCTCTCTGATTTGCTCAACGCAATATAGCCAGTGCATGACCTGCGGTAATTTCTTCAGCCATAAAGAAGGTTATTCCGATACTTACTGTTGCGAGGAATGCGCTAATAATCTCACTATGGAAAATTAGAATTATAGAAAACCTCTGACCCTTAGATACTCTATCAGCTGAATATTATCTGACAGCTCCTCTCTTTCTGAAAGATCTTTAATTCTTTGCTTATCTGAAAATCCGGCATCAAGAGCTAACACAAGCGTATCATATCCTGTTTTTGATTCATCAAGTTCACACAACTCAATTTCAGCTTTCCTGAATAATACTTCCGCTAAATTTTCATAATCTTTAAGATCTGCAATTCTGTTGTAATACTCAACAGCTTTGAAATAAAGCTGCTCTTCTGAAAAATGCTGAGCCAATCCCAATAATACCGAAGAATTAGCAGGTTCTTTCAAAATGACTTCTTCATACAGTCGAACAAAATCTACCACCTGATCATTTTCCCGGTATAACTCTCCTAATAGCACAGCTGTATCGGAATCCTGTTCAATCTGATACAGTTTTTCCAGAAGCTTTATGGATTCATCAATCCTTACATCTCTAATAATCTTCGCTTTGTTCAATAATGCTGTTGCATCATACTCAAACATATTCAGGATTTGATCATATATTTCAACGGCGCCATCATCATCACCCATGAGATACAAAGAATAGGCTTTAGATTGAAGCAGTATGAGATTCTCCGGATCCTGTTCAAGCAGCGATTCAAACAATTTTAATCCCTGTGAAACCCTACCCGATTCAGTATAGGCCACTGCCAGGTTGAACCTTATTTTGTTTATATAGGGATGCCCTTCAGATTGAGCTTTGGTGTAATATTCTATTGCTTTATCGTAATCCCCGACATCAAAATACGCATTGCCGATATTATAATACTCAGATGCTATTTCTTCAGGTACCGAGCTGCACCCGAAAACAAGAAAAGCGAGGAAAGGAAGCAGTATTTTCTTCAAAGAGTTAACCCAGGACCGTACGTTCAATTTCTCTCACCTGGGAACGATAAAGAGATGCTAGATTTGATCCGTAATCAGCAATAAGCTGAATGATATTTCTGGGATTCTCGTCAAGGTCCACTCCGTTCAGCCTATCTCCCGCATCACCGAGACCGGGGAGAATGTAAGCGGCATCATTCAACACAGGATCCATCCACAACGTGTAGCACGTAATATTTTCTATAGAACGAACAATCTGAAGTGTCCCTTTTAACGCTGATATGACATTAAAAACCTTGATTGATTTGGGTTTGACTCCCTGATCCAACAGATATTTTACGATAGTAACCAGACTCCCTCCGGTTGCATTCATCGGATCTGCAAAAATAAGATCTTTTCCATGAAGACTTTCAAGATCAAAAAAAGACTTATCGAGATCGAGTACATACTCCATATTCTCTTTCATCTTCGAATCATCTCTTTTTATCTTAAACAGAGCAAAAGGCGTCACATAACCGGTAGATGAATACTCCTGGACTTCCTTGGACATAATCATTGAAGGTAGAAGAGCACCTCTGAGCATGACGCACATCACCGAATCCTTTATAGTATCATCTATGTCCGGGATTTTGTGGACAGCAAAATTCTGAACCGGCTGGGCAACGGGAGTCTTCACAATGAGATGATTCTTACTGACTGCAGCCCCGCTCCCATAGGCCAGATTAAAAAGAAGTTCAAAAGCTCTTTGAACATAATAGACAAACTCATCGTGTGCCGTTCGTTTATCGCGCAGCTTGGCGATAAGCCTGGAAACCTCTCCGTGTGAAGGTTGAGGCATCTCAAAAGAATAAACCTTGATATCCTTTTCCGAAGCTGTAACTTCCCTCATCAGCGTCCCCATCTTATCATAGAGATCTATTATTTTGTCAGTTTCTCTTTTAACAAGCGAAGGGTTTGTTTTTCCTGCTGAAAGCTGCTTATATGATTCAATTGCTGAAGAATACAATGTATTCATCTTTTTTATATTTTCTTTATCACCATCTGTTAAATAACCATCAAGGTCCGCAGCTTTCAATACAATATTATTACTCAAGGCAAAACTCCGATAAACAACAATTTTCAAATATTATAACATAAAAAAACCGCTCCTTCTACAGAGCGGTTTAAAATCAGAATCCAATTCCGAATGTCGCTGAAGCCGATAAGCCCCGACTGGATTCAAGTAGATCCGTTCCGATAAGATCGAATACAAGTTTAAATTTTCCTTTTTTGACTGGATCAATCCTTATACCTGTATTAAATGCCCCTCTATCACGGGCATTTATAGATGCTCTTTCTGCAAAGGAATAATTACTGAAATCGGAAATCCAGAATACATAATTCTTAAAGACCTGAGGAGCCAAAGCCAGTTCAAACCCCATAGAGAAAGCAAAGTTGGAAGAAATGCTACCGGCTTCCAGCATCCGCCAACCGAACATCATGGTTGTTACCGCAGGCCATTTGAAAAAATTCCCGCTATATGATGCGACTAGATAAGGTGTCAGATAGACATCGGATGAGCCTCCGACGTTTGAAAGATCCCCCATAACGCCCATAGCCACGGCAGAACCACCGTTCATATAAAACTGAAATTTCCCATGATAGAGAAAATCCCAATCATCTCCACCTCTAATATTAAAGGCGACTCCGATTTCCGCTTTTTTGAGAAAACTAAAAGTTACCCTCGGAACATGAGCTGTTCCATTCCCATAGAGAAAAGAATAACCGAAATCGAGCCCCAGATCGGAATACTCCCAACCGATTCGCGCTGTCGGTGTCGTGACAATTCCGGTAGCTCCGTTGACGCTATTACCTTTTACAGAAGACTGAGAACTGACAGCAAAAGGTACTACAAAAATAAGTACAAATACAATTGATAAGATTTTCCTCTTCATTTCACACCCTTAATAGAATTATTTATTAATAGAATATATCAAAATAAAAATAATACAAACATAAAAAAGATATTTAGAAAAGGGTAAAATTCAGGGCATCCGGTCCTGAGAATCCCCGAAAAAACGAGTATGTGTTAAAATTTTGAAATAAAAAAAAAGCAGCTGAAAAGCTGCTTTAAAAATGAGCCGCGCTGGGTTCGAACCAGCGACCCACGCCTTAAAAGGGCGTTGCTCTGCCAGCTGAGCTAGCGGCCCGAGTTCGCATGGGCGAGCAGCAAGTAATCTTGCGACCAGCCCCAGGATGCATGGGCGAGCAGCAAGCATGCTTGCGGCCAGCCCCAGGATGCATGGGCGAGCAGCAAGTAATCTTGCGACCAGCCCGGTCTGCGGTTTTAAAGATGCCGCAAAATCTGTTCATCTCCTAGGGGAATCGAACCCCTGTTGCCGGGATGAAAACCCGGTGTCCTAACCCCTAGACGAAGGAGACTTAAAATGAGCCGCGCTGGGTTCGAACCAGCGACCCACGCCTTAAAAGGGCGTTGCTCTGCCAGCTGAGCTAGCGGCCCGAGGTCGCATGGGCGAGCAGCAAGTGTGCTTGCGACCAGCCCGAGGATGCGGTTTTAAAGATTCCGCAAAATCTGTTCATCTCCTAGGGGAATCGAACCCCTGTTGCCGGGATGAAAACCCGGTGTCCTAACCCCTAGACGAAGGAGACTTGAAATGAGCCGCGCTGGGTTCGAACCAGCGACCCACGCCTTAAAAGGGCGTTGCTCTGCCAGCTGAGCTAGCGGCCCGAGGTCGCATGAGCAAGCTGCAAGTAATCTTGCGACCAGCCCCAGGATGCATGAGCGAGCAGCAAGCTTGCTTGCGACCAGCCCGGTCTGCGGTTTTAAAGATGCCGCAAAATCTGTTCATCTCCTAGGGGAATCGAACCCCTGTTGCCGGGATGAAAACCCGGTGTCCTAACCCCTAGACGAAGGAGACATAAGTTCTGATTGAGCAACAATATGATGTGTCCAACCGACCTTGAGGAATGTATCAATTCCTGAAAAAAGTGTCAATTAGTAATTGGAAATTAATAGGAAAAATCAATTCCCAACATCATATTGTATACGGGCATAATACCCGGCTGCGTTCCCATCTCCCTGCCGTAAACTGCAAGGTTAATTTTAAAAATGTGCAAATCCAATCCCGCACCGACTGAAGGCAGACCTTCATAGACCCCCAATCTCAAGGATAGGATATCAAAAATAGTAAATTCAAAACCCAAACCGAAATGCAAAAGTATATGCCTTGCCTGATCTCCATCAACAAGAAAATCAAAGATATCATTATAATCGAACAGGAGTTTCATGTTCCCGATCAATCCCCTGAATAATGAAACATGGGGCGTATACATAAACCCGAACGAATAATCCGCATTAACTGCTGAATAAACAAACTCCGGAGATTCTCCTTCAGTTAACGATGTTATGGAACCATATCGAAACATAAAAAGAGGGGTATAAATATCCCGGAATGCCAAAGCGAAATGGAGAGTATCGCGCCAGATGTATTTCATTCCGACATCTATGCCGACACCAAAGCCCATATCAAGAGGAAGGGAATCTAATGAAATCAATGAGGACAGGTCATCAAAAGCTCCCATGATGTCGGTAAAAGATTTTGCTGCGCTGACTTCCGAACGGAAGAACAACTTGGTCAGAAAACCATAATTAAATTTGTTACCTGTATTCGGAAACTCAACACCCCAGGAATAACCGAAGACTCCTCCCAGATCTGCTGTAGCTGTAATGGTGGCATTCTGAGTCAGACTCGGTACATAGAGATCTGTAGAGATGTTGTTAAAGACACCCCAGGCAAAGTTATTCCGTATACTTCCGACAGCTATAGGCCCGGTTAAAGCCAATGCGATTCTGGAATTCCCAAGTTCTGCCAGCATATCCTGATACTGACCACTCTCGATCCCCAGGAGAATACTAGACAAAGGGCCCCTTAAAAGGATGTTGAGATTAGCAACCGTCAAATCTCCCTTTACTTCCCGAAAACCGGCTGGATTATTGAATAAAGTAGAAAAATCATCAGTCAGCGCAGCATGAGGACCGCCCAGAGCTTCGCTTCGGGGAGAAAGAGATGTAAACGAAGTGCTCTCACCTATAAGATTTGTATAGATAAGAAAAAAAATTAAACCTGAAATTACTATGCGCAATAAGGATCTTCCTGCCATCAGGGAAATACAACTCCTTTCGATATCAGATCGGCCTGATTGTCCAGTAATTGCGTTTGAAGGTCCTCCGGAAGAATCTCCATCGCGTAAACAAGAGACTGAACGGCCTGTTTCACATCCGGATTATCAGCAACCGGATCGTCACTGAGAAACTCATCAACAGTCAATCCCGCATCATTAGCTTCATTGGTAACGGCTGCTGCGCTCCCCGCAGCGGCAAAAAGCCACATATCAGGAGGAACTGATCCGGGATCAGAGGCTTCGGCATTGGCAATCATAACAGCAACGTCTTCGAGAGCATCAAGATCGAAATCGGAATTGGTGAAAATTGAAAAGAGATCCTCCGGATTACCGCTGCCTTCCGACAGCACTTCCGTTGCCTCCAGCAGAGATGAAGCATCATTCAGACCTGATATACCGAGAGCCAACTCAGCAGCCTCAATATAGAGTTCTGCGGCTTCTTCACCGGTGGCATCGGCCGCCTCTTCTATGATCCGATCAAAAAGCTCAGCCATAATCTCCGGATCTCCGGAAGAGATAGCTTCATCTACAGAGATATCACTGTAATCGGCAACGCCCTGAAACCAGCTTGTCGTGAAAAAAGCTTCACATGATGAGATTGTTATAAATAAAGGCAGGAAACATAGAAATGTAAATAAATATTTAATTTTCATAATCCCTTCCTCATATAGAGACGGATCAAACCGCCTCTATATAAGTATAGTAGGGACTAGAATCGGAAAGCAAATTCCACTGCGGCACCCATCTGCTGATTGCTTCCGGAGTGAGAACCAGTTTCAATGGAATAGAGAGCCGCGTTAAGTTCTCCGATTACGAAGTCGATCCCCAAACCGGCTGAGAGATAGCCTGAAGCATATCCTGCCCGTAGAGAGAGAAAACTCAGTAACCGAACCTCGGCTCCGGCATGGAGATTCACCCAGAAAGACTGGGCATCGTAATCAGCGACTTTATCGTCAATGATCATGGGAATGACGTATTCGATATGTGCTTTTGGATCGACAAACCGGCTGAGCCTTCCCAGATCGGGATGGATGGCAGCCCCGAGACGCAGTGTCATAGGTGTTACGTAATCGAGACCGGTATATTCCTCTCCGTGAAGAGGATCGCCCATCAGACTGTCGAGATTCGTTGACTGATAAAGATAACGGGTATGTCCGATATCGCGGAGAGAGGCTCCGAAGGAAAACATACTGATTTCAGCAATGGCTCCCACATCAAAACCGATGGCAAAACCAGTGAGAGCATCGATTGTGGAAAGATCGATCTCATCAGATCCGTCTCCGCCACCCATAAATCCGAGAACAGTGTTAATATTGATATCCTTGACTTTAACTCTCCACATGGGACGGATGTCCGCACCGACAGCGAGCTTCATAAAGCCGAAGTCAAATTTATGCGCGTATCCACCGACTAAAGCGGTAGTGGCTGTTATATCTCCACTGATCCCGAGAATATTATCCGTCTGGGGAAACATCATATCAACTGTATTGATAAATCCGAAACCGAAACCGTAACCGACATATCCGATACCGGCCTGAACTCCGGCGCCGATGCCGTTTGTGGAACTCTGATTGAGAATGGCATCGATAATGGCATCCTGAGAGGCATCATCAGCCTGAGCGAGATCTTCCTTCAGAGTGAAAGGGTTAATCATAGCATAGGGCAAAACACCTAATACCGTGACTTCTCCCCGTTCCTTCTTCTCAACCACTCTTTCACCGTCTTCATTTTCGCTTTCAACATATTTGTATGTTTTGCTCATGGCAAACCCGGCGGGATTCGTCATAAGGGCATTGAATCCGCTGGCTATGGCTGTGAAGGAACCGCCCTGAGCCATGATTTCCGGGCTCTGCCAACCGAAGGGGATATCGTATTCGAAAATGGCTTCAGCTGAAAGAGAAACCGTTGTTATTGCTGCAATTAATGCTATTGTGATTATTTTTCTCATCTGTCAGCCTCCTACATATTTTCGAACGAACTGAGATCGAATCCCTGTCCTACGACTTCAGCGAGCCCGTCGCCGAGAATGACGTTGATATACTCTTCCGTTGTAGCGTCGTCCGGTAACGGATCGCCATTTTCATATGTTGGATCTCCTATATCAGGCATATCACTGCCATTGACTATGACATCGGCCAATGCTGCAATTGCAAGCTCGTCATCAGTAGCTCCAGGATTAGCTGCAACGATGTCCGGATCAATTGAAGAAGTGTCCATATTCTGGATGATAAAAGCAGTCATACCGGAAATCATTGCCGTAGCGGCCGTTTCCCCGGGATTAACTTCAGAACTGGGATCCTGACCGGCTACAATTGTATCCCCGTAAAACTCCAAAGCATCGGCTGCCGCCAGAAATGCGGCTAGCTGTTCTTCAACCGCTGTCTGCTGTTCCGCCGGCGTCAAAGTTTCATCCAGGACGAACAGATCGGGAATAATTGATGCGGGATCATCCATGTCGGGAGAATCTTCCCCTTCATCACCGGCTATAAATCCTGTAAGCAGATCGTTTACATTGTTTATAGTTTCATCAGCTTCGGTCGTTGCCAGATGAACATCGGCAAGAAGCAGCGCCGCTTCCTGGTCATCCGAATCGGCGTCGGCAGCATCTTCAGGAAGAGATGCTTCCAGAATATCAATGACATCATCGGCCAGTTCGGGATTGTCTGCCAGGGCATCAAGAAATCCGTCATCTCCGGCTTCATCAAGAATATCATCAACGTTGTCGAAAGAGTCGGGAAGAGAGTAATTATCTATCCCCCCGAAAATATTCGTCATAAAAGGATTGCCGCTGCAAGACGCGATGACAGCAATAATAAGCAAAGAGATTAAGCTTTGCATGATTTTCTTCATAACTTTCCTCCGTTATGTATGAAAAGGGAGTGACATTTATTAATTAGGTACTTAATACTATATACCGTAGACTCTTGTTTTTAAACCGAAAAATCCGGATAAATCACTAAATACAACAGTCACATACTCATCTTTACTGAAATTTGTGAAAAACTGCAGACCCCGTCCCCGCCGAAAGATCCTTTATCTTACAAACAGCCATCTGACCCGCTTGGGCACCTTTATCAACATTCTCAACAGCAAAGCGAATATATGTCTCTGAAAAACCGTACCACAGACCGTTATCATCACAGTGCTCCAGGAGAATAACGGCTTCTTTTCCGATTGATCTGGATATGTAGGATTTATAGGATTCTTCTGAAGCTTTCCTCAAACGGGCCGCCCGAAGAACCGTTTCCCTTTCCGGTACCTTGGGAGTTATATCATAGGCTTCCGTTCCCGGTCTGGGGGAAAAGGGGAAGACATGGGCTCTGGCAAAATTGAGTTCCGTGATAATTTTCATAGACTCTTCCAGATCGCTTTCCGTCTCACCGGGAAATCCGGCGATAATATCTGCCGCGATAAAAGGATCATCCTTAACGACCCGGAGTTGTCTGACGGCTTCCCGTATGGTTTCCGATGTGTAGTTACGGCGCATGGCTTTGAGTATAACATCTGAGCCGGATTGAACCGAGAGATGAAAATGAGGACAGATCCTCTCGTCGGCCAGTACACCGCACATCTGCTCCGTCAGAGTATCCGGTTCCAGAGATGAGAGCCTTATTCGGAATCCTCTGGTTTCTTCCAGTATCTTTTTCAGCAATCCGGCGAGATCAAGATCTCCCGATTGATAGGAGTCGATATTGATTCCTGTCAGAACCACTTCCCGGTAACCTTTTCCAGCAAGCTGGTTGAGGCGGTTTATTATTTCATCGGAATCGAGACTGACCGAAGCACCCCTTGCAATGGTGACACGGCAGTAGGCGCAACTATTATCGCACCCGTCCTGTATTTTCAGGAAAGCCCGGGAATGAAAATTGAAATCGGCCGGAGAGTAGCGGAACCGTTCGCCTCCGTCGGGTTTCGATGTAGCGAGATGTTCCTGCAGCCATAAAGCGGTGCGGCTTTTCAATTCCCTGAGATCAAACCGGTAAGATCCTATAAAGGCCGCCAGATCCAGAATCGTATCTTTATCGTCGAGAGATACGGTTACAACATTATCTCCCAGAGAGAGCACTTCCTCCTCCTCCATCTGCACATAGCAACCTGTAGCTATGACGAGAGAGGAATTGTTGTCGCGGGAGAATTTTCTGATCATTCTCCGGGCTTTCTGTTCGCTTTTGGATGTAACGGTACAGGTATTGACAACGTATATGTCCGCCTGATTATCAGAGGACACAATCGAGACGCCCTGTTCACGGAAAGCGGAAACCAGGGCTTCCGTCTCAACCTGATTCAGTTTACACCCCAATGTATAGAAAGCGGCTTTCACTATCTGGTCCTGATCCTGTTCAGCGCTCTTGTCGCTTCAGCAAATGAGGGATCAAGATCCAGGGCTTTGTTATAGGCCGTTTCCGCACCTTTGAAATCCTCTGCCAGTTCGCGGGAATACCCCAGGCGGTACCACCATCTTGTGACGGAAGGGGCGTGATAAAGAGCTGTGGAAAAGGCGATATCGGCGTGATTGTATTTCGCCTGTGTAATGTAGATTTCTCCCATGAAGTTGTAGACCCGGGCGATTCTGTCCCCCAGAGGAGCCTGAACCGTATAGAGTTCGAAAAACTTCAGGGCATTGGAAGCGCTCCCTTTGAAATAGTAGGCTTCCCCGAGCGCTTCGGTAATTCTGCTGTCATAGGGAG
Organism: Spirochaeta isovalerica; assembly: GCF_014207565.1. NCBI lineage: Bacteria > Pseudomonadati > Spirochaetota > Spirochaetia > Spirochaetales > Spirochaetaceae > Spirochaeta > Spirochaeta isovalerica. Next base: position 391,110 of record NZ_JACHGJ010000003.1, on the reverse strand, counting down.
ATAGATCTTTCGCGCGGTTCCCGTAAGTGATGGCTTCATCATATCTTTTTTCCACGATAAGCGACCATAAGAGAACTGTGTAGGCGTCCATTTTGGCACGAAGGCTGCTATCAGGGAGAGTTTCTATCTCTTCGAGAGTGATGTCTATAGCCACTTTGTATTTTCCTTCACGGAAATTTTTCAGCGCATCTCTTTTCTCCTGGGCGGAGAGAAGCATGGAGGCTGTAATAATTAATGTGGCGATCAGCAGTCTTTTGTTCATGATGTTTCTCCTCCAGCCGGTCTCATCCGGCTTATTCCGTCAAAAAGGCATCCCGGTTCCATAACGATTCTCGGCGCTGTGATATCTCCGATCACCTCGGCAGATCCCTGGAGCTCGACTTTGGAATGAGCTGTAATGTTCCCGCGGACTTTACCGCGGACAACTACAGAATGAGCTGCGATTTCCGCATTCACCACGGCGTTGCTGTCGATATAAAGATCGCCGGTTGCATTAATGCTTCCGCTGAAGGCTCCTTTTATCATAAGAGGTTTGGAGAATGAGACATCCCCCTCAAAACTGATATCTTCGGCCAGGACCGTATCGAGTTTTTTTTCGTCTATGCGTTTTGAATGGATTTCAGCCATTTCATTTTTCTCCTATGCTCTCAATGGAATCTAATTTTACCAGCATTTCCTCGATTGATGAATGGAGTTTTTTTCTCATTTCTTCCGTATAGGGATTGAATTTCTGCAGATCGACAAAAAGCTGCCATTTATCGTTGCAGGTCTGCTGTACAATATCGAGCAGATCCTCATAACCGGTTGTTGAAATGCGGCTCGGTTCGAGGTTCAGCAGATCCAGTGTTCTTCCAATGAAGTGAGTAATACCCTGGGAATAAGCGGCTTCCCGGTCATGATCCTTTGCCGTCAGGGTCTCAATGCGCAGACCGAGAGAAGTAAACAGATCCAGAACAGTCTTCAGAGATCCGTCATCAATTCTTTCAGGGCACAGGGCAACCGGCAGACCCGCGACTCCGTTCCTTCCGGAATCGGGACCGAACATGGGATGTGTTCCCAGAATCTGAACGGAAGCGGGAAGACGCTTTTTCATGGTCTCGAGGGGATGAACTTTTACCGAACAGGTATCGGCGACAATCATGCCCTCTTTCAGAAAGGGAGCGATTCTATCGCAGACTTCTCCTACGGAGGAAATCGAGTTGCAGAGGAAAAGAAGATCGCTCTTACAGACGTTTTCTTCCGAAACGAAGAGGACACCTTCCGGTGCGGAACTGCTGCGCGAATAGGCCTGAACATCAGCTACCCGGCTCAAGGTTGAAGCCCAGAAGGAACCGAATCGACCGAGACCGTAAATTCCAATTTTCATAATGGGGCAATGTTACAATAAAAAAAACGTTCTGAACAGTTCTTTGAAATTATATAAATAATTATTTTCACCTGCGGGCGGTTGTATTCCCCTTATGGAATTGTCTATATTTTAATAATAATTAAGTTGTCAAACACAGTTAAATATATAGGAGAATCCAATGTCATTCGTTGAAGAGATGAAAGCCAAAGCAGTCAGCATGGGTAAAAAACTCGTTCTACCCGAAGGAACAGAACCGAGAACCATTCAGGCGGCAAGAATTATCTGCGATGAAAAAATCGCTTCGGAAGTAACCCTTGTGGGAAATAAATCCTCAATTGAAAAAGCCGCGGAAAGTCTGGGTGTCGATCTGTCGGGAATTACCATATCCGATCCTGCCGATTCAGACAGACTCTCCGCTTACGGAAAAGAGTACTTTGAGCTGCGAAAACACAAAGGCGTAAGCGAGTCCGATGCTGTTGAAGGGATCAAAGATCCTCTGAAATGGGGTGCCATGATGGTTCGTCTAGGCGACGCGGATGCCATGGTGGCAGGAGCCGACAATGCAACGGGAAAAGTTCTAGTCGCCGGTTTCACCATTATCAAAACAGCACCCGGCGTCAGCTCTGCCTCATCATGCTTTGTCATGGATTTTCCCGATAAAAAATGGGGCAAGGACGGCCTTATGATTTTCTCCGACTGCGCGACGATCCCCGAACCGACGACGGAACAGCTCGCCGAGATTGCTATCCAGGCATCGACATCCTGCAAAACCTTCCTGCAGACAGAACCGGTAACCGCCATGTTATCCTTTTCGACAAAAGGTTCGGCCAAGCATCCCAATGTGGATAAGGTCCTCGACGCCCTGGCTATGGTAAAAGAGAAAGCTCCCGAACTGAACATAGACGGAGAAATGCAGCTTGATGCAGCCATCATCCCTTCTGTGGGTGAAAAGAAAGCTCCCGGATCCAAAGTGGCGGGAAAAGCCAATACGCTGATATTCCCCGATCTTCAGTCGGGAAATATCGGATACAAACTGGCTCAGAGATTCGGAAACGCCGGAGCCTACGGCCCCTTCCTCCAGGGATTTGCCAAACCGATTTCCGACCTTTCCAGAGGCTGTTCGGTCGAAGATATCGTCAATACCTGTGCGGTGACGATGACACAGGTTGAAAACTGATAACAAGGCCGTTGCACAACGGCCTTTTTCATATGCAGAGGTTTTAAGTTATGAATATTGTGATAAACGGATACGGCAGGATGGGTCATCAGATTGAAGAGATTCTTCTGGAAAGAGGCGATACTGTTTCAGCCCGAATCGACATCAGCGGCAGGAGCGATTACCCGGATCTGACCGGAGCAATCCTGAATGAACTGAAGCCCGATGCGGTTATCGAGTTTGCCACGGAGGATTGCGTGGTCAAACACGCGGAAATCTGCTCTAAAGCCGGCGTACCTCTGGTCGTCGGAACCACGGGCTGGAGTGACAGGGTCGGGAAAGTCAAGGAAATCATTGAATCCAACAACTCCGCATATCTTTACGGTTCCAACTTCTCCGTAGGCGCTCATATGTTTTTCGCTCTTGTTGAAAAAGCGGCGGCTATGATAAATCCCCTTCCGGAGTACGATATATTCATGACGGAGTTTCACCATAATAAAAAGGTGGATTCTCCTTCGGGAACAGCTTTGACAACGGCACACAAAATCATAGAGAATAACAACAGGAAGACTGAAATTGTCATAGACCCTCTGCAAAGGAAAATAGAAGAGAACGAATTGCATGTCGCTTCCGTCAGAGGGGGAAGCGTACCGGGAACCCATTCTGTCTACATGGACAGTCTGGCCGATACGATCGAGATTACCCACAGAGCGAGAAGCCGGAAAGGTTTTGCCATGGGATCTGTTCTGGCGGCACAGTGGCTTATGGGCAAAAAGGGTTTCTTCACAATAGAGGATTATATCAAAGACCTTCTGGGTCAATAGGAGTAAAGTATGTTTTCAGGCGTTTATACGGCTCTGGTCACCCCATTTGACCGTAAGGGAGAACTGGATCGGGAAAAACTGAAAGAATTGGTTGATTTCCAGATCGGCGAAGGAATTTCGGGGCTTGTTCCCGTCGGCACGACAGGAGAAAGCCCCACTCTGTCCATAAAAGAAAATATTGAAGTCATAGACCTGGTGGTAAAGGGTTCTGCCGGCCGGAAGAAAGTTATTGCCGGGACGGGTTCCAACTGTACTTCCGAAGCGCTTGAAATGACGAAAGCGGCCAAAGATATTGGTGCAGATGCAAGTCTTCAGGTTGCCCCATATTACAACAAACCTACACAGGAAGGACTTTACCGCCATTTCATGACTATTGCCGACGAGGTCGACCTGCCTCTTGTCGTCTACAATATCCAGGGGCGGTCCGGGGTGAACATTGAGACAGACACGCTGATGCGCCTGGCGAAACACCCCAACATAGTGGCCGTAAAAGAAGCCAGCGGGAATCTGGGACAGATGATGGATGTCATCAGCCGGAAACCAGAGGATTTCGCCCTTCTCTCAGGAGACGACAATATTGCCATGCCCGTGACATTGATGGGAGGGAACGGCGTTATCTCGGTTGCCAGTAACCTGATTCCCGCCCAGATGGAAGCCATGATCGGCGCAGCTCTCAAGGGAGATGTGGAGACAGCCAGGGATATGCACTACAAACTCCTTCCGCTTTTCAAGGCCATGTTCCTGGAGACCAATCCCCTGCCGGTGAAAACGGCAATGGCTATAATGGGAAAAGTGGAGGAAATCTTCCGTCTGCCTCTATGCCCCTCTTCCGGGGAAACAAAGGAAAAACTGAAAGAGGTTCTGAAAGGACAGAATCTTATTTGACTCAAACCGGCTTCCGAGCCGGTTTTTTTTCACGTCCCGGAATAGAATCGCCTTTAATCCGGCATACCTTATCGGTGAACCTTTTTCATTCTTTTGATATGACGACCTTCGAACATTCCCTGATCGACAAAAAATTCTCTCAGCCGGAGCGGAATGAATTTCTCAGCCTCTTCAGTTATATAAAGACTATCCCTCTGAGAGAAATTGTTTCCGATGTGAAATATGGAATTTACCGAGTCGGAGATGAGCTCACTCGTAAAGCCCCGGTCCTCATATATGGTTTCCCCGATATGGATTACCAGATGATATGTCATGCCGATGTCGAAATCGGGATTTTCCGTTGAAATGATCTGCCGGTTCATAAAAAGCCGGAAAGCTTCTCTGATTACATCCAGTTTCTTCCCGTCAAAGGGAAATAAAACGATTCCCCCCGTATCGGACCACATCCAGAACCGGCCCATCAGCGGCTCGACAACATTATTGAGTATGTTGTAAAAACTCCTCATAAAATGCTCGTATTTATCGCTTCCCAGTTTCACCTTCCATTCGCTGTAATCATCGACTTCAGCGAACAGCATACCGAATGTGTAATTCCGGCCCGTAACAATCGATGTCCAGTTGTCACCGCTGAGCTCCGCTTTTTCATCGAAGATCTCCATAACCGGTTCAGGTTCGAATTCCCTGGCCAGAATAAAGCGGGATACGATTTTCAGTCTGATCGGAGAAAATGTGCCGGAGAAGACTTTACCCCCCACATAGTCCGATGCACCATTGTGAAAAAGACGCCCCACATCGTTTATAAGCCCATCGGGGTCAATCACTCCGAAATTTTTCTCTTCCAACAGAGAAAAGCAATCAATCATTTCAGAGATTTTATCCTGCCGGAAATTCCTGATATCTATGTAGAAGAGCGTATCGGCAGGCATTTTGTGTATCTCTTCCTGGTAATTTTTCCAGGGGAGGTAGTAAATCGAGTGCTCCATTGAAGATTCGATTTCTGCGAAAAAACGATGAACATCTTCAAAGGCGGAAAGAACAGCAACAATCAATGGTCACACTCCCAGCGGATTCTGTAGTTGTAGCAATCGGTTTTCAGATTCCGTTTCATAGTGTCGAACTGACGGGCAATAAGGGGATCGAGCATAACGTAAACCGTCCGGCTGATGGAAAGCGAATCTGTTTCCGTATTATTCTTTTCTAATTCCTTGATAGTGATGATGGTTTCGCTTCTATCCAGATCGGAAGGATTGCCGCAATAGTGACAGGGGCCGCTGTGAACGGCGATCCTGATATTGAGAATATCATCGAGACGGCTGTTCAATCTGTTATAAATAAACAGCTGGTGGAGAATTTCCATTCCCGAGAGCACAGCAGACTGATGGATATTCCGTCCGAAATAAAACGCCGCGAGACCGCCGTCACCTTCCCAGTTCCAGATTCTGGCGTTTCTTTTTTCTACAGTTCTGGTGACGATGCTTTTAAAATCGGCGTAAGTCGTTCTGATCACATCCGAAGGATACTTTCTGACGAGGTCCGAATTGCCGACGATATCCACACGCAGAAAAGAAAAGGTGTCTTCATCGGATCGAAGCACGCCCCAGTTCGCCGTGCGCCTGACCTCGGGGTCTTCGATGAACATTTTCCGGTTCGGTTCATAGATATACCCCTGCTCCAGAATATCATTCAGAAGCTCCCGGAGATAAGGGATTCTGTACTGACGCGTTTTAAGTCCCTCTTCCTGAATGCGGATGAGAATGGTGACGAACTCGAGATAGAGACCCAGCGTGTTCACATCATCCACGATCTGCCTGGCGACTTCACGGGGCGGCATGGGCATATTCCGGGGAAAACCTGTTCTGTTGTAAATATAGTCGGAATCGTATCCGGTCATGAGAAGATTAGCCACATTAAGCATGGTTTTTATGTCAAGAGCTTCTGTAAGACTGTTAATGGCCAATGTTCTCACATGACGTTTCATAACCATAAGATGTTTCCTGTTCTCTCTGTTATAAGTATACAGGAAAAGAAAAAACTAACAATTAAAACTAAAAAAGTTAATTTCTTAAAATTACAATTGAACGGTGATCACAGAACTCAATGGATAATCCGGCCGTTTCAGCCATTATCAGGAAGGAGCGGGATGTAAAGAAGCTGATATGCGTCCGGTCTTCCCTGTACCACCAGTTCATAAAATCTTCATCCGATTCAGGTCGGAATAGAGTTTTTACAGAAATTGCAGCACCTGGAGATAACCTTTTTTTCAGCAGAAGCAGGGTTTGCATAGGTTCGGCTAGATGTTCAAAGACTTCGGTTGATGTAATAAAGTCAAAAGACCCTTCGGGGACTACAGGAGCATAGTATTTATCATAAATGATGACTGCGAAACCCCTCCGCTCCATAAGGCCGGCCAGGACGGGAACCGGACCTGAACCGAAATCCAGAATCCGCGCTTTTTCATCAGCAAAAGGCAAAACGGCCTCTTCCATGAAATTTGTCAGCCATTTGATATAACCGGCATTACCGGGATCATTATTGTGATGATCGTAGCGCGCTTTTTCTTCTTCATCGGTAAGGCGGTCGGCTTTATCGAGAAAGGTAAAACCGCAATTTCCGCATATGTGATATTTCAGCCCTCTCCTGTCGGTGAGGCTGCGGCATTCTCCGCGGCAAAGGAGACACTCCGTCACTATTGCGCCTTGAATTGACGGCTTATTTCATTGGCAATAGCTGCGTATTGATCAACCGTTACGGTTTCCGCTCTGGCGGAAAGTGCGATACCCTGAGATTCGAATCCATGGAAAAGCAATTCCGTTCCGTATTTCTGAAGTCGCCTCGCCGCAGCATTTTTCAAGTTGTTCTGAAGGGTTTTCCGTCTGGAAGAAAAGCAGTCTCTCACGAGGATGAAAAACAGTTCAGGATCAAGCAGCTCCACTGCATCTTTGCGGGGAGTCATCTTGATAATCTTCGATGAAACATTCGGCTTGGGATAAAAAGACCCGGAACCTATGGCGCCGGCATCTTTTACATCGCAGGCGTACTGGCAGATAATGGAAAAAGAGGAATAATTCTTTGTACCCGGTCTGGCCGTAACCCTGTCAGCCATTTCGCTCTGAACAATGGCTGCCAGCTGGCGGGGGAATGTCCTGTTTTCGATAAAGGAAGCGATGATGGCCGATGCGGCATTATAGGGGAAGTTGCCGATGACTCCCTCGGGGCTTCCGGAAATCTCATATTCGTCCTTCCAGGTTTTAATAACATCGCCTTTTACGACCTTAACTTTTTCATCGGCGAAAGCCATGGATAGATACTCTATGTAGCCCGGATCGATTTCAAAAACGGTAAGATCAGCTTTTTTTTCGAGAATGTGTTTCGTTATGGCGCCAAGCCCCGGACCGATTTCCCAGATTCTGTCCCCTTCATGAATCTCCAGAGTATCCACCAGCCTCTGCCTCGCATTTCTGTTTATCAGAAAGTTCTGACTCCATTTTTTCCGGGGTCCCAGCCCCATCAACTCCAGAAGAGCTTTAATTTCTGTCGGGGAATCGTAGTTTAAATTGAGATTTCTCTCTTCTTCCATAGGGTCTCCATATTGATCTGTAAAGCCATATTACAACAATGGCATATATTGATAAATAGACAGCGCCGTTCAGTCCGCGGGAAAAATCTATCGGAGGAAAGCCGGCAAAGAAAGATACTCCACTTTCAATGCCCCTGTAAAGGATGAGAGAAAGACGATCGGACAAGGATAACAGAACCGCTGGAAATCCTGCGGCCCCCATTCCGTAGAAAACCAGAGAAACCCACATAAACAATAGAACCAGCGGCGTCACAATCAGAGATGCGACTAGACCGACGGGATAGATTTCCCCGAACTGAAAGACCAGAAGCAGTGCTGTGGAAAGATGGGCTCCCAGTGATGCGCTGAGCGGCATGGACAGAAATGAGGGCAATCGAGTCTCCAGGTTCTGCTGAATTCGTTTCCCGAAAAGGATGAGACCGGCAAGAGCCAGATAGGAGAGCTGGAAAGAAAGGCTCCAACCTTCCACAGGGTGGAGAAAAAGCTGCAGACAGGCTGTGAGAAGCAGAAGTTCAAATACCCCGGTCCTCTTCCCTCCAAACTTGAAAATGACAGCCAGGGTAAACATTAAAAAGGCACGGATGAGAGAAGGACTCCCTCCTGCAAAAAGGAGATAGAGAAACAGGGGCGGGAGAGCAAGGGCCGATGCGTTTTTCGCACCGATCAATGGTTTGACCAGTCCGGTAAGAACAAGCACGACAATAGCCACGTGAAATCCCGATAAAGCAAGAAGATGCGGGACGCCGCTCCTTCTGAAATTGTCTTTAAGCTCCCCCGATAGATAATCGCTGTTTCCCCGGTAAAGTGCAAGAAAGAGAGCTCTGACCGGTCCTGACATGGAAACCGTCCCGCGGTCAAAAAGAGAAATCAATCTGTACCGACTTTCCCAAAGGGGTGAAGACCAGCCTCCGATTTCAGGATCTCCTTCAGCAAAGGCAATATAAGCGAGATCGCGGGCGTCATCCAGATAATCGACCGCGCATCTGAAACGAACAATTTCTCCCTGATATAATGGCTTCCATTCATCACTGCCGAGAATGAGAACAGATCCCGAAGCGGAACACTCCGTCCGAAGCATTCCTTCAGCCTTTATGAGGTTGCCTTTTACGATCATACGTCCTTTTGATGAAAGAAAAGAGTCTTCTTTCACCTCGACAGTTATATAGTCCACCTGATTGATCTCGAGTCCCGTCGTTGATTTCATCTGATTCATTTCTACGATTCCGCAGAGAAGCAATCCGCTGAAAATCCCTGCGATAAGGGGAAGGCTGGATCTCTTCATGGAGAATAGAAGAGGTGAAAACAGAAAAAGGAAGGGAGAATAGAGTGGGATATAAAAGGAAAACGTGAGAGCGAGAGAAAAGATAGGAAGATCTGTTTCCGGTCTGATTCTGATTTCAAGAGACATCACAATTCAAATGACAGAAAAAACTATTCCCGCGCTTTAAAAAAAGCCCGGTCAGGGAAAGTTTTCACCGGACCGGGCTTTGGGACATAAGGAAAAATCCTTTACATCAGATTATTCAAAATTCGCGATCGCTTCTTTCGCAAGCCTTACAACAGCCGGCGTGTAATCGGAAAACTGGACTTCCAGCAGAACCGGTTTTGCATTTATGTTCCCGCTCAATCCCAGAGAGCTGATCATCTGCCTGATATAAATCAGCTCAGTCTGATTGGCGGCGATACCGCTGAGCTGGCGGCTGTTAAAGTCTGAAAGCTTGTTACTCAGCCAGCTGACGGTTTCATCTGTTCCGTTCACACCCATTGCCTGAATGGCAATCAGTTTTTCATTGATGTCCTCTGCCCGGTCGAAGGCTTTCGCCAGATCCTCCGCGATATCGGGATTCTTATATTCATTGCTTATAAGAACCACCATCGCAGTCTGTCTCAGCCTGGCCAACTGATCCGCTTCCGTCTTATCGTTCGGAGAATATCTGAGACCTTCCTGCAGTGCCAAAACGGCAGTGCGGCTTTTATTTTCCGCCGGGGCATTTGAAGCATTTTCCACTTCGAGAGCAGTCAGTTTTGTCTTATAGCTGCTGTCAGGCCCGGAGAGAATCGTCAATATCGGTTCTGTCGGGTCATCGGAGATGACTTTCAGCGCTTCTTCAGCCCTGTCGCGGACACGGCGGGAATACCAGCCCAGAGAAGCGTAGAAGACCTGCTCAAACCCTCTGACGTCGCGCATTCTTTCAAGAGAGACAACGGCGGCATAGGCCAGGATCTCGGCAACCTGCTGGTCGGAATTGGTATTGAAATTGAGATTTCTCAGAATGATGCTGATCTGCGGAACCAGATCGACGGCCCGAATCTGACCGAGCGCCACTAGACAATCAGCCTGAAGAATGGGATTGTCAACATTATTGTAAAGCGTAAAGATGGTTCCGGCAGATTCTTCCGCCTTAAGGGCAGAGAGTTCGTTCACGATCATCCTCATCAGCTCATCTTTTTTGGCCCTTTCGGTCCGGTTCATCTGATCCTCCAGAGAGGATATCTGTTCGGCGAGAGCTTCATCGAGAACTTCTATGAGCGATGGATCATCCATCGCAACGATATTCTGCATAATAGCGTACTGCTGATCGATAGTCATGGCACGGCTGTACATTCTTTTCCAGACTTCCGACCGGTCACCGGCCGAGAGAAAAGAGAGGGAGACAACAAGCAGAACAAAAGTTAAAACAACTTTCCGGGAAAGTACTGATTTATTAATCCTGTTCATTATTTAAGCACCTCTTTCTTAATCGATGTGTATTCGTACTCCCATTCAGCCTTGAGGTTGCCGCTTCTGTAAAAATGTTTTTTTACGAGGGCGTTCCCGGCTTCATCAAGAACATATTCAATCGTATAGTTTACCACGGTTTTCCTGTAATGAGTTTCCCCGATAAGGTATTCACCTTCATAGGCATATTCGACGGCTTTATCGAGTTTGCCGTCAGCATCATAGGTTTTCTCACTCATTAGAAGATTGCCGTCCCATTCATAATCGATGTAACCTTCGCTTTCGCCGAGAGGAGTCAGAAACTCGGCCTTGAGCCTTCTGTCCCCATTGTAATCATAGCGGGTCACCATCATGGGCACATTATCTCCACTGGCTACAGTCCATTGAAGAATATTCCCCATAGAATCCCGCTCATAACGGGAAATCGTCTGAGGGACATCTTTCTGGTCATAGGAGATTTCCTCCACGACATAACCATTTTCATACTTGCGAACCATATAGATTCCCGGCTCATTATCTTCGCCGCGGAAATATTCAGTTCGGACGATCTTCCCGCCTTCCACTGAGTTTTGCATTCTCGTCAGGAGGATTCCTTCGGAATTGTACTCACGTTCCTCCAGCAGATTTCCGGAGTCATCGTAATCAGACTCTACATATCCGTCCACAATTCCGTCAGAAGACTTGAGAGTCTCCTTAACAGGAAGATAGACATCGATCATCATGGTTTCCTGTACCGGCTCTTCCACCGGTGCAGCTTTCACCTCTTCAACAGGCTCATCGACCATCTGAGGTTCTGTTGTAGCGCATCCTGTAAAGACCAGAATTGTCAGGGCTGCAATCCAAAATATTTTTCTCATATAATTATCCTTTTCTTAATCTCTCTATAATAATTTGTAAGTTCACTGATAAAAAAAATCAAGAGAACTAATCTTCATCAGACTCTTCAATCATCTCTAGCAATTCGGCTTCTTCATCAAGGGGCTCATCAGGATAAGGACCTTCATCATCATCGTCAATGACCGGTTCAAGATCATCGCCACCCTCCTCTCTTTCCCTGCGACGATGGACATCGTATACAAAGGAGAGTATTTTATTCCGCGTCTCATCATCGGGGCGCGTGAACTGAAGATGGAGAATGGATCTTTCCTGATCGGGATTGTACTCGAAATACCGTATGACCCCGCAGACGACCAGAATGGAATCGGAAAGCTGAAACTGAAGCTTGAGAAGCAACCCCTCCTTTCCCTTCCCCCCGATTATCAGAGATGCGCCATCTTCAGAGATATCCTGCATCTCCCCTCTGAAACCACCTTCGGACATAATAACATTGTCCACCTGGCTCAAATCCTGGAGAGGAAAAATAGTAACGGGAAATTCCGCTTTCGTCCTTATGGAATTGCGCCTCTGGCTTCTCAGTATATTACCGGAATGGGCTATGTGGAGCAGCTTGAAGGACCGGTCGAAATAGTCGTCCTTGACCCTGGATTCGAAATAATAACTCGCATCGTTCTTTTTCTGAAAATAGACCCGAAGATTCTGCCCCCTCCAGGTAACGCCCTGGGGAAGAGTGTTTCCCGAAGGATAACTGATTACGAGATAATTCTCATCGATTTCCAGAATCTCCGAATTGAACAGGCCCGATTTGCCCAAAGCGATTTTCAGCGGCTGCCCCTCTTTCAATTCGATGGTATGCTTCAAACCGGATTTATATCTCGGTTTATTGAATTCTATGGTTTTCCTGTAATCATAGAGCTTCCTGAGAAGGGCGCTCTCCTCGGGAGTATATTCAATTCCGTTATCCTCCACATAATTGCTTAAAACGGAAATGCTGTGATCGAGCTGATCAATAGAGAAAAAAATTGATACGGGGTTTTCCAGTCCCGCCTGCTCAGCCGCACTCCTGAGCATTTTCATTTCTCCGATGCTGAATCCCGCATCGGCTCCGCGGACATAGAATTCTCTCCATTGTTTTCCGGTTCCGGTCACGAGAAGCACGGTTACGGCTCCAATGACCACCAGCAGCAGTATAGCAATCCACATATTTTCACCTGTGAGTACCCGGTTATATCAGAAGAATACGGGAAGATTTTTATTGATAATAGATAAATATTACTATATAAGCCTTAGATATGGGAACAAAGAAATACAGAAGAGATACATTAATTGAGGCGGGATTGCTATTTTCCCTGTTCTATTTGCCTGGATATCTCTTTCTGGCAGGCATTCCCGATCCCCGGAGCTTTAATTCTCTTCTCTACAATCTGCAGATCTGGATTCTTCTGGTCCCCCAGATATTTATGGTCATTTACCTGATGCACCGCGACGATCTGCTTGACTTTCAATCCTTCGGGCTGGTGCGGCCGGGCGCAAAAGATATCCCTTTTATTCTGCTGGCGGCGGCCGGAACCGCGGCGGTGGTTATGGCGGTTCAAGTCACCATTATGCTTGTCGCCGGGGAAGTCCTGCCGGAAGAACCTCTTTGGAAGCTTACAAAGTACTCCATGATAGCACCGGTTTTCATATCCTCCCTGCTGACGGGGTATAGCGAAGAACTGTTCTTCCGCTCCTACCTCTACACCAGATTGGAAGTTCTGGATACTGAAAAATGGTCCCGCCTTATTTTTGTGAATATTCTGTTCGCCGCCGGCCATCTCTATGAAGGGGTTCCGGGAGGATTCAATGCTTTTATCCTGGGCTGTTATTTCTCTTTTTTATTTACAAGGAAGAAAAATATCCATATCCCGGCCATTCTCCACGGTCTCTATAATTTTTCGGCATTGCTGCTGACGCTCTTTCTGTGATATTTTATAAAAGAAGAAGCTCCGCGGCGGCTACCGCGAAGCTTCGGATCGTTAAAAGTTCCGCCGGATGACCAGCGGGGATCGGTACTTTATTCCCACAGTTGACTTACGGCGGGACTTGCCTTCTTCATAGTGAATGCGGAGATGTTCATCACTGGCAGTAAATCCTAACTCGTTCATTTTCTCCATCCACATTAACTTCCAGTTCTCTGAGTGCAACCAGGAATTCATCGAGATTCTCCTTTTTAATATCGGAAAGATTAAATTTCACCCCTTTTTCGTCCATGGCTTTATTGATTTCCCCCTGAACGTCTTCCGGCATAAGCGAGGCGATATTCACACCGGCTTTTATCAGGGCCATGGGAACCTTTATGTTCACATTCTCTTTCTTCTCCTCTCCGTTCTCCTTAAAGCTGTTTACATTCACATAGAGGTATTTCGGAAGACCGTCGGCTCCGACAGGATTAGCTGCAGCCATGGAAGGCGCCGCTCCTACGGCATCGAGCAGTCTGTCCGCTTCTTCCGTTGTGATTTTGCCTTCGCTGAGCATGTTTAAAATTTTCATTCTCTCTTCGTTCATATTTTTCTCCTTAAACTATCTATATTAATTTCAGAATAATTTCTGATTTGCTGTCACTGAACTCCACTTCCGTGCCGCTCAAAGAGCCCAGAAGACTCAATACCGCGGGAATCATCCTTATGGAAGCCTTCCCCGAAGCCCCTTCCTTCTCTACCGCCCTGTTATACCACAACCATCCGAAAGGCAAGGCGATAAGGATAAAAGGCAAAAGAAGAAGGTATACTATAATGAGCGGAATATAGAGGTTGACTCCGCGGCCTTCTTCCCGGCTCACTTTCAGTCTCATAATCATCGGCAGCATCACGATAACTCCTTCATGGCGTCTTCCACTGAGATCTCCCCTTTTTCCAGAAGATCAAGTACCGACATGGCCGGCTTCCGGTAATCCATTTCAATATCCACTCCCCCGAGTGCCGATGCAATATTCTTCAGTCGGTTCTTCACTGTGGGATAACTGATACCGAACTGCTTTTCCATCTCTTTTATCGACCCACCCGATTTAATGAAGCGGGCTGCAAAGATCTGATCCTCCTGACTGAGTGTCATAATTTCAGGCATATTGAACTGCCCTTCTATATGAACGTCCAGATCGGGAACATAGACTTTTTCAATAACCACTTTTCTGTCCCCGCTGATCGCCATCAGCTGCTGCCAATCTTTAACCATCATTCACTCCTTAATACAAATATACAACATATATCAATAATGTCAATTTATTTCAAATTTTTTATTGATTTTATTAATATACTCAATGTTTTATATTGATTTTATTAATATTCAGTTAATATTTCATAGTTACCACAAAAAAAATCCCCTGTTCCGCAGACGGGGACAGGGGATGATATTCCTTAGAGTAATCTCTATCAGCTGAAAACCGGTTCAGCTTCTTTGATACTGTGCGTCAGAGGAATGGACAGATAGGTCTCCTCCCCTTCAAACTGACCAGCAGAGGAAAAGAAATCGGCATAACCTTTACCCATGGATTCATAGACACGAAAGGATACGGCAATATGCCCGGGCAGACAGACTCCCTTCTCGAGATGGGCGGCGCAGTTAATGACTTCCGATATGATTTCGCCGGTATTGAAGGAAAAAGGCACTTTTCCCGTATCGATACCGATCCTCAATTGAATAGGTTCTTTCAGCGGATAGGAAGGATCGTGATTGAAAAGGATAAGAAGGGTTTGAATTTCCATGGCGAATTTGACTGAATGGACCAGGTGTTTTTTCATGGCGAAGGCAATTAAACCGCCGTCTCCTGCCCAGGACCAGATTCTTCCGTTGTAGGCATCCAGACGCTCTCTTAAAAAGGCCCAGAGAGATGCGTAAAGCTTTTTCATTTTCCCCGAGCCGTACCGTTTAACCAGACGGGAATTCTCAACGATGTCCAGGCTCAACACACTCATGCCGTAAGTTTTACCTTCTTTGAGAGCTCCCCAGTTCTTCATATCCAGAGGGTCATCTTTCCCGCTGACGATCCGCCTTTTATCGGGATTATAAAAGAAGCCGTATTGCGACAACTTCAGCAGAAAAGTTTCCAGTCCTTCCACGGAAACGGACCGGCCGAGAAATACTGAATCATCAATCTGAATAAGAAATTCGAGAAGGCTGATCTCCCCTTTTCTGTCCATGCAGTATTCAACGAGAATGGTTGCGGCGCGGCGGGAGGAAACGGTCTCGGTTGACCGGGTCCCCGAAACCTGATGAAGGTCGAATTTCCTGAAAAGGATGACTCCGATTTCATTAATTTCATCTGCCTTGAAAGTAAGAGCCAGCATTTCGATGACTTCCTGCTTTAATGAAATATCCAACACCTTGAATGTTCTCCTATGAACTTGAGCTATTTTATCACAGATTGATTTAGTCGTGCATCAACTTATGAGATAGAAGGGGATTTTTCAATATTAGTAAGGTAAAAAATACGAAGAAAGTATGAGAAAATCCTTAATTTGTGCAAATTTCAACAGGCTGAGAAGAGTTTTTTTTATTTATTTTCTCAGCCTGAGCATTATTATTGATTGCCGGAATTTCCTTCAAAAGAAGAATATCCCGATCAGTATGATTCCTCGCCCTCTTTAATCCGGCCGGTTCTGTAAGCATCCAGAAGGGCATTGAGGAGATTGATCTGGTTCTGTATTTTTTTGCCCTTATCCGTATCCTTAACCCGCAGCCTTTCCTGCACGCTCTCGAGCAGAATATCTTCCGTCAGTATATCCTGTTCCTCTTCCACTGCCAGCCTGGTGGAGCTG
Source organism: Spirochaeta isovalerica (assembly GCF_014207565.1). NCBI lineage: Bacteria > Pseudomonadati > Spirochaetota > Spirochaetia > Spirochaetales > Spirochaetaceae > Spirochaeta > Spirochaeta isovalerica. Next base: position 374,971 of record NZ_JACHGJ010000003.1, on the reverse strand, counting down.
AACCCTTTATGCGAAACGAGATACATTCCGTGGGAATTATACACGAGAGTGTAGCCGGCGATCCCCGTATGAGGCTGATAGGCTTTGGAAAAGCCGCCGTCTATGACGATCAGTTTTCCCTCGCCTTTGACAGGGCTTTCACCTTTTTTTACGGCGACGGGAACATGCCCGTTTATAATATGGGATTTATCGGGATCCAGACCGAATTCCTCCAGTATCTTCCTTGCCGTATCATCGCTGTCCCGGAACTTGTAATAGGGATTTTTATTCTCCACATGAGTTTCGGGGGCATCGACAAAATACCGCTCGAAAGTGGCCATTTTATCTTTGCCGTATAAAGGAGACTGACGCCCGCTCCAGAGATACCAGACCGCGTCCTGTCCATAAGATTTCGATTCATCATCTTCCGACGCGAAATAAGCCTGCCTGGCAAGCCGTTCCACCCGGTCCATAAATGCACGGCCTGAATAAGACTCTCCATCAACTTCAAATCCGTCAAAGGATCCGTCATCTTTCATGGAAATGCATCCATGATAAAGAAGATTGTTGTTATGAATCAGGTACATGCTCCCCTTTTCATAGAGGAAGCGGACATGTTTGCGAAGATTGGTGCTGCTCTTGAAAGAGTTGGTCAGCTTGGTCATGATCTCTTTCTCTTTTTCCGAGAGTTCGAGAGGATGATCTTTATCGAATGTGGGAAAATTGGAATCGTTAACCGGATACTCCGCTCCGTCAATAACAACAGAACCCTTTTCCGGATCCAATGTGCTCAGAATATCCCTGTTATCCATCCGGAAGTGTTTTCTCCGCGAGATTATCTGGCCTTCCAGCTTCAACTGGATGATCGTAATGGCTTTATGCATCCTGGCGATCATCTGCTCTTCGTTGTAATCCATATCGATATCGCCGGTGTTTTTCGGAAAGAAACGGGTACAGGGGTCATCACCGTATGTCTCCATAGCAAACCTGACCAGAGGCAGGAGACTTATGCCGTAGGCATCTTCCAGTGTCGCCAGATTGCCGTAGCGGAGGGAAATTCTCAGAACATTGGCAATGCAGGCTCCGGAACCGGAGGCGGCTCCCATCCACAGGATATCGTGGTTCCCCCACTGTATATCAACTGTATGATAGGCGATCAGAGAATCCATAATAATATGGGCTCCCGGGCCCCTGTCGTATATGTCTCCGATTATATGCAGGTGATCTACAGTCATTTTCTGGATAAAACGGCAGATTGCGACTATGAAGGAGTGGGCTCTTTCCGTCGAGACGATGGATTCGATAATGCTGGTGTAGTATTCGTGCTTATTCAGAACGCTTTCCTGCTCGTGAAGAAGCTCCTCTATGATATAAGCATAGGCTTCGGGCAGAGCTTTCCGCACTTTGGACCGGGTGTATTTGGATGTGACGACACGGCTGATTTTTATAAGGCGGAACAGAATGATTTTAAAAAACTCATCGCGGTTTTCGACTTTTTCCAGCATAAGGGGAAGCCGCTGTTCGGGATAAAAAATCAGCGACGCCAGATGGCGCTTATCCTCTTCCATGAGCGTACCGGAAAAGACTTCTTCTATTTTCCGGCGGACCGAACCGGAGCCGTTTTTCAAAACATGGAGAAAAGCTTCCGATTCGCCGTGTACATCGGAGAGAAAATGCTCCGTTCCCTTGGGCAGATTGAGTATGGCGCTGAGGTTGATGACTTCCGTGCTGGCTTTCCGAACTGTGTTATACTGCCTGGCCAGCAGTCTGAGTGCTTCGATATCGTAACTTTTCATTTATCGTCCTGACTATTTGAGGGCTTTGAGGGCCTGCAGATAGCGATCCCTGTCAAATTCCTTTACTTTTGCGTTGTTGAGCCTGTGGAGCTCCCCTTCGAAAACGGCCGCGAACATCTCTTTCACTTCCAGAGAACTGTATCCGCGGTCTTTCATTTCTTCAAAAACCGCAGCGATCCCATCGGGATCATTGTCCGAAAGCTGATTGTCAATCGCCTCGAGAAGGTACTGCCTTCTTTCTATCTGTCTTTTGTTAAACCATTTTTTTAATAACATGAAATCCCCGTGAAAACAACAAATATCTGAGATAAAAAAAACTGCCCCGGGGGGCAGCTCCATTTTACACGGCTCAGTGAGGACTGTAAAGAAAGGCGTCCCCGTACCCCAGGCTTCTGAACCTTGTGATGACAATACCCTTTTCATCTCTGGTAATCGGCCCTATAAGCAATTTGTAAAGCTGATTCTCGCCGCTGCCCACAGTCAGGACAATGGTGGGATAGGAATCGTTTATGCTCTTGATTGTGCTGTACAGAACATCGATATTGCTGTAGGTTCCGAGCTGGAGATAGGATCCGCCATTATGCAGTTCCCGGACAATCAGGTGCTCCAGTTCTGTCCGCTCGACCAGTTTAGGCTCAACGGTTTTCTCCTCAGGCACTTTATCGGTCTCAGGTTTTTCCTCGCTTTTGGGAGGCGGTCTGAAATCTCCGGGAGTAAGGAAATATATGACATTCCCTTCCGGTTCCTCAGCCGGAGAAGTCATGGTAAGCTCATCCGTTAAGACTTCAGGCTCTGCAGTTTCTTCCGGGGCGGAGACAATGACCTCTTCGACAACTTCGGGAGCTTTTTCCTTCTCGGGTTTTTTTTCCGGTTTCTTCTCAGGGGTTTCGACAAAGTCTTCCTCCATTTCGATAATAACAGGAGGTTCGGAAACAGTTTCGATTTCCTCTTCCGGCTCGACAAGAGCGACAGCGCTGTCATCGAGAGTGGTCACCGATATACTGTCATCATCAGCGAGATAGCTTATGACTTCGGGAGGGTCTTCCTCTTCAAGCTCCGGTACGGAAACGTAAGGTTCGTTGAGGACAGTTTCATCGAGAGTTTCCGGTTCCAGTTCCAGATCAGGCACCATGACGATTGTCTCTCTCAGATCTTCAGGCATTTCCCCCACCGCGGGCTCGGATACAAGGGCATCAGCCAGATCCGAACCGGCTTCTCCCTCTTCGGGTTTTACAGGCTCGAATATGAGAAGATCATCGACAGTAGTATCCAGTATTTCCGAATCGATATCATCCGATTTCAGAGCTAAAACAGGTTCATCGGCAATAGGCTCCGCGGGTTCCGCAGATTCTGATTTTTCACCTTCTGCGCCGGGCAGGTCATAGGGCTCGAATGTCTCGGGAAGATCGTTCTCGGAAAATTCTTCAGGGAGCGGTAACTCGTCCTGATTGTATTCACCGGCCTTATCATCGGTCAGCGCCGGAGTTTCGCCGCCGGAATCCAATAGAACGAGAGGATCATATCCCTCTTCAAAAGCTGTTCCTTCGCTGTTCATAAGAACCGGCGGTATATATTCATCGATGTCAGCTTCCGGCGGTGCCGATTCAGCTGAAACAGCAACTTCCGGTGCTTCCGGACTTTCGGTAATATCAGCAGGAGGATTCACTAAAACTTCCGAAGCATCGGAAAGGGTTGGCTCTTCAATGGTCCCGGCAGCTGCGGTTTCACTTTCCGCCGCCTCTCCTGCCGCCGCAGGGGCTTCGGTAAGTTCTGCCGACGGGTTGAGGTCGGGATCGCTGCTGAAAGCGCGGTCTTCGGCATAACTGGTCATAAGGTCTTCATTCTGTCTTTTTTCAACAACCTGAAGATCGAGAACATCATTATCGGGGAACGAGAGAGCTTCGCCCGCTTCGGGGGAAAGCACGAGAAAAAGTCCGGGCTGCCGCAACCTTTTAACAATGGTTACAGAAACGGTTTTCCCGTTTCCGGGATTGGTCACCGCAACAACAGTGTTAACGGGAAAGGAATTGGATGCTCCCAGATATGATCCGGTAGTGCGCTCTTCGCTGTAATAGGATTTGAACTCATCCTCTCCCGATACGGCCGTCGTTCCGAAATGAACAGACTGTCCGTAAAGAAAAAGAGCGGTGCAAATCATCAGTGAAGTCAATAATATCCGTTTCATTTATAAAAAACCTCTCTGCTTATTTTCGGCAGAATAAAAAAATGGATTACAGATAAAGACTGATTTTTTCGGCAACCTCTTCACCTATAAGATAATATAATTGCCTGTTATCGAGTCCGCCGCTGTTCTGAATTTCCGAAAAACTGACGGCTCCCTCTTCGAGAATCATGCCGTTAACCGTTGCCTGAAATTTCCATTTAACCAGTTCCTGATCGCCAAGGGGTTCGATTGTAATCATAAACCGCGCATCTTTGGCCCCTTCCACTTTGTATCCCGCGGCATTGAAGGTGGAGAAAAGAATCACGCCCCGGTCAAAAAGAACATCCATTAATCCGTCTTCCACAAAACCGGCGGCTGTAGAGGCTCCGGGATCTGTGTCTCCGTTAAAAACGGAATTGACGATTATGGTTGATGCGTACAGCTGGGCCGCTGCCAGCAGCAGAATCAGAATAGATACTTTTTTCATTAACTTCCCCTTTTTTAAGGCTCCACTTCCCTTATCGACATATGAAATTCATTTTTTAGACTCTCTATTAACTAATGAAACATTTAGTGTTACCATCTACCTATAGGGAGAGCCTGTTACCGGGCGAATGCCTATGGGAGTATGACTGTATATATGAGTGGAAGCAGAGACACCAGGATTTTCATAATCGGCGCCGGGTTCGCCGGCAAAGCCATAGCCCGGGAAATAATGAGCAACCGCGTTGCAGGAGTGGTAGCCGCTTTTATAGATGACGATATCGATAAAATCGGGACATCAGTCGATGATATCCCCATTCTGGGACCGATAAAATCCTGCGCCGGGCTGCTGAGCAATCCCCAGAACGCTGAAGCCCTCATCGCCATCCCCCGGGCTTCAACAGAGAAGCTCAAGGAAATTTATGACATCCTGAGAAAAGCGGAATTCAAAAGGATCCGCATCCTCCCGGGCATATCTCAGATAGTCAGCGGTGATGCCCATTTTATACAGACCAGGGAGATCGATCCCCAGGACCTTCTCGGCCGGACACCGGTCAGCATTGATCTGAAGGAAAGCCTCTCTTATCTCAGAGGGAAGCGGGTTCTGATTACCGGCGCAGGCGGCAGTATCGGCAGCGAACTGAGCCGGCAGCTGCTTTCCGGCGGCGCGGAAAGACTCTATCTTTTCGGACATGGCGAAAACAGCATTTACCGCATAGACAAGGAGTTGAGAAAACTTCAGGCCGGCGGTGTAGGAGACAAAGCGACCATAGTCCCCGTTATCGGAGAGCTTCAGGACCGGGATTATATGTTTTTTATCCTCAAAAGACTGAAAGCCGATGTCATTTTCCACTGCGCGGCCTACAAGCACGTTCCCATGATGGAATACAACCCCATCGAAGCGGTGAAAAACAATGTCTTCGGTACGAAAAATGTTGTTGACGCGGCTAAAGAAGCGGGAGTCGAACGCTTTGTGCTGATCTCCACCGATAAAGCCGTCGCCCCTTCATGCGTCTACGGGGCTTCCAAAAACATGGCAGAAAATATCGTCCTCAATACGGAATCGGAGAAAAGCCAGTTTATGGTTGTCCGTTTTGGAAATGTTCTCGGTTCGAGGGGCTCTATCGTTCCCCTGTTCAAGGAACAGATTCTTTCGGGAGGTCCGGTGACCATAACCCATCCGGAAACGAGCCGGTTCTTTATGACCATACCCGAAGCGGCGACCCTGGTTCTGCGGACAGGCGGAGTGGGAACCGGAGGCAATCTCTATATTCTCGATATGGGAGAGCCGCTGAAAATAATCGATATGGCCAGGCAGATGATTCGCTTCTACGGTTTCCGGGAAGAGGATATCGAGATTGATTATATAGGGATGAGGCCCGGTGAGAAAATTTATGAAACCCTGTGGAATGACGATGATTCGCCGATACAGACTGAATTTTCCAAGATCATGAAGCTTCCCAACCGGAAGGAGTTCAGTCCCGGCAAATTGAACGATTTGCTCTCCGAGTTATCCTGGATCTGTTTCCCCGGAGCGGAAAATGGAGAACTGTACAGGAACAGAGTGGAGCTGAGGCGTACAATAAACCGCTATTTACCGTCCGTGGAGGTGCCGGCCAATGAACCGCAGTACTGATTTTATCCCCTTTGCGAAACCCAGCACCGGACCGGAAGAAGAGGAAGCGGCTGTCCGGGTTATCCGCAGCGGTTGGCTGACCAGCGGAATCGAGGTCAAAGCCTTCGAAAAGGAATTCGCCTCCTACGTAGGTGCCAGACATGCACTGGCGGTCAATTCCGCGACCGCCGGACTGCACCTGGCCCTTGAAGCTCTGGGCATAGGTCCCGGCGATCTGGTAGCGACGACGCCCTACACTTTTACAGCTACAGCCGAAGTGATACGTTACCTCGGAGCGGATCCGCTGTTTATCGATATCGAAGAGGAAAGCTGGAATATCGACCCGCTCCAATTCGAAAAAGCCGTGGAAGAGCACAGGGGAAAGATTAAAGCGGTCATACCCGTTCATATGGGCGGCCATCACTGCCGCATGGATGAGATCTGTCGAATTGCAGGGAAATACGGAATCAGGATTCTCGAAGACGCCGCTCACAGTTTTCCGGTAAAAACGGACAAAGGATATTCGGGAACGATCGGAGATGCGGGAGTTTACTCTTTCTACGCCAATAAGACCATAACCACCGGAGAAGGCGGCATGGTTGTAACGGACAGCGATGAATTAGCCAAAAGGATATCGGTTATGAGGCTCCACGGTATCGACAGAGATGTGTGGAACCGGTACACAGCCAAAGGCGGCTCGTGGCGGTACGCCGTCGTGGAAGCGGGTTTTAAATACAATATGACTGACATAGCCGCCGCTATCGGACGAGAGCAGCTGAAAAAGGCCGAATCATTCTATAAAAGCCGAAAAGAAATCGCCGAAAAGTACAACAGGGAGCTGGAAGGCCTGGACTTTGTCACTCTGCCTCCCCATGCGGAATACCACTCATGGCACCTTTATATTCTCAGGATTGATCCGGCCAAGCTCGATATCGACAGGGACCGTTTTATCGAATGCCTGGGAGAAGAAGGCATAGGAACATCGGTTCACTACATCCCGCTTCATATTATGCCCTATTACAGCGAACGCTATAAGCTGAAACCACAGGATTATCCGGAAGCCCTGAAAAAGTACGGCATGAGCATCAGTCTGCCTGTGTTTCCCGGAATGACTGCGGACCAGACCGCGAGAGTGTCCGATGCCGTGAAAAGGATAGGAGAGCGGCACCGCAGGAAAACCCTATGATCGAAACCAAACGGCTGAAGGAAAAGCTCGCCGGAAAAATCCGGTTCCCCGAGGATATCAGCACCAAAAGAACGCTGATTGGAGCCGTTCTGCGGTCTCCCGTTGATCACGGGGAAATCCGGGAGATAAAAATACCCGAAGTTCCGGAGGATATTACGGTTATTACCGCTTCCGACATTCCGGGATCCAACAGGATTTCCGTTCCCGGCGGTGCCATGCCTCTTCTGGCCAGAAAGGAAGTCACGTACAGGGGAGAAGCTGTGCTTCTGGCCGCCGGTCCTGACCGGGAATCCCTGGACCGCTTTCTGGAGAGTGTTGAGATCGATCTTAATCCGCTGCCGGAATGGAAATACAGCGATGAAGATGAAGAGATGAGCGGGCCGGCGAGGATGATCGTCAAAGGCGACCCTGTGGAAGCTCTTGAGCAGGCCTCCATCAAAGTGGAGTCCTCTTTTACAACGCCGCTTCAAAGACATCTGGCGACGCCTCTTCTCAGTGTTTACGTAAAAACGGAAGGACAGAAATTTACCATAAGCAGTTCCACACAGTGGCCGACTAATGTCATACAGAACTGCGCTGCCGTAACCGGTGTGGCGCGGAAGAATTTTTCCATAAAACTCAATCCTCTGGGAAAACCTCTGGACAGCAAAATATGGATGCCCTCTCTTGTGGCCGCCCAGGCGGCGCTTCTGGCCCAGAAAAGCAAAAAACCGGTCAGTTTGTCCTATTCGGCAGAAGAGACGATTCTCTGCTCCCCCATGAGAATCCCGGCCCGTTTTCACTGCGAAGCCGGATTGGATGAAAGCGGGAAACTTCAATCCCTGATTGTGGATTTTAAAATTGATACGGGCAGCCATGTCATGCTGACACCGGAAATTCTCGACCGCATCTGCATAGGGGCCGCCGGAGTGTATCAATGCCGCCATATCAAAGTCACAGGAATAGCATACAGAAGCCATAAGCCGCCTCTGGGAGCTTTTTCGGGGATGGGGCTGGCTCAGGCTTTTTTTGCAGTTGAGTCCCTTACGGATATTCTGATAAACCGCTTTATAGAATTTCAGAAAAAGGAAATAGAAAGACTGGTCGAGGAAGCCGTTTCTGCCGGAGATGATAACAGGTTGAAATCGGCCAGAACCAGAACGACTACCGATCCCGCGCAGTGGCGATCGAGAAATTTTCTGATCAAAGGAAATACATACCTGAGCGGAGGAAAGCTGATGAAGAGCCCTCCTCTCGACTCCGTTCTGGAAAAACTCATAGATTCATCGGATTTCACCAGGAAGTATGCCGCTTTTACCAATGCTCTGAGCAAAAGGGAGAAAAACGGCGGCAGTCCCTTTGCCCGGAAGGGCATAGGTCTGGCGACATCCTATATGGGCAGTAACTTTCTCCGGAGAGAGCGGGGCCTGTTTTCCGCGACAGTGATCGGCAGACTCGACAAGAAAGGAAAACTCAGCCTGATTACCACATCGGTTCCCGACAATTATGCCCTGTTGAAAATGTGGAGACAGAGCGCCGCAGAGATACTGGGGATAGAAGAGAATATGGTTGACATAAGCAGCGACGAGGAAGGTCAGATCGCCCTGGCCGGTCCGGCGACTTTATCCAGAAACATCACCGTTACCACAAGGCTGGTCAATCAGGCCTGTGAACAGATAAAGAAAAGACGCTTCCGCGACCCTCTTCCTCTTGTTGTCAAAAAAACCTATCAGAACAGCTCCACCAGAAAATGGGACACAGAGACTTTTTCGGGCCATCCCTTCCAGGAATTGTCCTGGGGCGGCTGTGTCGTGGAAGCTGAAATCGATGAAATGACATTTTCACCTGTCGTGAAGAGAGTCTGGTATGCCATTGACTGCGGAACCGTGCTCAATAGGAATTCGGCGCTGGCGGAAGTGGAAAGCGAGACCATGCAGGCTCTGGGCTGGTGCTTTACCGAAGATCCGGAGAAAAAGAGATACTGGAAACTGCCGGGAATAGAGAATCTGCCGGAAATTCATGTGGATTTCATAGAATCGTCAAGCCGGACCGCCAACGCCCTGGGCGGAATGGTGTTCAATACTTTCCCGGCTGCTTACCGGAACGCCGTATCCGCAGCCGCCCGGTCGCAATTCGCTTCGATACCGATCCGTCCCGAAGACATCTATACGGCACTGGAGGGCAGATGAATATTATCTGTAACGTGAATGGCCGGGAAATTGCCGTTGAAACCAGACCGGATAAAAAGCTTTCCGCCCTTTTGAGAGATGATCTGAATCTGAAAGGGCTTCGCAAGGGGTGCGGGTCAGGCCGATGCGGGAGCTGTCTCATTCTGCTCGACGACCAGCTCGTGGCGTCCTGTCTTATTCCGGCTTTTGCCGCCAGACATAAAAACATTGTCACAATTGAAGGGTTTTCCCAGACAAAAGAGTTCACCGATATCGTAACGGCTTTCAAAGAAGCGGGCGTCCATCTCTGTTCCTACTGCGCCCCTGCCAGAGTTTTATCAACAGCTTATATGCTGAGAAAACACATTATGCCCACGGAGGAACAGATCAACGATATCATTTCATCGGTTCAATGCCGGTGCAGCAGTTTTTCCCATCTTAAAAAAGGAATAGTACAGGCGTCGATTCACTTCAGCAGGAGAAAAGACAATGGCTAAGCTCAATCGTCCTCCTGTCATATACAGTCCCACGACTCTGCAGGACCTTCTTAAAATTTACAGCCTCAATCCCGATTCCCTGATTTACGCCGGAGGGACGGGACTTCAGTTCGGTTCGACGGGAGATAATTTTCAGATCAGGGGATCGGTCATCAATATCGCCGGAGTCGAGGAACTGAAAAAAATCAACCGTACGGACCGCTACCTCGAACTGGGAGCCTCCGTTCCCGTAAGCCGTGTAATCGATCTTGGAAAATCCATCGTTCCCGAAGCCCTGTATGCAGCGCTGAAACAGATGGGTCCCCCGCAGATACGGAATATGGCGACAATGGGAGGCAATATCTGCCGTCAGGCTAATACTATGGATATTTTTCCTGTTCTCCACCTCCATGACAGTCAGGTGGAATTGCGGAAATTCAGGGAGAACCGCTCTCCCCGACGCTTTCTGAAAGGAGTGGGGTCCAGATGGATCCCGGTATCAAGACTGCTCGACAACGAGGGAAAAATAACTATGGACAAAGGTGAGATTCTGACCAGGATCAGAATTCCGAGCGAGAACTGGTCCTTCCAAAGCTACCGCAAAATTGACGGTCCCGGGGCGCCTTTGATATTTACAGCCCTGGCCAATATGGACAAGCACATTGTGACCGACATCAGATTGAGTTTCAGCACCGTCAGGGAAAAGCTGATCAGAAACAGAGATATAGAAGCGGAAATGATCGGCCACAGAGTTCCTTTTTCCAAACGGGATCTGGCCTTGCTCAAAGGAAAACTTGAGAACTATTTCAAAGGAACGGGAGAGAGTTCCTTCACCACGGCCAGAGCCTCGGCTCTGACCATCCAATTCCTCGAAAAGATTTCCGAACCTGTTGATGAGGGCTCTTATTTTCAGTAAGATTAAAACTCGATTTCCCCGATAAATTCTGGAGGTTTTTTTGCCCGACTTCGTCCATCTTCACAATCATTCCGATTATTCGCTCCTCGATGGAGCCGTACCGATTTCCTGGTATGTGAAGAAGGCCAAAGAACTGGGAATGAAACATCTGGGACTGACCGACCACGGAAACCTTTTCGGCGCCTTGAGATTCGAAAAAGCCTGTCATGATGCGGATATCAATCCCGTCGTGGGATGTGAAGTTTATGTGGCGGAAACCTCGCGGTTCAATAAAAGCACCTCTGCGGGAAAGAATAATCACCTCGTCCTCTACTGTAAAAACGAGACCGGCTATAAAAACCTCATGTACATCGTCTCCAAAGCCTATACGGAAGGCTTCTACTACCGGCCCCGAATTGACGAGGAACTGCTGAAGGACCATACGGAGGGATTGATCGCCTCCTCGGCCTGTCTGGCCGGTGTGATTCCCCGTCTGCTGCTCGCCGATAAATACGAAGAGGCGAAGGAAAAAGCCCTCTGGTTCGAAAATCTCTTCGGCAAGGGGAACTACTACCTGGAAGTGATGGACCACGGCATCCCCGAAGAGCGGATCGTCAAAGAGCAGATTAAAAAGCTCTCCGCCGAAACGGGCATACCGGTTATCGCCACCAACGATATACACTACCTGGAAAAGAGCCACCACAACGCTCAGGACATTCTGGTCTGTATCGGCACGGGAAAAAAGAAAGACGACGAAAAGCGCTTCAAAATGGATAATCCCGAGCTCTACTTCAAGAGCCAGGATGAAATGGCGGAAATTTTCGCCGATATGCCCGAAGCCCTTGAGAATACGGTAAAGCTGGCGGAAAAATGCGATCTGACCATTCCCCAGCCGGGAGGAATCCTTCCGGACTACGTGATACCGGAAGAATTTGAAAACCCTGACGAATATCTGAAACACATTACCTGGAAAGGGATAGAAAAGCGGTATCCCGTGGTGACCGATGAAATAAAAAAGCGGGTCGAATACGAACTGGACATCCTTCTGGGAATGGGCTTCACGGGCTATTTCCTCATTGTCTGGGACTTTATAGACTGGGCCAAGCGCCACGATATACCGGTCGGCCCGGGACGGGGATCCGGTGCGGGATCGATTATAGCCTACGCCATGGAGATTACCGATATCGACCCGCTCAAGTACGATCTGCTGTTCGAGCGTTTCCTGAACCCCGAAAGGGTCTCCATGCCCGACTTCGATATCGACTTCTGCTTCGAACACCGACAGGAAGTTATCGACTATGTAACCAGAAAATACGGCCATGACCAGGTAGCCGGTATCTGCACATTCGGAACGCTGAAAACCAAAGCGGTCTTAAAAGATGTAGCCAGAGTCCTGGATATACCCTTCGGAGAATCCAACGCCATCTCCAAGCTGGTTCCCGAGGGGAAGACTCCCGACGGGAGAAAGATTAACACCATGGTTGCCCTGGAGGTAGAACCGGAGCTGCAGAAGTTCTACGACCGGGGAGGCGCCTACAAAGAGCTTTTCGATACGGCGGCTATTCTCGAGGGCATGAACCGCCATGTCTCCACCCACGCCTGCGGCATGGTTATCGGCAAATCGAAGCTTACCGACTTTGTCCCTCTCTACAAGGACCAGAAAACAGGCGCCATTTCCTCGGAATACACCATGGACATTATCGAGGACTGCGGACTTGTTAAAATGGACTTTCTGGGGCTGAAGACCCTGACTCTTCTGGCAAACACGGAAAAACTGGTTCAGAAGCACACTCCCGGTTTCAAGGTCGATGAAGTCCCCGTAGACGATAAAAAAACATACCGCATGCTCAGCGACGGGAAGAGTACGGCTGTTTTCCAGTTCGAAAGTTCGGGCATGCAGGATATTCTCAAAAGAGCCCAGCCGGGCAATATCGAAGACCTGATAGCCCTGAACGCCTTATACCGTCCGGGACCGATGCAGTTTATCCCCCAGTACATCGAAGGCAAAAAGAATCCCGCATCGATCAAGTTCCCCGATCCGACTCTGAAAGAGCTTCTGACGCCGACCTACGGGGTTATCGTCTATCAGGAGCAGGTTATGAAGGTCGCCCAGATCATCGGCGGCTTCTCTCTCGGAAAAGCGGATATTCTCCGCCGCGCCATGGGTAAAAAGAAAGTCAAGGACATGGAGAAGATGAAGGTGGAGTTCATCGCCGGAGCCAGAGAGCTCGGACATGATGAAAAGCACGCTTCTGAAATCTTCGATATGCTCGAGCCTTTCGCGGGTTACGGATTCAACAAATCCCATGCCGCCGCCTATTCGGTCGTCGCGTACAAGACGGCTTACTGCAAAGCCAACTTCCCCGCCGAGTTTATGGCGGCCAACCTGACAAACGAAATAAACAACCCCACCGCTTTCGCCGATTATCTGGCGGAGACGGAGAACATGGGCATAGAAATGATGCCGCCGGACATCAACAAATCGGACAAGAACTTCAATGTCGAGGACGGGAAGATCTTCTACGGTCTTATCGGAATCAAGGGAATGGGCGCCGCAGCAGTCGATGAAATCATCCGCGCACGGGAAGAAGGCGGCCCCTATCAGTCCTTCGTCGACTTCCTCGAACGAGTCGAATTGCGGAGCATCAACAAGAAAGTGCTGGAAGTCATGATCCAGTCCGGCCTCTTCTCGAACTGCGAGGAGCAAAACCGCCGCACCCTGCTGGAGAATCTCGAATACATGGTCGAGATTGTCAGCAAGAAAAAAGAGAGCTCCAAGTATGGTCAGGCTTCTCTTTTCGGCGACTGCGAAGAGGAAGTCTTTCCCGATATCGTTCTGGAGCCTCTTGACGAATATCCCCAGAAAGAACTGCTCCAGATGGAGAAAGAGAACATCGGGTTCTACTTCTCCGGACACCCCATGGACGCCTACCGCAAGGCATGGGAAAACAGCACCAATCTGAATCTCAGCCAGGCGTCCAAGTGTTCGCCCGAAAAGAAATACACCATTGTGGGCATGATCCGCAATGTGAAATCCATTATGACGAAAAAAGGGTCCCGCATGGCATTCGCCCTGCTGGAGGACTTTAACGGTTCCATAGAGCTGACGCTGTTCAGCAAAGTTTACGAAGAATACGGTTACCTTCTTCAGGAAGATGCTGTTCTGGGCATTACCGGAACTGTGGAGCTTAACAGGGGCGATCCCAAACTTAAGGTTGAGGAAATATCCAGCCCCGACGAATTGAAGGAGATAAAAGTGAGCGAAGTGCATGTGAAATTTGCCGAAAGGGAGTTTGATGAGGAGGAGCTGATCGATATGCGCGCCTTTATCCAGGATACAGGCGGACAGAGCCCTCTCTTCATCCATATGGACAGACCGAACGGTCATGCTATAATCAAAGTTTCAAGCCAGCTGACTGTTGAATCTACCGACGACGCGCTTGAAAAAATGAAAGACTACCCGGGCATTGAAGACGCCTGGGTCGAATAGAAAAAGGAAATAGCTATATGAATGTTTTTACGACTTTAATGAATGTCATTTCGGCCATACTGTCGGTTTACATGATTCTCATAATTATCAGGATATTTCTTACCTGGTTTCATTCCAATCTGCAATCATCGAAAGCCGTTGAAATTCTGAAGCAGATTGTTGATCCCTATCTGAATATATTCCGCCGGATAAGCTGGCTTCAGACCGGGCGGATGGATTTTTCACCCATCGTGGCGATGATGGTTCTCGGACTTCTGGTACAGATGACGAGTACGATAGCGCAAACGGGCCGGTTTACCCTTGCCATGCTGATAACCTATCTGGTTTATGCTGTCTGGTCATTTGTGTCCTTCATTCTGAACATACTGATCCTTATGATGGTGGTTCGGCTTGTCTCTCTGTTCTTTACAAGAACGAGCCATCCCTTCTGGTTTACCATGGACAGCATACTCAATAAAGTCATGGCTAAAATCCTGGGGATATTCACATCAAAACCTATGGTTTTCCGGAATGCCCTGATCGTTTGCGGCCTGATTCTTCTGGTCCTTCGCATCGGACTTCAGTTCGCCGTAGCCTATCTTATGATGTTCCTCAACTCCCTTTAGGATTCTCTACCGTCGGCAGCTATGTTTATCAGGGAATTGAAGCAGCCTGTTTCGAGGCTGAAAGGGATCGGCGACGCCGCAGTAAAATCTCTTTCATCTATGGAAATCTTTTCGGTTTCCGACCTGCTGCTCCACTACCCTTTCCGCTATGAGGACAGACTCAATCCGGTTCCTCTAGTCTACGGACGGAGCGACAAAACTGTCAACACGACAGCCCTGGTCACGGGACACGAGTTTTTCGGATGGGGACATAAAAAAGCCCTGAAAGTCCATATACAGGACGACACCGATTCGGCGGTTCTTCTTTGTTTCGGACGGAATTTTCTCAAAGACAAACTTCCCGTGGGACAGGAGATACGAATCTATGGCCAGTTCCAGTTCAAATTCAATGAACTGCAAAGCGGAACCTTCGATTTCGAGCCGGTCGGAGAGGGAGAATCAGATCTTTTTGACAAGATACTGCCGGTCTATCATCTATCCGGATCATTAACACAGAAAAATCTTCGCAAAGCTATAGCACAGGCCCTGCGGGAATATGCGATAGCAGTCAACGACGAGATGAATATTCCGCTATACCAGAAGTACCATTTCCTCTCCAAAGAGGAAGCCCTTAAAGGAATTCACTTCCCCGCTTCGGAGGAAACTCTCCGTCAGGCCAGGGCAACTCTTATCTATGAAGAATTGTTTCATCTCCAGCTCGTCATAGGACGAAGGGCCCTGAAACAGCACAGCTTAGAGCGCGAAAGCCGGACCATTCCCGCCATGCTCCAGGAAAGTCTGAGAGAAAAACTTCCTTTCAAACTTACTGGCGATCAGGAAAAAGTCCTGGAGGAGATACGCGAAGATATGGAATCCTCCCGGGCCATGTGCCGCCTCGTCCAGGGAGACGTGGGATCGGGAAAAACACTTGTGGCCTTTATGGCGGCCCTGCCGGTTATCGAACAGGGGCGGCAGGCAGCTTTTATGGCCCCCACCGAGCTGCTGGCACGGCAGCATGCAGAGAATGGAGCCCGGCTTCTCTCCGGTCTCGGCGTCCGGATTGCTTTTCTCACGGGAAATATAAACGCGGAAAACCGCAAACATCTTCTTGAGGAATTGAAAGACGGCCAGATCGACCTGATCGTGGGAACCCACGCCCTGTTTACAGAGGATGTAGTTTTTAAAGATCTGGCGCTGGCCATAGTGGACGAACAGCACCGTTTTGGAGTCAAACAGCGCCTGGCCCTTCTGTCCAAAGGTTCCCATCCCGATCTGCTGTTGATGACAGCGACTCCGATTCCCCGAACTCTCGCCTTAACGGCTTTCGGCGACCTCGATGTCTCGACAATCAAAACCATGCCCGCCGGAAGGAAGGTCATTGAAACCCATCTGGCGCGGATCGGCAACGAACAGAAAGTGTATGATTTTGTCAGGAACGAGCTCCGATCGGGCCGGCAGGCCTATTTCGTCTACCCTTTGATTCAGCAGTCGGAAAAAATGGACTTGAAAGATGCCGAATCCATGTATCACCATCTGGAAAATGATGTCTTTCCCGATTTCAAAGTGGGTATGATTCACTCTAAAATTGATGAGGATACGAAAGAGCATACAATGAAAGCCTTTGTGGCCCGCGATCTTGATATTCTGGTCGCCACATCGGTTGTCGAAGTGGGAGTAGACGTCCCCAACGCCACGATTATGGTAATCGAACATGCCGAACGCTTCGGTCTGTCCGCTCTTCACCAGCTTCGCGGGCGGGTTGGACGGGGGGAACATCAATCGTATAACTTCCTCCTCTACAGTCCAGAACTCACCGAAGAGGGGAAAAAACGGATTATGGTGATGAAGGAGAACAGCGACGGATTCGTCATATCCGAAGAGGATCTTAAGCTCAGAGGTCCGGGAGAGCTGACGGGGGTGCGTCAGTCGGGGTATCTCAAACTCCGCATTGCCGATTTCAGCCGGGACGCCGACGTGCTGGTCCGGGCCCGTGATGATGTGAAAGAGCTTCTGAAAAACGATCCCGGATTTCTGAAACCGGAAAACCGGAACCTGAGGGAGATGTTTGCCAAGGCACCTCCCTATTCAGATGACCTGCTGGCTTCAGGCTAGAGTTCTACCGTCAGAGATTTTCTCCATGAGATTTTATAACATCCCGATACCAGTACCCCGAATCCTTTATGGTTCTTTTCTGTGTGGCGTAATCAACATGGACCATTCCGAAGCGCTCCCGGTATCCGGCAGCCCATTCAAAGTTGTCCATAATGGACCAGTGAAAATATCCCAGCAGCTCGACTCCCTCTTCTGCAGCCTTTTTATACTCTTTCAGGTAGCGGTGTGTGAAATCGATTCTCTGGGGATCATGGACTTTGCCGTCCAGGGAAACCCAATCTTTATTGGACAATCCGTTTTCCGTAATGATTATAGGTTTTTTATATCGCTCAAAAAGGAATTTTGATCCCCAGTAGATCCCTTCGGGAGTAATTCTCCAGTTGAATCCTGTAACCGGTTCACCCGTTACAGGGCTCTTGTGAACCGCCTTACCTTCTTCATTGGCAGTAACATAGGAGCCGTGGTAATGATTGTTCCCCAGAAAATCCAGAGGCCTGGCGATGGTTGCCATGTCGTCCACCCATCCTTCGGGAAGATATTTCCCGAGGTGCTTCAGGCTTTCTTCAGGGTATTTTCCGAAGAACACAGGATCCAGCCACCAGCTGTTGGACCAGGCGTTAAAACTCTCTTCGGTATAAGAGGAAAACATATGCTCCCGTGCCGCCTTGATAGATTTTTCACTATCATCGGCGGGAATGACAACACCGCAAACCGGCGCCATCCCTATTTTTGTGTTCTCCTTCCCTTTCTCCCGGAGGACCTGAACGGCTTTTCCGTGGCTGAGCAGCACATTGTGGATCATCCGCACTCTGTCGCGGAGCTGCAATTTCACTCCCGGCGCATGCTCTCCTGTCATATGCCCCATTTCGATAAAGACCTGAGGCTCGTTCAGAGTGAACCACCGGTCGACGCGGTCACCGATTTTATCGACGACAGCTGAGGTATATTCAGCGAACCAGTCCGAAGCTGCGGGATTCAGCCATCCCCCCCGGCAATACAGTTCATAGGGGTAATCCCAGTGGAACAGTGTGGGAAAAGGGATGATATCGGCAGCCAGAAGCTCATCGACGAGACGGCTGTAGAAATCGAGCCCTTTTTCACTGATTTTTCCCGTACCGGAAGGCAGAATCCGCGGCCAGGAAATGGAAAAGCGGTAGGATTGAAGCCCCAGCTCTTTCATTATAGCAACATCTTCTTTGTAACGATGGTAGTGGTCGCAGGCTATTTTTCCTGTGTGTCCCTGGTATACGGCTCCATTTTTTTCAGTGAAATGATCCCAGATCGACATTCCTTTGCCGTCTTCATTCCAGGCCCCTTCAATCTGATAGGATGCTGCGGCCGCACCCCAGATAAAATCTTTTTTGAAACTCATAATTTACCTCATTTATATTATATGAATATATTATATTCCTTCAAATATATGTACAAGAGAAACATATTAATCATAATATCAATATATGAAGAATTGTTTTTTCCCCAACGTCTCTCCATCAGATAGGAAGCTTCCCTACTTTCTCCATTGCTCTGCCCGGCAATACGACCAGGAGGAAGTACAGCGTCCCGATGGCTGCCACTGGTTTCAGCTCAATATATGTATGAGCGGAAAGGGAATCTTGAAAATGGGCGGCCGGGAACAGGAGATAAATGAAGGCGACAGCATGATAATTTTCCCCGATATATCCCATCACTACTATGCTGTCGGCGGCCCCATGATAGTCTCCTGGATTGCTTTTGACGGATTTCAGGTAGCCAGCCTGCTCAAATCCATCGGTATTGAAACTTCCGGCCTTTACAGATTGGGGAACAATAAAGAGATACATGAAGCCATAGGAAAAACCCTCACTCTGCAGAATTGCGAAATGACGGAACAGGGGATACTGGGCTCCGAGAAAGTCTACAGCTTTCTCCTTACGCTTGTTAAAGGCTATGATCCCGAGCACGATGCCATGAAAACCGGAGAAAATCTGAAAAAGATTAAACCGGCGCTTGAGTTTATGAATCGCCATCTCTCAGAACCGATCGGAATTGAGGATATGGCGGATTCCATGGGGATTTCTCCACAGCATTTCTGCCTTCTCTTTAAATCGGCATTGAACCAGAGGCCTTTTGAATATCTCAATTCCCTGCGGCTCAATCATTCCAAAAATCTGCTGATCGATGAACCCGATCTCCCTCTCAAAGAGGTCTCCGGGCGATCCGGTTATGCCAATCACAGTTATTTCTGCCAGCTTTTCAAAAAACAGGAAAGGCTGACGCCCGCAGAGTTCAGAAAACTGTACAAACAGGATAATCTGATTTAAAGTTTGATTATGAGAAAAACCCTGGCCAATAATGTCCGTATCCTTTGTTTCTTCATTCTGCCGGTTTTTATTCCGGCGCAATCGCCGGCATCGGAAGGAAAGATTGATGTAAAAGATTTTAGCGGAACAGGGCAATGGAGTTTAAATCTCGATGGAGAATGGGAATTCTACTGGAATGAATTCCTCGGGCCCTCCGATTTCCAATCGGGAACAACTCCCCGTCCGGAATATATTTCAATCCCGGGAAACTGGAACAGTGTCAACTCATACCCTTCTCACGGCTACGCGACTCTCCGTCTCGTCATTTCCGGTCTGGAAGACAATCAGACATATTCAATCGACATACCCGAAATGCTGACTTCTTTCCGTTTTTTTCTCAACGGAAAAGAGGTCTATGACAATGGCATGACCGGAGAGGACAGAGGGTCTTCGGTTCCCCGTTTCAGACCGGGACTGGTGTCCTTCCAGAGTTCGGGAGGAAGTGCGGAAATTGTCTGCCAGATCAGCAATTTCGACCACCGGAACAGCGGAATCTGGCGGAGCGTCAAACTGGGGACCGAGCAGAAAGTGTCCGGGGCAAAACGGAATAAACTCCTGCTTGAATTATTTATTTCCTCCGTTCTTCTGACGATCAGTCTCTTTCATCTGGGTGTTTTCATCTACAGAAATAAAGCTACGGCTGAATTGCTCTTCGGGCTGTCCTGTCTCATTTTGTTTTTCCGTACAGTCAGCACGGGCGAGCAGTTGATCAACCAGCTGTTTCCCCTCTTCCCCTGGGGTCTGGCCCGGCGCATGGAATACAGTCCTTTTTTTGCCGTAGCCCCTCTTTTCATGGCCTTCATCTCGGTTCTTTTCCCCGATGAGGCCTCAAAGAAAATCAACAGAGTCTTTTACGGGATTTATATTGCCATGGGGGCTTTTTTTATTCTTTTCCCCGTAAGGATCAGCAACAATGCCATTCTGCTGGCCGAATTGATGCTTCTCATTGCCATGGGCTACACTCTATCCATACTGTTCAGGGCCCTGGCCAAAAAAAGAGACCACAGCTTCCCCATCATCATGGCTTTTATCATTCTGGCATTGACATCAATCAACGACATTCTCTTTTCCAGACAGATAATCAATACGAGTTATATGGCTCCTCTGGGGTTTATCCTATTCATTATCATTCAATCCCAGATGCTGACAAGACGCTATGCCAGCTCCTTTAATGAAGTGACCTCCCTTACCCATCAGCTGAAAGAACTCAATGAGTCGCTTTCCCGTTTCGTCCCCTTCCAGTTTCTCAATTATCTGAAAAAGAAAAGCATACTCGATGTGAACCTGGGAGATCAGGTTCTGGAAGACATGACGATTCTCTTTGCCGATATCCGCTCATTTACCAGCCTCTCCGAAGTGATGACTCCCGAAGAGAATTTCAGATTTCTCAACTCCTTTCTATCCCAGGTGGTTCCGGTTATCCGACAGCAGGGCGGTTTTGTAGACAAATTCATCGGCGATGCAATCATGGCGTTGTTTCCCTTCCCGCCCGATCAGGCCGTACGGGCGGCCATTGAGCTTCAAAGAGCTGTTATACGATATAACGCGGCCAGGAACAGAGCGGGATATCAACCGATTTCACTAGGCGTCGGGATTCACACCGGGCAGCTCATGCTGGGTACCATCGGAGAGACAAACCGTATGGAAACGACTGTTATCGCCGATACGGTGAATATCGCTTCGCGGCTGGAAGAGCTGACGAAAACCTATGGCGCCCGCATCATTATCAGCAAAGATTTATTCGATAAGATGGAAGATAAAAGCGGCATTCTCAGCCGGTCTCTGGGAGCCTCCGCAGTCAAGGGAAAGGCTGCGCCTCTTGAAATCGTCGAGATTCTCGACGATGAGAACAATGGCCCGGACATCCGTAAAGTTGAGAACCTTTCGAATTTTGAAAAAGCCGTGGATCTGATCAAAGAGAGAGAATACGGAAAAGCAGCGGTCATACTCGAACAGGTGACCCTTTCCGACCCCGATGACAGAGCCGCCGCTTTCTTTTTAAGTCACTGCCGGGAAGCCGGTGGAAACGGTTAGGTTGATTTCCACCGGAATCTGTGAAATACTGACTTTCAGTTTCGAGGTAACTAATGTCCATTTTTCCCAGTAAACCCGATGAGGATTTCAAAATCTTTGTCTACGAACAGTTCAGCCGCATCGGCAAGGCGCTTTCATCTCCCCATAGACTTATTCTGCTCAATATTCTCTGTCAGGGTGAGCACTCCGTCGAAGCTCTTGTCGACAGCACGGGATTAAATGTCGCCAACGTCTCACGGCACCTCCAAATGCTGAAATCGGTCAATCTGGTAAAAATCAGACGTGAGGGGAAATACATTTTTTACAGTCTCTCCGATGAAGAAACCTGTTTGTTTTTCATGGAATTCCGCCGTTTCGCAGAAAAGCATTCATCGGAGCTCCATGCAGCGCTGAATCTCATCTCCGACAAACCTTCCCGTATGAACATTGTCGATATGGACGAACTGAGACAGATCATATCCGACGATTCGGCTGTCATTATTGATGTCCGTCCCGAAACGGAGTACAGAACGCTTCATCTGCCCAAAGCTCTTTCCATCCCTCTTGATCAGCTGGAAGACCGGTATAATGAAATTCCCGAAGATAAAGAGGTGATAACATACTGCCGGGACAATTACTGCATACTCGCCGACAAGGCTGTCAATTTCCTCTTAAAAAAAGGGAGGAAAGCCAAAAGGCTGGATATCGGGATTTTAAACTGGAAGCTGGCCGGATTGCCGGTTGAAACGGGATTTGAGGAAAAATAATCTATTTCAGCTTATAATAAGACTACAGGGGTCTTCTGATCAGGCACCATAAGTTCATTGCTTCGCACTCCTCAAAACACCAGAGGATGGAGGCTGCTATGGCGGCGGAAAAACTGATAGACTTTCTCGACGGAAAAGGGATCAAATACGTTATTATCAATCATTCATCGGCCTATACGACAAGCGAAATCGCGGCGAGCGCTCATATAAAAGGTCAGGAACTGGCCAAAACAGTTATTGTCAAGATAGACGGCGAGTTGGCAATGATCGTCCTGCCGGCCAAGTATAAAGTCAATTTTCAGATGCTCAAAGACTATACGGGGAAAGAGAATATTGAACTGGCCGCCGAAGGGGATTTCGCCCCGGTATTCCAGGGTTGTATGGTCGGAGCCATGCCGCCGTTCGGAAATATTTACGGACTGAAGACCTATCTGGATAAAACTCTGACATACGATGAGGAAATAGCCTTTAATGCGGGAAATTTCCATCAGCTCATCAAGCTGAATCTCCATGATTATATGAGACTGGTTAAACCGGATATTACCCATTTTGCGGCAGCTTGAGTTAATAAGACTGCTTTAACAGCGATAGGATAGAGATCAGAAAAATGTATAAGTTTTCCTTAAGTCCAATTCTACTTTTTACATTTCTTTTTCCAGTTCTATCTCTCTCGACTGAAACCCTTTATACGGAATATCAGGAGGCTTCGCCGAAATATTTCCGGGACAAAGGTAACACGATCGGAATATGTGTCGATATTATTCATGCCATTAATGCCGGTCTATCGGGAACGTCCGAACTGAGTATCGAACCTGTCAATCCCGAATCACCCTTTGTCCCCTTTAAAAGGATTCAGGAAAATCTCAAAGAGGGCCGGATTCAGATTTTCATCGGTCTGGCAAAGACTGATGATAGAGAAGATGAATTCGACTACATTGAAACACCTCTTTACAAAGTGAGATCGACTTTCGCCATACCGGCCGGTTCCGGCTTTATATACAGAAATGCCGATAGTCTGACAAATTTGAATATCGCTGTATTGAGGGGGTCAAAGACTGCGGAGCAGATGAGCAATCTGACTGAGAATCTTATTTATGCCAATTCTCTCGATCAGGCAGTGACTCTCCTCGATTACGGCAGAGCCGATCTTTTATTTTACCATTCCCTGGGCCTGGGTTATCTTATCAAATCCCGGGGGTTGTCCGACAGACTGACAATATCCGGAACCGCTTACGAGGAGTACGAACATTATATCGCCCTTAATCCTTCGGTTTCTCAGGATATAAAAGAGAAGATTGAGAAGGTTCTGATAGAACTCATCAACACCGGAACAATTGACCGTATTCTGAATAAGTATCTCTAACGCAATCTGATCTCAACCTCCGTTCCGTCTGTCCGGATGACAGTTTCATCAATGTTTTTATAACTGTACAGAACAGTTCCGCCTCTGACGGAACCGACACTCTTTCCCTCATGTCTCACTCTGAAAATGAGTCCGGAACTGTTCGTGCTGACCTTGACCGTGTCGCCATCTATCCTGAAGTCCACGGCCTGGGAATCGAAATGCTGCATGGCCCTGAACCCGTCGTATACATTCATAGGACGCAGATAGGGATGATTGGACCGGACAAAGGTCATAAGTTTGTCAAACTCCTCCTTCAGGCCGTTCCAGTCATTACCCAGACTCCTGTAAGGGTCGTAGACATCATCGGCATGGATGAAGTGGATGAACAGACCGGGGCCGCTCACTCCCGACAGGATGCCCATTTTAATCTCTTCGGTCAGATTGAAGCCTGAAGTCAGACGGGGCAGCATATAGACATCGGGGAAATCGGGATTGGGTCCGTATTCGTAGGCTTCTTCCGGTGTTTCCGAAGATGTGTGGAGCGTACAGACAGCTTTTATAGAGGGAAAGACTTCATGGAGGACTTTGATTCCTTCGGGAGAAATGACGTTATGGGGAGCTACATAGGATCTGGGAAGGTTGTGGTTTCCGAACAGCCGGATCCACTCCTCCCGGGCCATTTCCAGTGAGGTTCTCATATTTTCCTCACCGCTCCAGACAAAAGCATTGAGTTCCGATGACCGCGGAGTGAGAGATAAATGATTATAGCCGTGAAAGCCAAGTTCTATCCCCTTTTCCAGGTGCTCTCTGGCCATTTTCAGAGGAGCGTTGTCCTCGGCCACAAAAAACTCTCCGGTCTGGTAGGGCGGTTCGCGGTTTACGTTATAGTTAAAAATGATAAAGCTGGAAAAAGGCTGTTCCCAGCCTGCCAGGATTTTCTGGATATCCGGCCACCAGACTGTCGTATAAAATTCCGTATCGGTCAGGGGGGCCATAGGTTCGCGAACAATATTGTACATGGGCAGAGGCCAGTCGTCGATGTACATAATGCTCAGAGCCGGAGTGGCTGCCAGCCCGACAGGCTGCATATAGAGAACCGAGTCGACGATGAATCCCATAAGATTGCCGATGGCAAAGAGGTCCCAGTTCCAGGTCAGGACTTCGCCTTTCCCTATTTTCGTTTTCCAGACCAACGGTTCCCGGCCGTTATAGCTTGTCCCCAGAATCTCCGCATTATCGACGGGAACTGCCACGCCGGGCGTCCACTTGTATTCCCTGAGATTGAGTTCCGTGCTCTCTCCCGAAAGGAGTCCGGCGCTGATTTTAAAACCTGTATTATCCCTTGTCCGGGTTCTGAATTCCTTCATGCCCAGATAGGGCGCAAGATTATTAAAACGTCCGGTTTTCAGGGAAATGATCCGACCGCCTTCCTCAAGATATGTTTCCAGAACAGCTGGATCGATACCGCTGTCGCTGTCGAGAATCAGAACGACCGATGTAAAGGGGCGGAAATCGTGAGGAACCATCCCCCGGAAATTGTTGGAGGGGATTATCTGATAATTGATTTTTGATCTGCTGAAGGCGCTTTCCGTGTATTCGAGAATTTTATCGGACCCGGAACGGCCAGGATTGACCAGTATGGCGATTTTCTGCTCTTCCGCCTCGGGGAATAGGGCTTCTTTCAGAAAACGGGGGACATCGAGAAGCAGTTTGACAGTGCCGTTTTCCACACGATATATGTAGCGGGAAAGAGCGAAACCGCCGTTCTTGTTTGTCACGATGACGGGGCTTGAATCGTATTCCCTGTCCTTCCGCTTGATGGAAAGCCAGGTTTTCAGCTCATGATCCGTCGGGAGAAAATGATAGAAAAAAGCTGACTGGGAGGCATCCTGTTTCCCGTCTTTTTCCACCATGGAACTGTTGACATGATCGAGTTCGAGGAGAGAACCGTCCTGAGTCCAGTCGCCCAGATACATGATTCCCAGTTTGGTGAGAGTGGTGTTGAGCCGCAGAGGGCGGACGTAATCACCCGTATCCCGGTCCTGATAGGCGCCCATGTTATCAACAGCCAGCACTTTCTTCCCCTGAGCTATCATTCGCTCCAGAAAATCCAGATACGCTTCGGGATCCCGCATGGCCGGCCCCCGGAACCAGGAGATAATCGCGCGGTGAAAACGGGTGACGCTTTCTCCGGGAATACCCCGGTCGATATCCCAGTAAACGACCTTCAAACCCATCTCCTCAAGAGCACGGGACATGTAAAAGAAGATTTCGTTCTCCTTCTCCGTCTGGTTTTCCGATGACTTGTAAAGTGCCAGAACCGATTTCTGATAAACCGCGTCCTGACTGTAAAGAGCCGTCAGACCTATAAAAAGAATTAACAGATATAAAACAGTTTTTTTCATAAATACATACCTCATCAGGGCATCAGGAGTTCAGGCAGCAGCGCGCTGACTCCCAATTCGAAAATTAGCGACCAGTAAGTGATATCCGCCGGTTCAAACTGAACCGAAAAAGTTCCGGTCACATTAAAAAAGGCCGTGAAGTCACTTTTATTATAGGAAAGTCTGTTGCCGACTTCAAAGGCCATCCCCCGGATTTGCTCCGCTCCCGTTCCCGAAGATGTATAATCGACGTTAAGGCGCACTTTTTCTTCCAGTGATCTGTTTTCCGATAATGGGAATTTCGCCTCATATTCCAGATTAAGCCCGGTCATGAGTGACATATCAGGCGCCCAGTATGGCAGAGTCGAGTTATCTGAATACTCATTGAACTTTCCGCTCTCCAGGCTGAAATCAAGCCCTGCGTTGAGATACATCGCCGGTTCACGGACAAGCTGGATCTTTTCGGTTGCCGAAGCAAAAGCGTTCCATAGGATATTGTCATCGCTGAGGAATTTTCCCTCCCCTCCGAAATTCAGAGTCAGGTCTTCGATAAAGGGAATCTTTGTTTTAACAAAGTTTATTCCCAGATTTCCTTTGACCTGATGGAAGAAGATATCAGCTGAAGGATGAAAGCTTTCTGTCAGCCAGTCGAACCGGTATCCGCCTGAAAAACTGAGAAAATCGAGATTCACAGCCGCATCGGCTCCACCGTAGAAGTAAGGATCGATGTATTCGAAAAGCCCGAAGCCCGGATCGGCGGCGCTCAGGTCTTCATCTCCGAATAAATCTGTTTTCAGATACAATCCGCCGACAGGAGTGATCTTTACCGGTCCCAGTTTAACGGGAAAGCTGAGAGACACTTTATTGAACAGAAGAGTTGACGATTTCGGATCATCGGGTTCTGTTCCTTCGGCGCTGTAAGTCCGGTAGATCCTGTCCAGATTGACATCGTAGGCCAGAGTCGTCCCGAACAAGGGCGTAAAGTTGATATTGTAGTCGGCATGCAGGTCCGATTTTATTCTCGTCGGGTCGGAAAATGATGATGCAGAGAAGTGGTATGAATCGGCGAATTCCCTTGTCAGTTCATTGTAAAAGGAAGCCACATTGTTGAACTGGGGATCATCGTCGTAAATCTCGCTGTAAATCTTCAGGGCTTTCGACCAGTTCCCGTTATAGTGGTAGACCTGGGCCAGCTTGAATTTGGCACTCAGATTCCAGGGATCAATAGCCAGGACCTGTTCGTACTGGGCAATTCCTTCGCTGTACATTTTCTCATTGTAATAAAAGTCTCCCAGTTCATTGCGTAAAAGATAGGTTTGCGATGCCAGGTTGTAGAACCCTCTTTTCATATTGTCCTGCAGGACTTTATGTATTATAGCTATGTTTTCTCTCAGATCTCTGTTCAGAACAGAGGCCTGCGAGGTAATTTCGCCATATGCCGCAGTCAGAGAGGCTATGCTCTCCGCGGGATCACCGGTCAGATAGGAGAATACATCCTCCTCTTCCAGGTAAAGGACATCGAGGTAATCGTTCAGATAATAAGCGTATTCACTTCCCTCTTCTATTTTCCCGGGATAGCTCTCATAAAGGCTTTTCCGCTCCTCTTCATCACCGAGCCAGACCTGAGCTTCATAGAGGGCAAAAGGCGCCGCGTCGAGTACACTCTCGCCTTCCATTATGGGTTTGAAATTGGCTTCAGCTTCTACAGGCTTTCCTTCGAACATGAGGATTTTCCCCAGTGTCAGATTCGCCAGAACCACACCGTCCTTCTTTACGGCATTCAGTTCCGTAATCATGTCTCCGCGGTTCCACTTCCAGTCTATCCCCTCCATCAGCAGTTCGTAGGCTTCGGCCGATGTTTTTTCATCTTCCAGCAATCCCTCCAGAGTCCTGTTTTCTTCATTGAAGAGCTCCATGAGACTGTTGAATTTGCCGGTAAAGCTTTCCCCGAGATAAATCTGCACTGCCAGTTTTTCTTCAAGGTCGAATCTCTGCTGCGCGAGGGACTCTTCACCGCTGCGGTCGACGGTTTCCCCTTTCGCTTCGGCGGCGTCATTTTTTTTCTTTAAAGCCTCGAGATCGGAAATGTTTTTATCATACTGCTTCAGCAGTTCCGTCATATTTTTCCGGCTTTCGGAGACAGAGGCGGGAACAGTCTCGAGAAAGTGAGTCAGGGCATAGCTTCTGTCGAGGATCTCCAGGAAAGAGGTCATTTTCTTTTCCGTTTCCAGCACATTGTCATAGGTATAACTGGTCAGGATATTGCGGAACTCATCTATCGCCTTCTTCCGGTAGCCGTTCCAGAAATAGATTTCAGCCAGCATCCGCCTGAGATTGAGGTTTTCCGGATCGCCCTTCAGCTGCTCTTCATAATCGCTGATCACTTTTTCCTTCATGCTTTGTGATTCGTAGAAGGTTTCGGTCACTTTGACGTAATCCTGGTTGGGAATGAATGTTTTTTCCGTCAGATCCCTCACTTCCTGAACTTTATCTCTCTGATCGTTTTCCTTATAGGTTTCCTCCAGATCGAAATAGAGTTCCAGCTCTTCGGGGTAAAGATTGATGAGCTTCCTGTATAGGGGAACGGCTTTGTCGGCATACCCGTTGACGCGGAATATTTCAGCCAGAGCTCTGTTTTTATCCAGATCATCGCCGGTAATCTTCTGTACCTGATTGAATATTTTCTCAGCTGTATTCAGTTCGCCCAGCCATAGATGGGTTATACCCAGATTGGCGAGCAGGTTGAGATTGTCGGGACTGTTTTCCAGTCCGCTTTCAAAAAAACCTATTGAATCATCGTACAAACCGGTCCAGGCGGCAATTTTCCCCGCTTCGGCCCACAGGTCGACTCTTTCGGGAACGATTGCGAGGAGGTCGCTGTACATCCTCAATCCCTCTACCACAGCGCCTCTCCAAATGAGGTTCTTCGCCATCTGGAGCATGATTTCCGGTTCATCGGGGGACAGCAAGGCCGCCCGGCGGAGATATTTCAGAGCATTGATGTAATCACCGGCCAGAGAATAGGTTTTGGCCAGTTCAACATAGTTGCCGACGATTTCCGGATTGTCGCGGATAAGGACTTCGTAATCCTCAAAGGATTTAAAGGGAAGGTCTATGGAACGGATGTCCATATCTTCCGGAAAGATTTCCGGCGGATTGTCGACGGCGACTCTCGTGCCGTTGATCTTTCTGACGAGAAAAAAATTGTCCAGATAAAAATAATACCGGTTATCCAGGCTCCGTTTCAGAAGCACTTCAAATTTGATTCTGTGTTCGCCCGCCGCCAGTGTGACATCGCTCACATAGTTCCAGTAATAGGACGGGGCGTATTCCTCTACGACGTTGACATCTTCTCGATATATATCCTCTGAGTAGAGACTGTCGATGACAAAGCGGAAAGGCGATGCGTAGGACGTGATTGTTTCATCGCGGTTTCCCGGAGGAGTTCCGCCGTACCACAGTTCATACACGCCGTCCTCTTCCACATAAAAAACGTAGTCAGAATTATAGGTAGCCTGTCCATGAAGATCGATGGACTGGTTGAGCTGAAGAGTCCGGTACCCGGAACAGCTGTAATTGAGTATGGGCTCCCTGTTAAAATTCGTGGAAACCGCATCCTCGCCTTCGACGAATATGAGTTTCGTATCCCTGCCCGGCAGAACGGGTTGAATTTTTTCAGAGACTTCTGCAATGGCTACTTCCTTTTCCGGCTCGGGAACGGACTGCCCGTCCTGAACCTGTGCGGAAAGCGGTATGAAAAAAGTGGCAAAAAATATAATGGAAAGAGGGATTTTCTTCAGATTCATAAAGACTCCTAAAATGGCTACAAACTGCCGTATACTCTCCGTTCGAGGTTCCTCACTCCCCTCTTGAGAAAAAAGAAAGCCGGAAGAGAGGAGAGAATGGTCGCCGAAAGATATCCGATACCGTACCAGGGAAGATTCAAGGCGGAAGCAGACGCCGTAATGGCAAAATTAACAGCAAAGAAGAATAGCGATGTAAAAAAAGCTTCCCTGTACATTTCAATATAAAAAAGAAAGGTCAGTGTCGTCAGGTAAAAAATGTGAAAAAAGGCCGCGCCCAGAACCAGTCGAAGCGTAACCGTATCGGTCAGTCCGCCCAGAAACACCCGGTTTACATGAGGCGCCAGAATAATCAATCCGAACGATATGACTCCCTGGAAAAAGCTCTGCTCATAAAGGCTGTTCTCCGTAACACGGATGACTTTGTATTTTTCTTCGGTAATTCTCGTAAGGATTCCCTTTTCCACCGACAGGAGAAACTTCCTCAGTGAACTGTAGAAATTCGTTTCTGAAAAAATCATAAAATAGACAAGCCCGGGTATGATGGTCAGATTGGCGAAATACACAGCGATATCATAGGTTTCGAAAAGGGAAAACCATGTGCCCCTCACAGATGATCCCCGAAGAAACCAGAGAGTGATTTTATCGACCCAGATGCCGGCGGAGTAGAACACACCGGAAAGAAAGAGAAACCTGAATCTTCTAAAGTAGCTGAGCAGAGGTTTCAGTTCCCGAAATGGTTTGACAGGTTTATAGGACCGGACGATGAGCCCCAGAAGGAGAAGGAGAATGAGAATCTGTCCGGCGGTAAACCCCGCCAGCGCCCCGCCGATTCCGAAAGGTCCGCCCAGAAAATACACGGCTATGAAGGAGAAAGCCATCCCCGAGAGATAAACGAGAAAGATAGTCATATACTTTTTCAGCAGGGTGATGAATATCATGACCAGCCAGATGAGATTGACTGTGACGAAAAGACAGACTGCGGCGAAGCGGTAGAGCCCCAGGTAACTGACACCCTCGGCGCGAATAAACAGTACAGCCGCGGCAGAGAGAATCCCGGCCATAAGCGCAAAGAGAACAAGGACCAGCATAAGGGTCGATGAGGCGCGCCGCTCTCGGCGTATGAAAATCATATCGGAAATGTAGCGGGTGAAAATGTAATGCAATCCGCCGAATACAGACAGGGAAAAGGCATAAGTATAGACGATGGCTGCCATAAACAGATCGCTACCCTCGGCCAGGGCGAACGAAGCGAACCGGTTGAGAAAAAAGATTGCCACAATGGAAATAAGCCAGGGCCCCGCTACGATGACGATCCCCGCCAGAGTCACTTTCAGGACATTGGCCAGCCCGCCGCCTTTGAGAACTTTCTGCAGTTCAAATCCGATTCCCGCCATCAGTCCCCCGTCAGTTTTTTGTACAGATTTCTGTAAGTGTCGTACAGATCGTTTTTATTGTATAGACAGTAGAGCTTCTCTCTGTTCCTTTCCATCCGTTCCGCTACGTCTTCAGGGTTTTTCCTTATATAATTGACACAATAAGCCAGCTTTTCCGCATCTTTGGATGAAGCCAGATAGTTCTCGTCGTAATCGAGCATCTCCGGCACATTGCCGACCTTTGTAGCCACGCAGGGGACCCCGGCCGCCCAGCCTTCGAGAATAACGAGCGGCTGGGCTTCGCGGACGCTTGTCAGCAGCATGACGTCGAGGAAAGAGTAATACTCCAGAACATTCTGACGCCCCGTAAAATGAAACACATCATTCAGATTGAAATTGTCCACAAGTCTGACGCAGTCCTCGTAATAGGCCTCGTCTTCGTCGGTGGGGCCGATACAGTAAAAAACCGCATCCTTATTGGTGCTGTGAACGATTTTAGCCATGGTGATGAATGTTTTAATATCCTTGATAGGGACAACCCGGCCGACCAGACCGATATGGAACCCCTCGCGCTTTTCCCTTTTGACTGAAGCGTAGCGCTCGATATCGATACCGTTGGGAATGACCAGGCTCTTGTCTTCACCCGCTCCGAGCTGGAGCGATATCTGCCGGTTGTGTTCGAACAGCGAAGTGGAAATGTCGCAGTGTTGATAGGCCATGCGACTGAGTCCGTTATAGATCTTTATCCACATATCCCTCTGGTATCCCCTGATAAAAGTCGCCTTCCTTAACTCCATTTCCCGCTCTTTGTGGTACAGGCCGTGTTCGGTCAGAAGAAAAGGTTTATTGAATCGCAGCTTGGCCACAATCGAAATGAGTCCGGCGTAACCGGTGGAAACGGCGTGGTAGATATCGGCTTCAGGAGGGGACGAGCCGAGAATTGTGAAAATCATATTGTGCGAAGACCGCCAGGCCCAGAAATAATCGGAGAAGGAGTACATGGGATTGTTTTTTCTGTTGGAAGAGACAATCATATCCCACCCCTGCGGGCTGTTCACCGAGTCCAGGTAGGCATAATAATCCCCGGGCATATTGGCTATGATTTCATTGAGCTCGATTTTACCGGCTCCCCGGATATTTTTGTGCATTTCGCGGATCAGACCCAGAGTCTTTTTTCTGTTTTTCATTTTTCCGCGGATCTTGCGTTTTTCCGAAAGAAGAATATCCTTGTGTTCCACTACATTGGCGGGAAGTTCGTACTTGAGAGTCTGCTCCTCTTCGGGAGAGATGCTGAAGAGCAGGAAATCGACTTCCGGCATTCCCTTTATAAGATCGTGAACCCACGAGGAAACACCTCCCGTAATATAGGGATAGGAACCTTCCAGAACGAAACACACGCGCAGCCGACTCTTCATCAAGCCCCCAGCCAGTAGGAAACCATGACAAATTCCCTTTCGGTCAGTTCTTCAATATGCAAAGTGAGCTCCTGACAGATCTCTTTTACTTTCTGAAATCTCTTCCGGGAAAACTCCGTCTCCGCCTGGAGAAAAAGAATCAGCTTTCTATTTTTCCGATCGTCATTCTCCAATGTTTTCGCCGCTTCTTCATCGAGCTTGAGCTCCAGCAATAGACGAATATAAAGATTCAGTTCCCGGTCGGAAAAATTCCGGATTTCTTCGAGGGCGGTGAAACAGGATAGGGATTCCTTCAGATAAAAGTCCTTGATTGCCGCCCGTTTGCCGTTGAGTATGGCCAGCTCGTAAAAGAGAGTTCCCAGAGTACTCAAGTCATCGGAAGTTTTATCCACCTCTTGCTTGTCTTTAATTTCCTGGATTTTATTGTTGTACCGGTTTTCAATAATGTTGATGCTTTCCGCAGCAAAGAGGGCAATCTCCTGATCCCTGTGAAAAATGAGCTTCTCGAATATTCCCATAAGCATGAGATTGCTTTTCAGCGTCAGGTTCTCCCGGGAGAGAAGCCTCTCGATAGCTTCGATATCATAGGGCTCCTCATCGAGCGGTTTTGTCGAGTTGGACCTGTTGATGAAAGCCGTAATGGGAATAAATCCGCTTTC
Organism: Spirochaeta isovalerica; assembly: GCF_014207565.1. NCBI lineage: Bacteria > Pseudomonadati > Spirochaetota > Spirochaetia > Spirochaetales > Spirochaetaceae > Spirochaeta > Spirochaeta isovalerica. The sequence goes on along the minus strand of NZ_JACHGJ010000003.1, from coordinate 341,943 downwards.
ATAGGCTTTCAAGGCCGCGACAGGGGTCTTCGGGTTGAAATAGTCTCCGCCGCCGCGGAAAATCTCATACTCGTCCATAGATTAAACCTTTTGCATTTCCAGCAGATGCTCCGCTACGGAAAACAGCTCCTGTACGGGAACGGGCTGGCTGCCGAAAGAGGAGAAACCCAATATGGCTTCCATATTGACCTTTTCATTACGGATCTTCCACTTGCTGCTGTTGATGAGTCCGACCATTTCCAGACAGAACATGGAAACGCCGTCGTAATCGATATCGGGGTAATAAATAGCGAGCTGATTCGATTCTTTATAGTGGAAAAAATCGATTTTGTTATCAGCGATATCACTTAAATCCTCCATCAGCAACTTGAGCATATTCCAAAGGTCCGATTCGGCATACTGATCGGCCAGCTCGGAGAAATTGAGGATCTCGATCAGGACGATACTGAAATTGTGTTTGCCTTTCTCTCCTTTGGCGATATTCATTTCCACAAGATTGTAAAACTGGGTGTAGGCAGGCAGACCCGTATGGGGATTGATCTCCTCAAAGGAAATAAGCGACTCGTATTCAACAGCCCGCTCTATTTCCGGAGCCGACAGATCGATGAGTATGGAGAGGATTTTCTCCACATAGAGATTGTATTTCGTGAAAGGCATATTTTCTATATTGAGAATGCCCCAGACATGACCGGCGAAACTGATGGGAAAAGTGAAAATATTCCTTTTTTTGTCCAGTTTCACCAGATTCTCGAATTCAAGCAGCATCCTGACGGAGAAAATCTTATTATTACGGAAAGACCACCCCTCGATAGATTCATCGATATCGACGATTGAATTTTCAAAATCATCAGGGCCCCATCCGATATTGGCCATCATAACCAGCTTGAGACTCGATTGATCAAAACGCCAGATAGAAGCTTTATCCGCCCAGGAAAATTTCCGGACTGTCTGAAGGAGAACATTGAGGGTCTCAGTGAGATTCTGGGAATGAAGGGCCTTGATCTGCGTATACAGGGAAGTCACCGCCTCAGTCTGCCGGAGGACTCTTTCCTCCAGTTCCTGATTGACAGCGGCCAACGCTTCAGCCTCTTTTTTGAATTTGAATTTATCGGAAACTTCCTTGCGGGCGGTTCTGCGATAATTGCTGACCTGTAACGTATAGGAATCGCGGATCAATCCGAAGATGTAGACTCCCACAAGCTGTATGGTCAGACTTATATTGTTGTTTTCCCAGACATTCTGCCAATAGGCCATAATATCCAGATCTCTGCTCAAGGGAATCATGGACACAACAAGAGAGAGGAAGAAAGTGAGAAATCCATAGAACTTCCCGTAATATGCGGCGGCCAGTAAAGCCAGAGCGCTGTAAGGATTAAATTGTCCCTGAAAAAATCCCGGGTTGTTCTGAAAAAAGAAAAGATTTATGAGGTATAAAAAAAGCACAAGAACGAGGATTTCCAGAAGTTTCCTCAAATTGGATTTTTCAAATTTTATCATACAGCTTTTTTCCCGGGAAACAGTTTCTCACATTCCAGAAAAAGCGGGTCCTCCACCATGAGGGCTTCGTATTCCTGAAGAAAGAACGTCAGATCATCAGGCCCCACATCGGTTCCTTTGAGAAGAAAAGCCCAATCGCCTGCTATGTTCTCTTCAACCGTGCCGAATCCCAGTTTACCGGCGATATAGTCGGCAATGGAAATGTTCCGGATCAAATCCGCATCGGGTGAATCGATATCATTTTTCCCATGCAGCTCCACCGATTGGGCAAAGATATCCGGAAGATTCCAGATTCGCATGATTTGCGCACCCGCTTCATGATGATCGGTTCCCATGTGTTTTCTTTCGATGGCAGGATAACTTTCCTTTCCATTTTCCGCTTCTTCCAGGACTTTCCGGTACGCCGCCGGGTCAAAATTGAAGAGAGCCACTTTTCCTATATCATGCAGAAGAGCCAGCGTAAAGGCGAGATCCTGATTCACCCGGTCCTTGTTGCGGTAATAGATTTCTCTGGCAATAAAAGCCGTAACTATGGAATGAGTCCAGAAATCATTGTAAAATGGATCGCTTTCAAACTGCCTTGAAAACTGCGAAGCCGAAATCAGAAGAACGAGACTCTTGATATTCTTGAATCCCAGAAGCCCGATAGCCATTTGAAGAGTCGTAATTTCCTTCTGCCTGGCGTATAGAGCCGAGTTGGCGACTTTCAGAATACGGGAAGTAAGCATGGGATCGAGAGATATTATCTCTTCCAGTTTTTTGAATGAGAAATCCTGATTATCTTCTCCTATTGAGAGAATACGGGAAGCCACTTCCGGAATAACAGGGAGTTTACTGGCGTATTTTTCAAAATTTTCCATTACCCACTCCACTTGAGACATATTTATAAATTAACACACCCATTATAATTATATCGGTTTTTAAGGGGGCGGCCTGAAACAAAAAGGGCTGCCCGTCCGGGCAGCCGCAAAAAGGAAATTATCTAATAAAAAGGAGAAAATGAATTAATCCGCTAATTCGCTGTATTTGTAGTTAACTCCGCCGGCTGTGATACCCGAAGAATCGATGGTCACCTCCAGAGAGGATCCGCCTTCCGAATATGTTCCCGCAAGCGCGCCCTGAATGTAATTCCCGGAAAAAGTACCGGCGCCGACATTCACTGTAAAGGAAAGATCGTCTCTCTGATCCACAACAACGGACAGATCGGAATCCGCAGCGCTTCTGGAGGCGAACGCCCAGCCGCTGCGGTTCAGCGTATAGGTTCCGTTATCATTGTTGATCAGGTAAATATTGAATGAACCGCCGATAGAGCCCCAGTATTCTGTCATGGTCCCGCTGTAACTGTTGGAATCGACATTTGTTTCAGTCAGATTAAGAACCTGTCTGTAGCTGCTGTTTCCGCTTATTTCCGAAGGATCAGCCCACCAGACATCGTAAGTGCTTGAATAAGTCGTCCTGTCTCCTGAAAGCCCTTTCTCGATAACTTCGGTTTCCGTTTCCCATGTATCCCAGGCATTTCCTGTAGTGGAAAGGCTTCTGGAAATGAGAGTTCCCGCGGCCGAGTTCCCCTCATATCGTGTTACTGTCAGTTTGTCAGTGCCCCATCTCTCTTTGGATGAGTAAACGATACCTGAGAAATCAGAACCGGATTCAGTATAAAACTCCTCAACCTTAGTGTTGTTGGCAGAAATTTCTGAAACCGTATGAGACGACCAGGTTACGGTATCATCATCAGAAAGTTTTGACGGTTCAGCAACAGTGTCGGGATAGGAATAGTCTCCGCTTCCCGTAATATCCGAAGAGACAGTGAAGGCATCGTAACCTTCGTCGGCGAAATCATTACCATTGGTATCGACAGAATTCCACTCTACAGTACGGTCTGCTACTGTCCCGTCGGCAAAAAAGGTTTTATAGGTTGTCAGTTTGCCGGCTTCATTATCATCATTCATATTTTCCCACTCCCAGGATGTGAGTGCCGTGCTTTCATCTACCAGATATTCTTCATAATCGTATTTGACTGAGAAATCAGTCCGGGGGAAGACAAAGAGTCTGATTCTGTAATGGTCGGCTGTTTCCCGGGAGATAGAGAAATAAGCCTGAATGCCGGATGTGTAGTAATCATCAAAATATCCTGTCGAAGGAACCCGGACTTCATTGCTTCCGGTTCCGCCGAAATTGGCGTATACGGTTGAAGGAGAAAGGGGATTTCCAGAACCGTCCTGCAGATGTTCCGCAATATCAGCATTTTCGCTGTATGGATCTATCGTTCTGGCATAATCGATCGATTCGTCGGACTCGACGGCCAGGGCCATCATGGTTTCCATACCGGACAGTATGGATCTCATACCGATCAGGCTTTCAGCAGTTGATTCCGGATCCAGCAGTTCACCCTGCATCTGACAGGATGCGAAGGCCAGAATTGAAATGGTTAATATCAGTAAGGAATATTTATTTTTCATTTTATCTCCTATTCGGGAATACAGAATGCAATAAATATGCCAAATAGCTATAAAGGCGTTAATTCGATAATTCAACCAATAGATTCGACTCTTCGGGCGAAGAGATTGGCAAAATCGACTGCCTTGTCGACGTATCGGTTATATTGGAGATATCCGTCTCCTGACCCGATGCCTCACCTGCAACATGAGTCTGGGCACACTGGAACGGGGAAGCCGATTGTTTGAAATCAAGAGAGTTTGCATTCCCGGGGACATTCTCCGGGGAAACGGGGAGTTATCCTAGTGGCCGCATCCGCAGGAGCTGCTGTCACAGCTGCCTTCGCATCCGCACGCTTCGGTATCACATCCGCTATCGCCCCCGCAGCCGCAACCTCCGCCTCCGCATGAATGATCATGATTATGTCCGTGGCCCTGATAAAAAAAGGAGAGGTCTTCAGGGGTTGTTTCCCTTACATCCATCACTCCTATCTCAAAAACCACATCCATACCGGCATAAGGATGATTGGCATCAACCGTTACCTTGTCGCCTTCGATGGCAGTTATTTTGACGATGATTTCTCCGGCTCCATTATTTGCCATAACGTCATCACCGACATTCAGATTCTCACAATTGTCAAACATGTTAAGGGGGAGAACGTAAACCAGATTCCCGGAAGGTTCGCCAAAAGCGTCCTGAGATTCAACTTCAATATTGACCGAGTCGCCCGGTTCCTTCCCTTCGATGGCGTCTTCAACGGTTTTCGGAAGCATATCATGACCGAACAGTATGGTGACCGGTCCCTGCTGACCTGTTGATTCGAGAACTGTTCCGTCTTTCTTTTTCAGTACATAATTCAATGCCACTGTTGTATTCTTTTCAATTTTCATGATTCCAGTATATCAAGTGTCCATAGACAGGGGGAATTGCGGAAACACTATTTGCAATCAATTCTTCACAATTTCAGTGACCTTTTTTTGTAATAAGTGTAATTCGGCTTATAGAGATAATCGGGCACATAAACGGAACACTGCCCCGCCCTCATGGAGATATAGAGACAGGAATCCTCGGACAGGGCCACGCCCTCACCGAAATAATCGCACATCTTCACCTCGCCGTACATATGGGAGCTGGGAACGAACAGATCGAAATACAGATCTTCATCGGTGGTATTGATCAGGGTGACCGAATAATCTTCCGGAGCCTCCCCCACCCTCAGAAAAGCCACAACACCGTTATCGAGCCATTCCGAAAGATCTTCAAAGCTTCCCCCTTCCAGTTCCGGTCTGGTTCTGCGGAAAGCTATCATCTTTTTGTGGAAATCGTAGACTTGGCGGTTCCATTTCTCCTCGTCCCAGATCATGGGAGCCCGGTTCAACGGATCCCATGCCCCTTCCATGCCGATTTCCTCGCCGTAGTAGATCATGGGGATTCCCGGCAGAGTGAATTGCAGAGTGAGCGCCTGGAAATATTTTGTCATATCGCCTTTGCAGGAATGCATCAGCCTGGGAAAATCGTGGGAGGATACCATGAGAAAACTGGAAAGGGCTTTCTCATGCCCGTAGGCCTCGTAGCGCTTTTTCATATTCATACCGAACTGACGGGATGTTATTTTCCCATCGAGAAGGGAGAACAGGCTTTTGGTATAGAAATAATCCTGGATCCCGTCATAGCATTTCATCCAGTCGGCGGCGTAGTTGGTCACTTCGCCGATAACGGCCACCGAGGGATCTTTCGCTTTCATCTGCCTGTAGATCAGCTCGCAGATTTCCATGCCCAGGTCGTTCCCGCAATCGAAGCGGATAGCATCGGCTCCTTTATCCATCCAGAAATTGACGACGCTGTTCTCTCCGGTAATAAATTCTTCCAGAGCGCCCCGGTCATCGTAATTGATTTCGGGCATGCTTTTAATGCCCCACCAGCATTCGTATTCCCCCGGATGATCGAAGAAGCGGAACATCTTTGCCTCCTCGGAGTTCTCATCCTCCAGCGCTTTGACAAAGAGAGGATGGCTGTCGGAGAGATGGTTGATGGCCAGATCGATAATCAGATGCATACCGCGCTTTTTCAGTTCTTCCCTCAGGCGGCCGTACAGTTCGAATGTTCCGTATGCCTTATCAATGCTTCTGAAATCAAGGGCATCGTATTTGTGATAACTGGGAGAATCGAAGAAGGGAGTTATATAGAGCGTGTCGGCACCGAGATCTTTAATGTAATCGAGCTTCTCAATGATACCCTGAAAATCTCCGCCGAAAAACTGATAGGGAGCTTCAGGTCCGGCTTCGGGAAGACTGTTCCAGCTTACGGGCACGGCTTTTTCCCCATAGAGTCCCTCTTTCACTTTATCCTCTACCGTTTTTCCATTTCCAATAAAAAACCGATCCGCCATGATCTGGTAGATTACCGCGCTTTTTTTCCAGTCTTTTTCACTCATATCTACAGCTCCTTAACGAGGTTATTCAGCCACTTGCCCGATCGGGTGCGATTCAGCATGAATATCATTCTTATCACTTCTTCAACTGTAACAGCCATATAAACCAGTGGAAAAGGCAGCTTCCAGACAAAAGCCGCCAGAATTCCCATCGGGACGCCGATTAACCACATTCCTATGGTATCCATCATCATTACAAACCGCGTATCACCGCCGCTTCTGAGGATTCCGTTGCCCATTATCATGTTGCTCACTTTTATCCAGAGGACAAGAGCGAAAAGCCGGAGGATCTTCAGAGCCATATCAGCCGATTCCGGAGAAATACGGAAGGCTGAAACATATACAGGTGACAGCAGCACAACAATCAGTCCCAGAAAAGCCGTGCCGGCTATCCCTATTATAAGAAATTTACCGGCATACTGTCCCGCTCTTTCACTGTTATCGCTGCCAAGTTCATTTCCCAGAATGACCGCAGCCGCCGTACTGATACCTGTCAGGAGGCCGATAGTGATCATCTGTACAGGTCCGGTCAAGGTCATGGCGGCAAGCTCTATTGTGCCGATCCGTCCGTAAATCGCGGAAAAAGCCGAATCGCCGAGAACCCATAGCAGCTCTGTAAGAACCAGGGGTACCGTCGTTACAGCAAAGGGTCTGATGAAATCGGGAGAGATTCTCAGCCATTCCCGCGGAGGAAATGAACCGGGAAGCCTTCGGCTGAATACAACTGTGAGAAGAAACGCTGCTTCGATAAAACGGGACGCTGTCGTGGCCAGAGCCGCCCCTTCCAGCCCCATCGGAGGAAAAGGACCGTGTCCGAAGATCAGTAAATAATTAAGGAATGTATTGACGGCTACCGAAACCAGACCGGCATACATCGGCAGTTTTGTATGGCCTGTAGACCTGAGAACGGCAGACCAGGTAATGACGGCCAGCAGGGGAAGATACCCCGCAGAGATATATCGGAGATAGGAAGCCCCCCCGGTCCGCACTGCGGGATCGCCGGTAAACAGGCTGATAAAAGCTCCGGGAGTTACTATTGAAACAAAAAAGAAAACAGCCGTTATTATCCCGCCGCTTAAGAGAGTCACACACATAACCTGAGCGATCTTATTCTCCTCCCCCTTTCCCTGGTACTGGGATATAAAAACCGACGCTCCCCCTCCTATTCCCGATAGGACAAAGAGGAGTATAAACAGCCCTTTGGCGCCCAATCCCACAGAAGCGATGGCGTTCGTTCCGAGCTGTCCGATCATAAACTGATCGATCATACTGAGAGAAGCCTGAATGAGACTCTGAAAAGATACGGGAAGGGCTATGGCAAATATTGATTTCCTGAAATCACTCATGTAGTACATTATGTACAACATTAACTTTTTGTCAAGGAGGATCTACTCGGCCCAAAGGCAGACAGTCGATTCTCCGATACAGAAATCAGTGACTATATCTTTAGAGGAATGCGTCGGGAAACCGGTCCGATGGATTTAAAAGAAGAACAGTTTGACAGCCATGGCTGACACGGTGACAGTCAGAACGATTTTAATCCATTTCTCCCCTTTGGATATGGTGAAACTGGTTCCGAAAAGGGCTCCCAGACTGTTTCCAACCGCCAGAAAAATGCCGGTGATCCACTCGACCTGTCCGTTGAGAATAAAAACAAGCAGAGAAGGAATGGTATAAATCATGACTACAAAGACCTTAAGGCTGTTAATTCTTACAAGGCTGGTTCCGCTGATAAGAGAAAAGACAGCAATAACGATAAAACCCGTTCCGGCCTGAATGAAGCCGCCGTAAATCCCCACAAAGAAAAAAGCGACAGCCAGCAGAGGAACTTTGACGATACGGTCCGAATCCCCTTCCCTTTTCCTGGAAAAGAGAGTGAAAAGAAGGACGAGAATCATTACAACAGAGAGGATCCGGTTAAAGATTTCGCCAGGCAGCTCGACAGCAATGGATGATCCGAGAAAAGCTCCGGCCGATGCCGTGGCGCCCAGAATAAGTCCGGTTTTCAAATCGAAATACCCTTTTCTGCGAAAACTGTTGACCGATGTTATGTTCTGGCTGAGGATGGCGATCCGGTTGGTGCCGTTTGCCATGACCGGAGGAAGACCGAGAAAAATCATGGCGGGAACAGTTATGAGAGATCCGCCTCCGGCCACAACATTGAAGAAGCCCGCTGCCACTCCGGCAACGAGAACCAGACCGTATTTGAGTATAATCGATATTTCCATAAAGCCCCCTTCCGCTATTAAAACCCGATTTTGCCGGGGAAACAATGAAAAGGGGACTATTTTTTGCATCCGGGGTACTTTTGGTCTAGATTTGTAGTATGAAAGGATTGAGAAACGTATCTGTATTTATATCCATTCTGCTTCTTTTGAGCAGCTGCGGTTCCTTTGATAAAAAAAAGGTCCGGGCCGATGAAATGGCTGAACGGATAACGTTAATGATCAAAGCTATGGAAAGCTATGCTGTGGAGACTGCTGATAAAGTCAGACCTTATTTCGAAAATCCCGAAGATTATGAAAAGGGATTGTACGACGACGCCGTTTATGAGTTCTATGAGAATGTGATCTATCATAATCCAGTGGATCAGGGGCACGGGAAATTTCTCTATTCCGGTTATTTTCCCGTTGGTGAAAAAGAAATGACCAAAGTCAAAGTCATGGAAAACGTCATACCCCACCTTCAATGGCTCGTCAACGAAGCCGAGTATTCAGATTATATAACCCAGACTTATCTTATAACCTATGACACGCTGATTGTATTCTACCCCTGGTCGGATCTTATCTCCTTCATCCCGCCCAGGCGGAACATCATGGACAGAGGGGGCTGGAAAACGCTGAACAGGGAAAACAATCCCGATAGGCGATGGAAATGGACGCCGCCCTATGTGGACACGACGGGAAAAGGTTTCATGGTGGATCTGATGCTGCCCGTAGATAACGGGGATATTATGGAGGCGTTCCTGGGAATAGATATAATAATATCCACAATCAAGGAGAAGTTTTTTGACGATTCGGAAGAGAACTACCTGCTGGTCGATGAAATGACGTCCCAGATTATCGCCATATCTTCCGGGGCTGTCGATCTCCTGGGAGTAGAGAATGCCGAAGCGTTCCGGTATCTCAATATGATAGATAACAGCAATATTTATGAACAGGTAATGCCGGACAATCTTGTTCTGGAAAAAACCAATTCGCCCCATATGAAAGAATTATGGCTCAAGGGAAGGGAAGCAGAGGATTTTGTTATATCGATATCGGGAAAGCCGGAGAAAGTCTATAAAAAAGTCATAGAAGGTCCTCGTTGGTATCTTTTTCTATTAGAATAGAAATATGAAAATTCAAAACCGCCTTCTGGCCGCTTTCAGTTTGTATCTTTTATTTCTCATGTCAGTTGGTCTGGCGGGTACGATTTACTCCATAAACTCCAACAGGAACCTCAACGATCTTTCCGGAAAGATCTTCAGCAGCCAGCGTCATATCAATACGATCAGATTGGAAATCAATCTGATTTACAGCGAAATTCTCACGGATCTTCTCAACAGATCCGACCGGATCGATGAAAGTGCAATCGATGGTCATGCACTCGTCTTTTATGACGAACTGGAGTCTCTATCCAGACTGCACAGCGAATCTCCCGAAGACTCGCAAAACTTGAGAAATCGTTTTCAGGAATTCCTTCTCCATGCTAAATGGGTGGCTCAGATCGGCGGAAACAGGAACCTGGCCGATCACCCGGACGCTTTGAATACATTTCTGGAGCGGAAAAACCGTCTTTTCGATCTCTTTGATTCTATTGCCGCCCACTATCAGAAAGGTTTTATCACCAGTTTCGAAGAAATAAACCGGCACACGATGGAGTTTCTCCTGTTCGCCCTGGTCCTGGTTCTTACCGGTTTTTTTGTTGCCTTTGCTGTCGCCTATATCCTGTCACGGTCTATAGCCCGCCCTATCAATATACTGACGGAAAACCTCAGTCTCGTTGAGAAGGGCATTTTTCAGGTTCATTCCGATATCGAAGGAGATGATGAAATAGGCAGAATGGCCAAAGCGGTCAATAGCATGTCTTCGGAGCTAGATACGCGATTCAGGAAAATGAACTATCTTCAGTCGCTTCTGCAGAGTATACTCGATTCGGTCAGTTCCATGGTAATTGCTGTAGATGAAAACAGGCTCGTTACCCACTGGAACCGGAGTACAGCCCAGTTTACCGATGTTACGGCAGACAAAGCGACCGGAGCGGCTTTTTCCGATGTCTTTCCCCCGGAAATACTATCCAGCGATATGGTCATACCGGTGCTGGAAGAAAAGAAAACTCTGCAGATCGAGAAAAGAAGCGTTCTTTATGACGGCAGGGAACGCTACTACAACTATTCCATTTATCCCCAGAGACATATGCACCTTAAAGGCGCTGTCATTCTTATTCGTGACATTACCGATGAAGTGATGATGCACGATGTCATGATACAGAGTGAAAAAATGCTTTCGGTCGGCGGCCTGGCCGCCGGGATGGCCCATGAGATAAATAATCCTCTGGCCGGAATAATCCAGACCATCTCGGTATTGAAAAAAAGACTGATGGGCGGAACTTCTGTCGCGGCCAATGCAACTAAGGCGGAAGAAGCGGGAATCGATCTCGAAAAAATGTCAAACTACATGAAACTCCGCGACATTCCCAGAATGTTTGAATCCATTGCTGCATCGGGCAGACAGATAACGGAAATAGTCGATAATATGTTGAGTTTTTCCCGCAAGGGAAATGACAGGGCATCAAGCCAGGATATGGAAGAACTGATAGACAAAACCATCAAGCTCGCTGTAACGGATTACGATCTGAAGAAAGATTATGATTTCCGGCAGATCGAAATTCAAAGAGACTACTGCGGGAATCTTCCTCCTCTCGTTTGCGAAAGCAGCAAAATCCAGCAGGTCATTCTCAACCTGCTCAGGAATGGTGCCCAGGCCATGCAGGGAGAACCGGAAAAGACCCATAGATTCATCATTCGGACGGCCTTACTTAAAGACAGAAATATGATTTCCATCGAAATAGAGGATAACGGTCCGGGAATGAGTGAGGAAATCCGTAAAAAAGTTTTCGAACCCTTTTTTACGACTAAAGCTGAAGGTCTCGGAACGGGATTGGGACTGAGTGTCTCTTATTTTATCGTTACCGAAACGCATAATGGTGAATTGTTCGTCAAATCCCGTTTGGGAGAAGGAACCGTTTTTACCATAAATCTGCCGATTCAACGGTGAAGCGGTTCCCCCTCTGAACGGATAATTTAGAACTCGGGAAAGACAGGTTTGATATCAGTCGGAATATCGCTCAGCTTCCCGATGGCATTGAGAATATCTTCTCCCGGAGTGCCGTATTCCCTGAGGAAATCCTCGGCTTCTTCCGGTGTTGCGGCTGCTTCGATGGTACAGACCTTCACCAGCAGTTCCTCCGCCACATTCTGTATGTTTTCCGCATTGATGGCGAAGCGGTCGCCGTCTCTGGTAATAACACCTTTCTCCTTCAACCAGTTGAACTGAATGACATTGGCTTTCCCGTGGGCCTCGTGAACGCCGAAGCGCATGGACCGGAACAGGCCGGCCAGGTAGGTTTTAAGCAGGACTTCGCTGTCATACCGGTTTATGCCGTACTGCCCGCCCAGTTTCAGAATGAGATAAAGTGCTCCCGTATCGGCTTTCGTCTCTTCGATCGCCACGTAGGATGAACCGATGCATTTGGCGGTCTCTCTGCCGTCAGCCCTATAAGCCGGTCCCAGACCGTGACTGATTTCATGGAGCAGGACAAAGGTGAACATGGGGTCGAAATCGACATTTTCTCCTCCGTGCATAACCTTTTTTGCGATCTCTTTTGTGCCGACTGTAAATTTCGCTTTCATGACATTGTGGAGCATCACCTGCTTCCAGCCCACATTACCGCGGACCCAGGCATCGTTAGGGAGATTGAATGCGGCAGCCATAACGCCCTGAGCCGCTTCTCCCCCGGAGTATATCTGGTCTACGACGACGATGGGAGCCACACCGCCCACAGCGGCTTTCGCTCCCGACTGAACAGGAAAAACCGCGGCCAGATTCTCCAGATTACTTTCGATCTCTTTCAGGGCATTTCCCTTTTCCCGGTCTACAACCATAAGCATGCTCTCATAGGTGGCTTTCACACCTAAAAGGGCATCGGCATATACTTCATAGGGCCCGATAACCAGATCAACAGGGCTGTCGGTGAGCCGGACCCACTCGGCATCGCTTTCCCTGTAATTACCGCTTACCAGCGCTTCCGCCCTGTTGATAAGATAGGAGCTGAGACCTTCGTGTTCCACCATATCAGCGGCTTTTTCGAGCAGATCAAAGACTTCACCCAGCTCTTCGGCATAATAGACATGATAGGGGATAGCCTCAAGTTTGCCCTTATTATCACGCAGCACGGTGTATGTATCCATGGCCGCTTCTTTTTCAGGGCCGCTCATGGCCTCAACGGTTTTCTTAATCTTCGCGTTAGCCCAGTCTTCGGGGTAGAAGGCGCAGCCGGCGCTTCTGTTGTTCACATCGGGATATTCCGATTTAAAGTCGGTCAACTGATTCCACGGTCCTTTAAAGAGCTCGTAGAAACGCTTTCTCCACTCATCTTCGCCTTTCATGACTGAATCGTAGTGTTCGGGAAGGTGTTCGTGCTGCTGTCTCAGAAAGATTCGTGTAACCAGGTCCATAGCCTGACGGATGTAAGGCAATGCGGAGCGGACATCTTCCGGAAGCGATTCCAGGTCCGCTTCCAGTGGAACTTCTTTAAATTGATTCAATATTTCTTCAATAGGATTCATATAGCTTTGCCTCACTTAAGCTCTTCGAGCAGTTTTATCAGAAAGCCGAATACCGGCTCCACAGAAGATATTCGCAGTTTCTCGTCAGGAGAATGGGGATCCTCGATATCCGGTCCGAAAGAGATCATATCCATTCCGCCGATCAGATTACCGATGACACCGCATTCCAGACCGCCGTGGGTCACTTCCAGTAGCGGTTTTTTCTTGAACATATCTTCCCAGATCTGACAGCTCTTGGCGACCAGAGGGCTCTTCCAGTCGGGCTGCCAGGGATCGGAGAAGATTTCCAGAGTGTACTTTCCACCGGTGATGCGGGCAAAAGTCTCAACTCGGTCGGTAATCTCCTGGAGTCTCGACTTTACGGCGCTCCGCTGCATGGTTGTGATGCGGATTCCCTTTTCCGTTGTCAGGAGAACTCCGAAATTGAGCGAGGTTTCAAGCTGTTCCGGCAATTCGGCATTCATATGGAGGACGCCATGAGGAACGAGCCTCAGCTTCTCCACCAGCGAGCGGCTGTCATCTTCTGAAAAAGCTTTTTCGGGAACAGCGCTTTCCTTGGCGACCCCGAAGGCGCTTGTCTCCACCACATTGTTTTCTGCAGCTATCATCGAGCCGAACTGGGACCATGCTGTTTCAACGGCGTTCTTTTTTTCTCCGGGAACAACAATCAAGGCTTCGGCGGAACGGGAAATGGCATTCATAGCCGAGCCGCCTGAAAGGGAAGCAATACGGATAGGCGTTTCCCGGCTGAGCCATTCCAGCCCGCGAATCAGTTCCGCAGTGGCATTAGCTCTCTCTTTATGAATATCCTGGCCGGAATGTCCGCCGCGAAATCCCCCGACTTTGAGAGTCAGGCCTGTCAGAGTCCTCGCACAGCCTGTAGTCTCCATTTTGTAATCGATATGGCTGACGACTGAGCCGGCGCAACCCAATGTAAAAATCCCCAACTCTTCCGAATCGAGATTAATCATGATCCGCCCTTTGAAAAAATCCGGTTTTATTTCATCGGCTCCCCACAGTCCAACTTCTTCGTCAGTGGTGAACAACAGCTCCAGAGGAGGATGGGCAATAGCGTCATCGGTAGCTGCGACCATGGCCATGGCCAGACCGATTCCGTTATCGGCGCCGAGACTGGTGTCTTTAGCGGTCAGCCAGTCTCCCTCGATAACATGTTCGATGGGATCTTTCGAAAAATCATGAGCGGATTCGGGCGTTTTCTCACAGACCATATCGGTATGGCCCTGAAGGACGACGACGGGAGAGTTTTCATACCCTTTTGTTCCCGGAACTTCGATAACCAGATTCTGGACATGGTCTTCCCGGCAGGCGAAGCCCTGTTTCGCTGCCCATTTTTTAAAATATTCAGTAATAGGCCCCCGGTTTCCCGACTTCCGGGGGATCCGGTTTATATCTTCCAGCTGATCGAGCAGCTGCTGCGTATAGTTTTTGCTCATAAAGGCTCCTCTTTTTTTAATAACTCCATTATGGACTGAAAATGAGGATTTGAGCACCCGTCGGGTCGGGATTTCTCAAAAAGGCCTTTCGGAGGAGACCAGTCCTCTTTTAACGGCGAGAAGAGCTGCCTGTATCCGGTCTTCCGCTCCCAGTTTCTGCAGAATCCGGCTTATGTAATTGCGAACCGTTCCCGGCGCCAGATTGGCCCTTTCGGCAATCTGGGAATTGGATAGCCCCCTGACCAGTAGCTCCAGCACATCCATCTCTCTATCAGTAAAATCATCGGGGATGCTTTTTTCCATGGGGAAACCGGCGCAGGCGAAAGCCTTCATAACCCGCCCCGTCACCTGGGGATCGAGAAAGGAATCTCCTTTTACTGTCCGGCGGACCGCCTCGATGAGGAGCTCACTGCTGATATCCTTGAGAAGATAGCCGTCAGCGCCTGCCCGCAGAGCGTCGAAAAGCCACTGGTCCGTAGCATATGTGGTCAAAATGAGAACGGGAATGGACGGGTGCCGGGATTTAATTTCCTTAGTTGCCAGAACTCCGTTCATGACCGGCATATTGAGATCCATAAGGATGAGATCGGGACCGGTTTCATCAGCCAGTTCCAGGGCTTCCCTGCCGTTGGCGCCCAGTGCGGCGATTTCCATATCCTCTTCGCTGCCGAGAATGGCTGCCAGCCCCTGGCAGACGACCTGCTGATCATCAATAATGAGAATTTTCATAATCGCTCCCTGACTTTTCCAGAATAATTTCCGTCCCCTGCCCCGAGCGAGACTTAACAGTAAATACCGCTCCTATCAGTCCGGCGCGTTCTGCCATGCCGATCAGCCCCCATTTTCCCTCATGCGGCTCCCCCGCATCAAAACCTTGCCCCCTGTCGGAAATCTTCAGACAGAAGGAACCGGAGGAGAAACTGAATTTGAACGAAAGATGAGAAGCCCCGGAATGGCGGACAGCATTCTCCAGAGCTTCAAGGGCAATGCGGTAGATCATCTGCTCCTCTCTTTCCGGGATGGTACATAAGGCGGCTTCGGGGAGATCCAGCTCAAGTTCCGCTCCGCAACGATCCGCCGCTTTCACGGCAGCCTCTCGTAAAGCCAGAACAAGTCCCATTTCTTCCAGAGGAGCGGAACGCAGCTCCTTCAGAGCAGCACGGGTATCATTTAAACCGCCAACCGTAATCTTATGGGCTTCCTCCAGGAATTTTTTAGCTTTATCCCTATCCTGTTCCAAAAACCTGCGGCACGCTTCGAGCTGGACAGCCAGGGCGCTGAAGCTGTGGGCCAGCGTATCGTGAAGCTCCCGGGCCAGCCGGTTTCTCTCCCAGCTGACGGCCAATTCCTCCGCCGTGGCGGCGTGCCGCGTGATCTGCCTGTTCATGGACTTCAGATCCTCCCGCTGTTTTTTCAGCTGGCTGACCAGAAAAAAGACAATTCCGCCCATTATAAAAAGGCTTGCCGTTTCAAAGAGAGTCCAGATAATCCATTTCAATCCTTCAAGTTCGTTTAAAAGGGAGATGATGTATATCGACAGAACCATGCGGAGTACGACTATAAGAATAAACATCCGCCGGCGATACTGCCATGCGACGAGCATAAGAAGAACCAGCGCTGACAGATAGGGCGGCATAATGCCGATAGCCGAGAGGAAATACCTGTCGCTGTAGAGATAAGCCAGATGGTAATAATATTCAGCCAGAATAAGAAAGAAATCCCAGGCCAGCAGAAAAGCCAGATAAAACCGGAGCCTGTTCCCTCTGAAAAAGGGCCGGAGCATGGGCAGGGCAAGAAGGAAAATATTGATCAGAAGCAGAATCAGGGCTACATGAAAGGGGAAGGATTTGGTCCAGAGCGTGAAGCTCTCCGTAAAAAAAGAAAGAAGAGTTATCATGTAGTAGAGAACCTTCAACCCGTGGATGGCTCCGTATATTTTCAGCCATCCCGGCTCCAGTTTGATTGTCTTCATATACCGATTCTAGCATCACCTAACCTCTGATAAAACAGATTTTCCCCGAATATGACAAAGAGGTGACAAAAACAGTGACAAACGGCTCTGGGGAGCCTCCCGGCAATTTAATAGTATAGAAGCGGAGGCTCATATGCGTATTCGGATTCAGTTATCTATTGTAATGGTCCTGGTTCTGACCGGTATCATCTTTTTCACCTGGAAAAGCGGAAACCGCGAACAGGAGCAGATGATTGAGGAGATTAAAGTCCCGGTCGTCACCATGAATCCCCGCAGCGGAACTCTGGAAAAAAGAATCAGTTTCCGGAGTTTTGTGGAAAGCGACCATACTGTTGCCGTATATCCTCAGGCCGTAGGGGTCCTTCAATCGGTTCCCGTAGAAGAGGGGCAGAGAGTTGAAGCGGGACAGCTGATCGCCGTTCTGGAAAACGAAAGCCTCCTTCTGAATCTCCAGCAGGCCCAGTCGGCCCTTAATCTGGCCAGAGATGATATGAACCGCTACAAAACCATGTATGAAAAGAGCCTGATCAGCGAACAGCAGTTCCAGACAGTGGAAACCAATTACAAGGCGACGGAATCCCGGTATGAACTGGCCAGAGTCCAGTACGAATACAGCCGCGTTAAATCTCCCATTGAAGGAATCGTTCAGCGCGTCAATGTGGAGCCGGGCATCCTGGTATCCTCTCAGGTCAATCTTATGTCCATTGCCACCCGGGACTCAAAGATAATCAAGGCTGACATACCGGAAAAGTATTATGAGTATTTTCAGAAGAAGGGAAACCTCGCCGTGGAAGTGTACAGATCGGGCGACAAAGAGAAAATCTATCGGGGAAAAATAGAATATGTGTCTCCCTTCATATCTCCGGGCACCATGAAATTTCAGGTGACAGTCAAGCTTGAAGACAGCGGACAACTTGTTCCCGGAATGTATATGGAAGTGAGTTTCATCCTCGACAAAAGAGATGATCAGATATCCCTTCCCTATAGCGCCCTAACCAGAAAGGGACAATTGTGGTATGTGGATGATGAGAATCTGGTACACTCCCTCACTCCCGGAGAAATTTTCAACGGAGACGAGTGGTTCGCCATTTCCGGCGACCTGGCCGACAAGGCTTTTATTGTGGAGGGGCAGCATTTTTTAAGTGAGGGCCAGGAAGTCAGGGTAATCGGCGGGAGCGCGAACTGATGAAAATTTCCCGCTTCGCCGTTAAGCATCCGGCCATTGTCATCATATCGATGATATCCCTTCTCATATTCAGCGTCCTCTCTTTTATGAGTACCCCCATTGCCTTTATTCCCGACGTGAATATGCCCATGTATCATGTCATTACCGTCTATCCCGGAGCCGATGCGGACCGGGTCAACGACGAAGTGTCCATACTTCTTGAAAAACAGCTGGCGACGCTGTCGGGGCTCGATTCCATCAGCTGCAAGTCATCGGATTCCCTTTCGATTATCGAACTGGAGTTTTCCGATGACGTGAATGCCGATACCGTTCTCCCTTCCATAAGGGAAAAAATCAACAGAATCAAATCCGATCTTCCCGAAGGTCTTTCCGGCGAACCGTTTATTCTGTTAATGGAAGCTTCAAACGCCTCTCCCATACTCAGCTTTATTATGGACAGCCCCATGACCGAAGACCAGCAGACGCTTTTTGCTGAGGACATGGTGGTTCCCGCGCTGTCTTCCATAAAGGGCGTGGCTAACGCGGAAGTGATCGGCGGCCGCAAAAATGAAGTGCGCATTACTCTCGATTCCGGCAGAATGGAAGCCCTGGATCTCTCGGTTCTGGGAGTCAGCCGGATAATCGGCAGCAATAACCGCTCGCTCCCGGCGGGATCCGTCGAATACCGCGGAAAGAGCCTGGTCGTGGAAACAGCCGGTAACTTTCAATCTCTCGATGATCTGAAACGGCTGATTGTGGGATCCCGGGCGGGAAGTCCGATCTATCTGGGAGACGTTGCGGACATAGAGCTCCTTCCTCCCGTTGAAGATTCGCTTCTCATTGCCGACGGTGAAGAGACGATCCTTATCAAATTGTATCGCCGCGATGGCGAAGATGTCCTGAAAATCATCAGGGAAGCGAAAGAAATCCTGTCGGGCCTGGCCGATGAACGGACCGATGTGGATGCTTTCAACTATATCCAGGATGAAAGCCGTGTGACCTTCAACGCCGTCTGGTCCATAAGCAAATCTCTTTTGCTGGGGATCGTTCTCGCCTTTGTCGTCATTTTTCTGTTTCTGAAAAATATCCGCTTCGCCCTGTATATTTCCGTGTCTCTCCCCTTGAGCATTCTCTTTTCCATGATCGGATTAAAGCTGGCCGGTCTCTCGCTCAACCTTCTCAGCCTGGCGGGCCTGACAGTTGCCATAGGCATGGTGGTCGACGCCTCCATCGTCATTATGGAAAATATTCACAAGCACATGAGTGAAGGGCTGGATAAAAAAACGGCATCCATCAAGGGAGCGATGGAAATGGGCAACGCCGTTCTCGCGTCGGCTCTGACAACCATAAGCGTTTTCATTCCCATGCTCTTCCTCAAAGGAATAGTCGGAATTTTCTTCGGGAATATCGCCATAACCATTATCCTCAGCCTCACCGCGTCCCTCATCGTTTCGCTTATAGTCGTCCCTTTCCTTTCGGCTCACCTGCCCGGAACGTCCGGGGAGAAAGAACACAACTGGCTGGATAAGCTGTCGGATCTCTACAAAAGCGGACTGGAAAAAATGCTCGATAAAAAGAGTTTTATTTTCACCTTCGCCGCGGCGGTCCTGATCATCAGCGGCTTATCCCTTCAGACTCTGGGCATGAATGTCTTCCCCTCTCTGGATACGGGAGAGATAGAAATCCATCTGGAATATCCCGCGGGATACACTTTGGGAAAAAGCAGAGAAAAAACAGATGAGATCGAAAAAATCATACGGGACCGTGTCGAAGGGATAGAAACCATGTTTTTCGAGATTTCCCCGGGCAGAGCCACGGGCTCGGTTCTCCTCGTCCAGGCTGACCGGAGAGAGAAGAGCACCCATGAGATCAATAAAATCCTGACGGCGGAAATCAACAGCAGCGTGACTGATGTCAAAGCCCTTTTCTTCAACGGGGGCCTCGATACGCTGATAACCTATGCCACAGGAGGCCGCGGCTACATCGTCGATCTCTACAGTCCCGATTTCGAAGAGCTTGAACTGGCATCGGAAACAGTGGAAAACATAATCAGGCAGGACCCCTCGGTTTATTATGCGGATAACAGCGCCGGGGCCGATAATATGAAACTCAAATTTGTCATAGACCCCTATAGAATCGGCCAGCTGGGACTCAGCACCTATGAAGCGGCGGCGACGGGAACCGTTCTCTACCTGGGCGACACGGTAGGCACCTACCGCGACGGCGAGGTCATAAGGGACATTACCCTTATATCAGACCTGCATGAGCAACCGCTGACTTCCGACACAATGAACAGGATGCACCTGCTCAACAGTATGGGGAGCAATATAAGCTACAGCTCCTTCTCGGAAATGGAAATGGAAAGAACGCCCGAAGCGGTAAGCCGTGAGAACAGACTATACCATGCCTCCATTACAGGCTACTACTTCGGTGAAGACGTAACGGCCATAGACAAGCGGATGAACAGCAAACTGGAGGAAATAGCCTTTCCGTCGACTATTACGAGGGGTACCGGTGGAACGGCGGGAATGCTGGAAGACGAATTGCCCGGCATGATAACCGTACTGCTGATCGCCCTTTTCCTGGTCTACGCCGTCATGGTCATTCAGTTCGAAAAATTCCGCCAGCCCTTTATCATCATAGCGGCCTATCCCTTCAGCCTCATCGGGCTGGTATTCGGACTCAACCTGTTCGGTTCCGTGCTGTCTTTCATAGCCTTTCTGGGACTGATCGCCCTGTCCGGCGTCGTAGTCAACAATGCGATTATTCTGGTGGACTATACCAACCTTCTCCGCAGGGAAAAGGAAATGACCATAAGGGAAGCTCTGCTGGAAAGCGCCGGATCACGGCTCCAGCCCATCCTGATGACAACGCTCACAACCATGCTAGGGGTCCTTCCCATGGCGCTGGGCCGGGGTAATGGAGCGGAGATGTACGCGCCTCTGGGACAGGTGATTCTGGGGGGTATGTTCACATCGACATTTATCACCCTCTTTTTTATCCCGGCGCTCTATGAATTTCTGGAAAGGAAAAAAACGAGTTCTTAAAAAAATCATCTGTTTCTATATACAGTATTTTCAAAAGAATTCTATTATAGACCATGTTTGTCTATGAAACTCACGGAATACACGCCGGAACCGGCAAAGACCATCTGAAGCACGGCATCGACAATCTGGAAGAGATTGTCCGGAAAGCCATTGATATGGGGCACCCTTCAGTCACATTCATCGTCCACACGCCGCGGCTGACCGGTTACCGCTATGACGCGGAACGGCGCACCGATATTAAATTCATCCGCGGCGATGCCGCTTACTTCCGGTATGGAAACAATATAAAAGAACTCAAAAAAAAATACGGTGACCGGATAACGATAATTCACGGAATAGAGCTGGAGTGGCTCGGCACGGATCTGGGTCTTCAATGGAACAAATCCAAAATATTCCAGGCCGACGGAATCGACTTTGTCATCGGATCTATCCACTTTTCCAAAGAGAAAATCGCTTACGACGGTTCAATCGCCGAGACGGAAAGATTGCTGGAGAGAAGGGGTGACAAAAGCCGGCTCTGGGTCGAATACCTGGAGGAGATGATGGAAATGGTCGACACAACCTACAAAATCATCGATGTCGTCGGTCATATCGATCTCCCCAAACTCTATACGGGACTCCCCGAATGCTTTGCGGAACTCGATGATTCCGATGAACCGGAGGCGGTCAAAATGCGCCTCCTGCTGGAAAAGATAAGCGAGTACAATCTCTCTCTGGATGTCAATATGGCCGGTCATGTCAAAGGCTGCGGCATCTACCCCCAGCTGCCTGTTTTAAAGCGGGCCAGAGCTCTGAACATTCCCGTCACGATCGGAACGGACTGCCATCATGCCGAAGATTACGGCCGGAACTACAAGATGGCTCTGGATTACATCGCCGAAGCGGGATACACCTGGTATTTGAGCTACCGGAACGGAATTCCCATAAAGCATCCCGTAAAAGAACGGGAATACTCGGAAGAGCACTATAACTACCTGAACCTGGCCATCGAGCTTTTGAAAAGACGTTTTTCCCGGTCCGTACCTCTTCGTCTGCCCAATCTCTCCTTCGGAGGAAAATTCCGGGATCTCCTTTCCGATTTCCCCGGTTCGACCGCTTCGGGAGACACGTCGATTATCAGGGCGAGAACCGGCGAGAAATCCATCACTGTTTCCGATAAGAACAGCGCAGTCAAGAACCAGGTTATGATGAAAGGCCTCTATTCTCATCACCGGGATGACGTGGGTGTTCTGTCCCTGCTCTTCAACGCACTGGCTTCGGAAAGCATCAATGTGGAAACAGCCTGGCTCGATTACAGCAATGATAGAACAGCTACGGCCTTCCTCACTCTCAGCGGGCAGGAAGACAGACTGAATGATGCCCTGGAATTCGCTTCCAGCACCCGTCCCGGGAGCTTTCTGACCCTTGAAGAGCGGGATATGTTTCCACTTCGCAGTTCCAAGAAAGATAATCCGACAATTCTGGAGATCGACGGAATCGAGATGAATATTCCCATCAGCTCCTGTATGATCATCACAAGCCATAAAAACTCAAAAGGCGTGCTGTTGATTCTTCTGTCGGCTCTGGCCTCGGTCAATGTGAATGTCAAGAATCTCCAGCTGGGGAAACGGGGGAACAAAGCCTATGCCGTTCTGGGAGTGGAAGGAGAGGAGAAAGAGATAAAAGATGTCTTATCCCGTCTCGGTTCATCCTTCCATGAAGCCTCGTGCATATCCTTAAGTGATTTTACGGGAAAATGATTTGATTTTTAAATAAACCGGGTTATAATTCTCAGTGACGGAGGGGACTGAATATGGAACTGAAGGATTGTCCTTTATGCGGTTCCAAACCCCTTTTGCTGTCGGAGAACGATGTGGCGTGCGTCAGCGGGCTATGCCCCGCAAAAGGACTCGTCGTCGATCGGAGGATCTGGAATCTCAGAGCCGAAGTGGCAGGAAGAGACAGCCAGATCCTGAGGGAATTAAAACTGGAGCACAGCACGGAGAACAACTTGAATAAAATCCGGTCAAGGTATCCTCAACTCTCCTGACGAAAGGGTCGGGACCAGAGGTAAAAAAGTTTATTTAAAAAAGTCTTTTTTTTCAGTTTGAAACAGTCCAGGATTTTTCGGAGAGAATGGTTCCCCCTTCCAGAAGAATGCCTCTGAATACTTTTCCTTTCTCGACCGTACCGACGCCGGCCGGAGTTCCTGTCATAACGATATCGCCATCTTCCAGAGTTATAAATGAGGTTATTTCTTTCTGGATTTCATCAGGTTTATACATCATCAGGTCTGTAGAAGCGGATTGCACCGTATTTCCGTCTATTTCCAATACCAGGGAGAGCCTGGAATAATCACCGTCGAAAGGAACAAAAGGAGAAAAAAGAGCAGCCCCGTCGAAACCTTTGGCCCGTTCCCAGGGGAGACCTTTTTCTTTCAGACGGCTCTGCAGCCCCCGTTTGGTCAGATCCAGACCGATTGCAGCCCGGGAAAATCCGCCCTTTTCGAAAAGAAAGCAGATCTCGCACTCATAATGGAGCGGTTCGCCGCAATGGACGCTTACCAGTTCACCGGTAATTGAAGTGGAAGGTTTCATAAACAGAACCATTTCCCCGGGAATCTCGTTCCCCAGTTCCCGGATGTGTTCCACATAATTGCGGCCCACGCAGACGATTTTACCCGGTTTGATTTTCCGGTTTCCCTCTTCGATTGTCATATCAGCTCCCTATAGACCATTTGTCAATCGTGCAGTTTCGCAGCATCTTTGTCGACAAGGCTGTAGGCGAAGCTTTTAAAAATATCCTTGTCAAAATGTCCTTTGTCGACCTCATCTTTGAGAAGAGTGAGCGCTTTTATCGGAAGCATGGCACTTCGATAAGGGCGCTCATCATTGGTTATGGCTTCATAGCAGTCTATAATACCCAGGATTTTTCCGCACTCGGAGATGTCTGTTCTACCTTCGGGATAACCGCTTCCGTCCAGTTTCTCATGATGCTCCAAGGCTCCGGGAATAGCCACTTTCAGTTCCTTCCCGTATTCTTTAAGAATATCGGCGCCCAGTTTCGGGTGGGTTTTGACGATTTCGAATTCTTTATCCGTCAGTTTGCGGTTTTCCCTCAGAATCGAATCGGGAAAAGAATCATCAGCTTTCCCGACATCGTGAAGCAGAGCCGCGAGGCCGTAATCCCTCGTAACCTGCTCAGGCATTCTGGTATAGAAACAGTAGTTGATCATCAGCGCCATGACATTGATGGAGTGAATCGTAGTGGAATAATCGATATGGGACATGATTGCCAGATTTTTAACGATATGAGGCTGATCGGAATAACTCTCCACAATGGCATTGACCGTATTGGGAACAACCCTGAGGCTGCCGCTTCTGGGCTGGGAAAGAGTCTCGCCCACAATACTGACCAGTTCCCTTTTCACTTCGCTGGTTTTCTTTCTCTTCAGATTGGTCGTGAGATTGCGGCTGAACTCCTTCTGAATGATATCCAGGCTCTTCAGCTTGTCTTCCGGAGTTATATAGAGCTTCCCTTTATAGGGATATTTGTCCTGATAGGATTTGTCGTAGGTGAGTCCGGCCTGCTTGTAGAGCAGGATTTCCCCGGCGGGACTCCGGTAGTAGAGATCTATATCGTTGTAATATTTCAAATTCGTCTTTCTGACTTCTATCCACTCGTTATTGTCAAGCAGAACCATTATTATTCCTCTCCGAAAGATAAAATAGGTCGGATTTCTGTCCCTGTCTACTTTTTTATCTTTTCATTTTCTCAATTTCATCGAAACGGAAACAGGAAACCAGATGATCATTTACCATTCCGACAGACTGCATGTTGGCATAGGTGACAACAGGACCAAGAAAAGAGAATCCCCTCTTTTTCATATCTTTGGCTATAATTTCCGCCAGTTCGGTTTTCGCGGGAACCTCTTCCTGTCTTACCCAGTGATTGACAATGGGAATACCATCCTGAAAATGCCAATAATAATGGGAAAAACTGCCGAACTCATCTTTGACTTCAAGAAAGCGCCTGGCGTTGTTTATGGATGATTCTATTTTTCTCCTGTTCCGGATGACCCCCGCATCGGCCATAAGCCTCTGAACATCCACTTCGCCCCAACGGGCAATATTCTCCGGATCGAACCCTTCATAGGCTTTGCGGTAATTCTCCCGCCGCCTGAGGATGGTTATCCAA
Organism: Spirochaeta isovalerica; assembly: GCF_014207565.1. Taxonomy (NCBI): domain Bacteria; kingdom Pseudomonadati; phylum Spirochaetota; class Spirochaetia; order Spirochaetales; family Spirochaetaceae; genus Spirochaeta; species Spirochaeta isovalerica. The sequence goes on along the minus strand of NZ_JACHGJ010000003.1, from coordinate 316,936 downwards.
CTGAGACCGGCCTGTGCCGATTCCAGAACAAGATTTTCAAAATGCTTTTTTTCGTTATCATAAACGGGGACGCCCCACTCCCTGTCGTGATACTCACGGTAGAGAGGATCGTTTCCGCACCAGATGCATCGGCATTTTTCCATACCTGCAAGTATACACTTCAGGGAGATGAAATTCTATCGGATACGCCGGAATTTTCCGGGAGCCATGCCAAACTCCCGGGAAAAGATCCGGGAAAAATAAGCCGGGCTTCTGAAACCGCATATCCAGGCAATTTCCGATACGGCATAATCGGTATTTTTCAGGAGATCCGAAGCCCTTTTCAACCTGAGATTATTAATATAGCGATTCAATGTCATTCCCGTTTCCCGGTGGAACAACCAGGACAGATAATCGGGCGTGCAGTTCATTTGCCCGGCCAGTGAGGAGACTTTGAGCGAGCTCTCATGGAAGGAGGATAACACAGCGTTTTTGATATGGCGTATTTTCATATTCCCCGCCTCCTCCTTCGCCGAACCTTCGAGAAGAATCCGGACGGAAGCTAAAAGGGACAGTAGAAGACCGCGGATGATATGGGGACTGTATGTTTCTGACAGGCCGTTTTTTTCCACAATCAGATCGGTAAGCTGGCGAATGCTGACCTGTTCCGCCTGCTCAAATGTCTCGTAATGGAGAATAACTGGTTTATTGCCCCGGCTTTCACGGGAGAGATGACATTGGAGATAACCGGTAGCCGGCGTGATAACAAGCGTCTCGAATTCGCCTTCGATCCTCCCGATCTCCTCTCCATGAGGAACTTCGGGAGGAACAATGAGAAAACTGCCCGCCCTTAGAGTGAGTCTGCTTCCGGGAAAGGAAAAATAGGTCTGCCCTTTGGTCTGCAGGAAGACCTCCGGGTAATCGTGAAAAATATGACCGTCTAACATTTTTCGCAGTCCTTTTCTCGGAGCGATGTGACAGGGAACAGTTTCATCGCTGAGTCTGCCTACAGCCTGATCGAGTATCTCTTTCATATCCCCTATATAATCCATGAATCTCATTATGAAAAAAAATCCAGGAAAAGTACAAGTATTAAAAGTTTTCGATAAGAGATTTCTCTGGATTTTCGCTTCCCGGGGAGCTAAGATCGAACTATAAGATGAGTAAATATATAAGATAAATACAAAGTTAGAAAGGAGTACTTATGAAGATTGTATTGATAGGAGCGGGAAGCGCCCAGTTCGGCTGCGGTTCCATGGGAGATATTTTCAATAGCAAAATACTCGCAGGCTCAGAAGTATGCCTGATGGATATCAATGGAGAAGCTCTCGATAAAGTTTACAGAGTCGGACAGGACTATCTGTCCGGGAAAAAAGCCGATTTCAAACTGACCGCCACAACGGACAGGAAAGAAGCTGTAAAGGATGCCGATTTCATCATTATATCCATTGAAGTGGGAGACCGATTCGCCCTGTGGGATCAGGACTGGAACACACCGCTCCAGTATGGAGTCAAACAGATTTATGGAGAAAACGGCGGACCCGGAGGTATATTCCATGCCCTCCGGATCGTTTCTCCCATACTGGAAATCTGCGATGATGTGGTCAAATACAGCCCCGATGCCTATGTTTTCTGTTACTCCAACCCGATGACGGCAATAACCACGACTGTTCTGCGCAAATATCCCGAGCTGAAATTTATAGGCCTGTGCCATGAAATTGCCTCTCTGGAGAGATACCTTCCCTCCATTCTGGATACACCTTTTGAAAATCTGGAACTTCGGGCGGCCGGGTTGAACCATTTCAGCGTTCTTCTGGAAGCGAAATTTAAAGATACGGGAAAAGACGCCTACCCGGACATTCTGTCCAAAGCTCCGGCCTTCTTCGAAAAGGAACCGGGTTACACCGACATATGGAACTTCACCAGAAAAACCGGCAAAATCCCCGAGACGGAAGGAGCGGTGCACCGCCACGTACTCGACAGAGAGGAATCGTCCTACCCCTGGGCGGACAGGACACTTTTCAAAGAAATCTTTGAGAAATATCACCTTCTGCCCATAACCGTGGACAGTCACCTGGGCGAATATATTCCCTGGGCCCAGGATGCGGCGGATCATCGGGGGATACTGGATTTCTACAATTTCTACCGCTACGCCCTCTCTGAAGAAAGCCGGATGGAAATTGATGATTCAGAGCTGCATGAAAGAGTCGTTCCCATTATGGAAGGGATTGTCGGAAATCTGGGATATGAGGAAAGCGCTGTCAACGTCATGAACGACGGACTGATAGATTCCCTCCCCGGTTTCGTCGCCGTTGAAGTCCCGGCTATTGTATCAGCAAAGGGAATTGAAGGGATTAAAATTGAAAACTACCCGAAAGGCTTCGCCGCCCTGCTGCGCAATTACATGGGTGTTTACGATCTCACAGCCGAGGCGATCCTGAGGGGAAGCCGCGATCTGGTTGTCCAGGCTGTTCTCGCCAATCCCGGCATGACAACCATTACCAGAGTTAACGAAATGGTCGATCTGATGATCAGCCAGCAGGCGAAATGGCTGGAGTATATCAAGTAGCGGTCAGGCCGCACAGGCAGGTGAAGGGAGATGGAAAATCCTGTTTTTTCATCTCCTGACGCAGAGACCGGAGAAGGTCGACCGTTCGCCGGCTCCCGGTCTTTGTTCGCTCCCGTTTTTCGGGAGCTTATCTCATAGGGGCCAGTTTGAATCAATGGATTGCTTGATCGACTCGTAAGGATGAGCCCCCTGCAACCGCATAACCGGCTGTCCCTTGAAGAACATAATTATCGTGGGAATGCTGCTGATCTGGTACTGACCGGCGATGGCCGGCTTTCTGTCCGTATCCACTTTTACAGTTATCAGCTTCCCTTTGTATTCACCGGCAATTCGTTTTATAACAGGGGAAACCATTTTACAGGGACCGCACCAGTCGGCGTAGAAGTCGACAAGAACGGGCTTTTCATTATTATTTATCAATTCGTTAAAGGATCTGAGTTTGCTTAAATCTTCCATGGCACAAATATAATGAGAGACCTTTCGCAGAGGCAAGTCCGGGGTCAGGAATTAATGAGATTTCTCAGAACATGAATGCTGTAGCCGAAGCGGGGACTCTGATCGTCCATAGCGTAGGAAATGGTGAGGGACTGGGAACCGTCAGGTTCTATGGTCCGGGAGGCGACAGTCCCGATAATCTCTATAACCTCTCCGGTTTTCACAACTTTTAAAATGGCCAGAGCCTTCTGGCGAGGGGCTATCTTTTCTTCTTCCTCAACTCTCAGGACCAGCTCTGTCTTGGTTATTTTTTCTGTCAGGCAATCGTTTTTTCTGTCATTTGTGAGAAGGAGACATTCCACTTTCTTCTTCTTGTCTCTGAGTTTCTGTTCCTGGACTGTGTGGTATAGACCGAATAGGCGGATAAGGTCATTGGGTATTTTTCTTCTTATTTTCATGGCAATGAAAACCAGATCATCTCTGGTCAGGCCCTGATTATTGAAGTTCAGGAATTTGGTATCCAATGTGAAGAGAATGCTTTTTGATGATTCGGGATCCAGAAACTTCAGCTGGACTTTCAAAGAGCCTCCCAAATCGTAAAAAGTTTCCCTGACCGAATCGTTCAGACTGGCCATAAAGACAAAGTCCTCCATGGTTGAAGAGATGAGAACGCTTTTGAGTACCTGTTCACCCACCTTTATGGACGTATCCCTCTGGACGAGCCCTATGTCCCGGACGACTCCTTGAGAATAGACTATTTTGCTGTCTTTGTAACGATCGTAAAAATCGTTTATTTCCCTGATTTCCTGCTGATAGATCATCATTTAACCCGATTATGAGACTAAACCATTTTTTTCCAAATAGAAACCATTAATATTCGGAAAATTCGAACAAAAAGGTTACATGACCTATAATAAATAGCAGGAGAGTTTAAGATGTCGGAGATTTTAAACTTACGTAAATTCGTTGCCCCGGAGATCATTTTCGGTTCCGGAGCCAGAAAACTTGCGGGAAACTATGCTTCCCGTTTTTCCGCCAGGAAAGTACTCATCGTAACCGATTCCGGCGTTATAGCCGCCGGTTGGCTGAAAGAAGTGGCGGAGACACTTGCTGAAGAGAATATCCCCTTTCATGTGTTCAGCGCCGTCAGCGCGAACCCCCGGTCCGGAGAGGTCATGCGCGGCGCCCGGGAATACAGGGAACAGAATTGCAATCTCATCATATCGGTCGGCGGAGGCAGCCCCATGGATTGCGCCAAGGGCATCGGCATCGTCGTGTCCAATGACAGTCATATCCTGGATTTTGAAGGAGTTGATAAAATCGACTTTCCCGTACCGCCGCTGATTTTCATCCCTACAACGGCGGGAACTTCCGCGGATGTCTCGCAATTTGCCATAATAAATAACGAAGAGGAAAGAGTCAAAATTGCCATAATAAGCAAATCTGTTGTACCCGATGTGGCTCTGATTGATCCCGATACGACTTACACAATGGATTCCTATCTGACCGCCTGCACGGGGATTGATGCACTGGTTCATGCCTTTGAAGCCTATGTCTCGACGGGCAGCGGAGTGCTGACAGATATGTACGCCCTGGAAGCGATCCGGCTGATCAACAAAGATCTTCCTCCTCTCATGAACGATTCGCAAAACAGCCGGTTAAGGGAAAGCATAATGCTTGCCAGCATGAAAGCCGGCCTGGCGTTCTCCAATGCCATTCTGGGAGCCGTTCATGCCATGGCGCACAGCCTGGGAGGCTACCTCGACATGCCTCATGGCGAGTGCAACGCTATGTTACTGGAGCACGTGGTCAACTTTAATTATTCCGCGGCCGCTTCGCGATACCGTCATATCGCCGAAGCTATGGACATCAGAACAGAAGGCTTATCAGATAAAATCGTGCAGAAAGAATTGACTGAAAGAATTGTAAACCTGAAAAAAGAAGTGGGTATTGTGGATACTCTTAAAACAAGAGGCGTTTCCGATTCGGATATTCCCGTTCTTGCAGAGAAAGCGGCAAAAGACCCCTGTCTCATTACCAATCCCCGTAATGCAGATTCATCGGAACTGGCCGCTATCTACCGGGAAGCCATGTAAAGGACGAAAACATCAACGAAGACAGCAAGCGGCAGAGAGACCTTGAGCACCTCATCGGACTGGGAAGCTCTTCATCAAGGAAAAGCTATTATCCGGAGCTGCAGAAAAAGATCGAAGAACTCAATAAGGAAAAGAATTATATAAGCGATATTATAAATTCCATGCCTTCCATCATCATAGGACTCAATAAAGAAGGAGAAATAACCAGATGGAACCAAAGGGCGGAAAAGAGTTTTAATCTGAAAGCAGAGGAAGCCCTCGGACAATCGGTGAGGGATATTCTCGATTACATAAGTTCAGACCTGGATGGCTATTTCAGAAAAGGAGCCCCGTCGGACTCTGTCATGACTGTCAGGAAAACGAGACAATCCGGTAAGAGAATTATCCATGAAGAGATTTCCCTATACCCTCTTTCGGACTCCCTGGAAGGTGATTCCGTGTTAAGGATTGACGATATTACAGAAAAAGTGCGCTTTCAGGAAGCCCTGGTTCAATCGGAAAAAATGCTCTCGATCGGAGGACTGGCTGCGGGTATGGCTCATGAAATAAATAATCCTCTGGCGGGAATTATTCAGACGGCTGAAGTGATGACGAAGCGCCTGACAGATATGAGCCTGGACGCTAACCGGAAAGCGGCGGATGACGCAGGTATCGATCTGGAGACTTTCAGGATCTACCTTGAAAAACGGGGAATCCCCCGTATGCTGAAAGCCATATGGGAAGGGGGACAGAGAGCCTCTTCAATCATCCACAATATGCTCAGCTTTTCCAGACTGGACCATGGTCCCTTCTCCACTCACGATCCTGTGGAAATGCTCGACAACATCATTGAACTGGCTTCATCGGATTTTGATCTGAAATCCCATTATGATTTCAGGGAAATTGAAATAATACGGGAATATGAAGCGAATATTCCGGTTATTCCCTGTTCCAGATCCCAGATACAGCAGGTCATGCTCAATCTGTTGAAGAATGGAGCGGAAGCCATGTGCGAAATCCGGGATAAAGGCTATTCTCCCCGATTTATCCTTCGCCTGCGAAGGGATGAAGACAAATTGTATATCGATGTGGAAGATAACGGCCCCGGATTAAGCTCCGAAGAGAAGAAACACATTTTCGAGCCATTTTTCACTACGAAACCCGTTGGATCCGGCACAGGTCTGGGGTTATCGGTCTCCTACTTCATAATAACAAATAACCACAAAGGCACGATGGAGGTTCACTCGAGGCCGGGAGAGGGAGTCTGTTTTACCATAGGACTCCCCCTGCATATTTAAACTGAGTAGAGTTCCTCTCCTATGCGAAAATCTTTCCGCCGGCGGATTTTCAGCAAATGAACGATCACCAGCCATCCGTTCAGTCCCAGACTGAGAACAGCGAAAATGTATTTAAGGAGCGAACTCTCAGGCAGCATGAGAGTGACGCCGGGCGTATCGACGAAACTGTTGAATGTCATGATGTACATCATCCACAGCCCGAGAGTGTAAGCCCTTGCCTGAATCCATGTTCCCTTTTTTATAAAGAGCGAAGGTACGGTGCAGGCGAGCAGAACCGAAATTCCATAAGTAGCGTGCTCGGGAACGCAGAAATAGATATAAGAGAGATTCCAAACATCGTAAGCGATAATCCACAGAACAGTCATATCGGGCCATAGGAGATCGCGTTTCCCCTTTTTTTCACTGAATATACCGGTCCAACCGGAAATGGCGATAATGGAGAAAAGTCCGGCCAGGCCGTTCATAAAGTGCCAGGCTCCTCCGGCTGCCATTCCCAGCTCGAAATCACGGACGACCGCTTCGAGAATGTTCAAAGCCAGAATCAGCGGAGGGAAGGCTTTGGCGTATCCCTTTTCCCCGAGAGCTGTAAAGCGCATAAAAGTGAAACCCGCAGCGGCGACCACAACAGAGTACACTTTCGCCCAGTGAAACCACGTATCAACACTTGTCCCTGTGCCGGTTGTAGAAGGCCAGACGGCGATAGACAGCGCAACGGGAAGAATGATAAAGACCGATAAGGTAAACCATTTGCTCAAACGGAAAAGCTCATTGAGCAGAACAAGAACCACAAAGACAAGAACGAGATGGATAATAGACAGCATGAGAACTCCCAAAACAGATTTTGTCCTCATTATACCGGGCAATATTGTACTTATAATTGAATTAGTTCAATTATAAATTTTCTTTTTGATTTTACAGAACCATTCTCTGGATATGCCCATAAAAGAAGCGAGATACTTATCGGGAACGGTGCGGTTGATCCGGGGATAGGACTCCACCAGCTCCTTCAGGAATTCTTCAGAGGTGCGGGAGAAACGCAGGGCATTGAAGCGGTAGAACTTTGCCAGGCCGTCGGAGATGATATTTCTGTAATATATGCTGAAAGAATGATATTTTGCCGAGAGGTACTCCATATCATCCTGATTCAGGGATATGAGCAGACTCTCTTCCACGGCGAGGATCTCCCAGGAATCCTCTTCTCCCGTAAAATAGGAACCGGGACAGATGAACCGGAAGGTCTGATCATCGGAGAAACTCATGACGATCTGTTCTCCGTTTTCTTTCAGATAGAGATGGATCAGGCTGCCGCTGACAATGAAAAAACCCTTCCGCTTTTCCTCTCCCGCCTTCAAGGCAAAATCATTGCGTTTGAGCGATATGACTCTGCCCCGGCTTCTGATATCTTCCCACTGCCTCGTATCATAAGCGTCCCGCGAGATAAGATCGATCTTTAATTGTTCAAAACAGTAATCCCGGACTGATGCTTTAATCATAAACAATACTATACAGAAAACAGAAGCAATTGTAAATTTGACAGCACGCTGCTCCGTATCTATTCTTATCTTATGGAAAACAGAAACATCTACAAAACCGACGACTTTCTCATAATCATATCCTATATAATGATTATTCCGCTGGGAGTTATTGCCTGGCCATGGCTCCGGACCTACGGAGAGTTCGATTCCCTGACAGATTATTTCGCCTCGGCTCCCCTTATTCTGGGACCCAGGCTTACAGCGCTGGCCATCTACGGTTCCGCTGCCATATCCGCACAGATTATCGGGCGGGTTATCCGTCACGGGGAACGGCAGAGCCTGGAGATACTCGATACACTGCAATTCTATAAAAACACAACAGTCACCCAGCTCTCTTCCCAGCTGGATCTCAGCGAATCGAAAGTGACCAGGCTGGTTAATAAAATGTCGCGCATTGGCTCATTGGGAATAACGGTCTCAGGGGATCAGGTTTCCATAGGAGCGGCTCAAGCCGAACCGGCGGGTTACAGTTCCTACAGTAGCGCTCAGGTATATGAAAAACCCCGCCCTGAAAATGTATTCCCGGAATCGGAAGCGTCGGAAGGACAGCAGGAAAATTCATTTGATACCGATTTTAAAGAAGCTTTAAAAAAAGCCAGAGATCCCGATCTGTCGGACGAGGAAAGAAAAAAAGAGCTTCAAAACCTGGCCGCTTCTTTTAAAGGATTCGGGGCGTCCGGGAAAGAGGGAGCAAAGAAGTTCAACTTTATCCTCTTCATCTTCCTCTTTCTGACACCTCTCTGGCCATTCGCTCTGGTTTACGCCATCAGTTTTGCGGTCAAACAGCAGAAATCAGCACTGGCCGATAGAAATAAAATAGACTAGTCGGTTTTAAACCGGTCTATTTCACTTTTCAGCTGCTCGCTGTTGCGGGCCAGCTCCCCGGAGAGACCAGAGACCTGATCCATGGCGGAGACAATCTGACCGGCTCCGACAACAGCTTCCTGAATGCCTCCCAGGACTGTGCGGGAAACATCTTCAATATTGAGCATTTCTCTTGAAAGCTCCTCCGTGCCCAGCTTCATGGAATCGGCGCTGTCTTTAATTGAGACAGTAATCTCATTCAGCCTCTGCGCTGTCTGGCCGATTTCCTGGCTCCCGGTCATCAGTTCGTTCGTATTGTTGGCAATCTGATTAAGAGCTGCAACGAAATCTGTGACGACCTGGTCCATTTCCTTGAAAATCTGTGCCGTTTCACCGGTATTTTCCACCGTTTCGTTAACCCCTTCGCGGATTTCCCGGATAACCGTATCGATGGTTTTGACACTGTCCGAAGAGCTCTCGGCCAGCTTCCGGATTTCATCTGCGACGACAGCGAACCCCTTGCCGGTATCCCCGGCATGGGCGGCTTCGATCGCGGCATTCATGGATAGAAGATTGATCTGGCTGGCTATGCCTCTGATAATATCGGTCATGTCCTCAATAGCGCTGAGCCTTGTAACGACCTTCTCATCGAATGCCCGGCTGAGCGTATCGAGCTGTTCGCCGCCTTTGCGGGATGTTTCCGTCAGAGCAGACGCCACTTCCTTTTTCTCCCGGCTGATTTTGGCCACCTGCTCGAGAGAATGAATCATTTCGGCAATCGACGCCGCCGTTTCTTCGACTATGGCTGCCTGCTCTTCCCGGATGCTGTTGAATCCCGAAACGGAACGGGTAATACTCTCCACAGAACGGGACGAGATGGAAATGCTCTCATCCAGCCGCTGGATCTGTCCCTCCATGGAGTTCATATTGGCGCTGATCTGGTTAATGGCCGCCGCCGTTTCCTCCGTATTGGCTACGAGAGAGTCTTTGGCTGTCATAGTGGATTCAGCACTGCTTTTTATATTGGAAATCATGCGGCGCATGAGGTCGATAAATTTATTGAAATTATCGGTCAGTACGGCGAGTTCATCATTGGTGGTTGTCTCTAAGGATCTTGTCAGGTCACCTTCCCCTTCCGCCACATCATTAAGCGAATCGGAAACGGCCTGGATTCTCTTAACGAATACGGAAGATATGAGAATCGTGATAATGATAAAAACCACAATCGTGCTGCTTATGAAAATAATCGACAGGAGAATCAGCTGATTTATGGGCTTAAACATATAATCTTCGGTTACGAAAAACACGATTTTCCAGCCGAGACTGGGAATTTCCCGGAAAACCATGGTTTTCCGTTCGCCTTTGAATGTGTATTCCTGAATTCCTGTTGAGTCCTCGACGACCGGCTTCATGAAGGGCTGACCGGAATCGTCCAATAAATCCAGAACATTACCGCCGATCAGATCGGCCACGGGATGGGCGACAGTAATGCCTTTGTTATCAATAAGAGCAGAGGAAACACCTTCCTGATTGTTACTTTCGAGCAGCCCGAGAAGCTCATCCAGATAAAGGTCGATTCCCAGAACCCCGAGCAGCCGATTACCTTCTCCGTAAACAGGCGTGGCTATGGAGATGTTCAGCTGTCCCGTATTGGCGTCGACATAGTAATCTGTAAAAATCGTGCCCCTTTTAGCTACAGCTGCTGTGTACCAGGGACGGGATGTCGGATCGAATTCCGGAGGGGCTATCCAGTCTCCTCCGTAATAAAATTTTCCGTCAGGTGTTCCGATATACAGAAATTCGACGCCGTAGATTTCCGCATCACCGCGGAGATAGCCGTTACTGCCGTGCCCGCCGGTTCTGACCACATCGACGGCTCCCGGCTCTTCGAGAATGGACTTCCTCGATTCCAGAGCGGCGATTCGCAGACGGATCCACCCGTCGATCTTCTGAGCCGTAATTTCCGACTCCAGATCCAGTCCCCGGGAAAGGCTGTTTCGCGCATTATCCCGTTCGCGAAGGAGATTTACAGAGCCGAAGGCTGATACCAGAACGAAAGCGACCAGAGAAAACCAGAGTGAGAGCCTGACTCTCATGCTGACGAATCTTCTTTTTTTCATAGACTCTCCTTTATCATTCCGGGAATGGGAAAATTTTTGAAATATTCCGTTCCGAAATAAGTCTGTCCATATCAGAGGATGATGGGGCTTCTTTGAATTCCGAAGCGGCCCTGAGGACTGAAGGAAGCAATTTCACGTCACCTGTCGTATTGAGGAAATAGTCCCCCTGTCCCAGAACCCAGTGAACCGCCTTGTCGATATCGGACTGTTCGGTCAGAGGTTTGTACCAGGTGCTGCCTCGTTTTTCACCTTCGGCCCAGTAGGAACGGGCCAGGGATTTAATTGTCTGAACAGCCGTTCCCCTGCTTCTGCAGAGGGTCATAAGCTCTTCAAAATCTTTTTTATAGGTTTCATCTTTCATCATGAAATAATTGAAAGGAAGGAGGATCGAATCGAAATCGAAACGCTCCAGGCTTTTTTTGTGCATAACCGGCGCGATGTATTCATGTCCTGTAACGCCGATATAATCGATAATCCCCTTATCACGGGCTTCCATGGCAGCCTCAAGAGCTCCGCCGGAAGACATGACTGTATCCCATTCCTTCTCATCGATCAGGCAGTGGAACTGCCAGAGATCGATATGATCCACGCCCATTCTTTCGAGGGAATTCATCAGCTCCCTCCAGGCGCCATCGCGCGTTCTTTCTCCGGTTTTCGTAGCCAGAAAGAAACGGTCTCTGTGCTTTCTGAGCCAGGGTTTAAGCCTGATTTCCGCATCTCCGTAACTGGCTGCCACATCAATGTGATTCACATCGTAATGGAGGAGTAGATCCAGAGCGGGGTCTGCTTCCTCCTGACTTATCCATCCCAGCGCGGCCGCTCCGAAAATGGTACGGCTGCTTAAATGTCCTGTTTTTCCGAATTCTTTTTTGTCTATCATATATCAAGTTTCCATCGTAATACGGTATTTTTCAAGAATTGGCCGGGAAGTTGTTCCATAATCAAATTATGAGAGTTAAGAATTTTCTCAGGGAAACCCTATACGGTAAAATTCTTCTCACTATGATTCTGACAGCAACTGTGACGATTCTCTCCATTATAGGACTGCAGGAAGCCGTCCTGAAAAAAAGCTATATAGAGCTGGAGGAGGAACTGAGTCTCAAAAACCTGAACCGCCTGACCCAGGCGATCGAACGGGATGCCTCGTATATCGGCCGGCTGCTACTGGACTGGAGCATCTGGGATGATACCTACGATTTTGTCCTGACAGGAAATCGGGAATACATCGAATCCAATCTTTCCATTGATTCCCTCTACAATATTTCCCTGAATTTCATGTTTTTCTACAACCGGGGCGGAGATCTCATATGGGGAGAATTTTACGATTTTGACAAATGGGAAAAGGTTCCCTGCGGCGGCTTTTCCACGACATTTATCCAGCAGAGAGATCTACTTTTCAACGGTGACGAAGATTACAGCAGATCAGGACTTATCGATACTGCCATGGGACTTCTTTTCATGGCGGCGGGGCCGGTGTTCAAATCAGACCGATCCGGTCCCGCGGAAGGGACATTGATAATAGGGAAGCTGATCGATGAAAGATTTATAGAGAAAATGAAGGAAGTTGTCCAGGGAGAGTTTTCCCTCTATAGTGAAAACCGGGAGGATATTCTCTGGGAGCTGAACAGAAGCGAACAGTCCTATTTAATGGAAAAAGATGAAAACCGGATTCTCCTGTATAAGGCGATTGAAGATCTGGAAGGGAGAAAGACTCTGGTTGTCGAATCGCGTACTGAAAGGAATATCTGGCAGTACGGTCAAAGAGTTACCAGTATTTTCATCACTTTTATCCTTCTACTGATTATTCTGTTCACGGTCATCATCCTCATTCTTATAAGAGTGATATATATCAATCCCCTTCATAAGATCACACTCTTCCTCCAATCCTGGAAGAAGGAGAGCGGTTCGCCTGTCTCTCTCGATATGAACAGAGTCGATGAAATAGGTACCCTGTCCAGAGGTATAAACAGTTTTTCAAATGAACTCCGGGAGCTGGCGACAACCGACTCCCTAACAGGACTTAACAACAGGCATTTAATGGACACGCTGATGCCCGGCATCTGGAATATTATGTCACGGGACCGTTCGGAAATAACGATCATTCTCATGGATATAGATTATTTTAAAAAATATAACGACACATACGGACATCAGGCGGGAGACCGTTGCCTTAAGGAAGTGGGGGCCATTCTCAAGTCATCGATCAGGCGCTCATCAGATATGGTGATCCGTTATGGAGGAGAGGAATTTCTCCTCATACTCCCTGCGACTCCCATAAGCGGCGGCCTGATGATAGCCAATAAGATTCAGGAACGGCTCGAGAAAAAGTCTCTGGAACATAAAAGCTCGGAAATATACCGCAGAGTGACCATGAGCCTGGGTATTTCATCGGGGTTTCCCAACAGTGATAACAATCTTGATCAGCTAATAGAACAGGCGGATTCGGCTCTTTACGAGTCTAAAGAAGCGGGCAGAAACCGCATTACCCTTTACCGCGAATAAAAAAAAGCGCCTCCCCGCAGGAAAGCGCTTTTCCATATGATATATCTGTAAAGATAATCAGCTTTTCCAGTTGCCGTGTTTGTTACAATACTCTCGAGCTACAAGCTTATCGCTGTAGGGAACGAAAAACTCGGCGACAGGCTGATCACCCGGCTTGAGATATTTTCTCTGAATGTAATCCCCATTGATAACTTCGATCCACTGAATATAGTGGTCTTCTGTCATAGGGTGAAGAGTTGAACCGACTGTTACTTTTACGCCCTTGTCGGTGGCTTCGATTATAGGAACATGCTTTTCAGTAGAGAAGTCGGCGGTATGCTCCTCCTGAAGAGTCATGGGCTGATTACAACAGGTAAGAGTTCCCGCAGATCCGTGGGTCACTTCAACGATATTTCCGCAGACTTCGCAGCGATAAATTTCCAGTCTCTCTCTTTTTGACATTATAAGTACCTCTTTGATTTATGGTTTATGATCAAAGTTCAAAGATCATATTTTAAAAGTAATATATTGTTGCCCCGAAGTAAAAAGAAAAAGTGAAAAACCCGGGGTAACGTGGTAAAATCATTGATTGTGAGAACGAAAAAGCCCCGCATACTTATTGTAGATGATTCGATGGAACAGCAGGATATGCTGACGGAAATGCTATTAGATAATTACGATATAATCAGCGCATTCAATGGAAACCAGGCACTCAGGATGGCCAGAACCGATCCTCAGCCGGACCTGATTCTGATGGACATCATCATGCCGTCCCCTGATGGTTTTGAAGTTTGCTCAATTCTGAAGGCAGAGGAAAGGACGGAAGGAATTCCCATAGTTCTGACTTCAGGGATGGGCGACGGCAGAATCGGGAAAAAAGCCGCTCAGTCCGGAGCATCGGCGTATCTGAATAAACCATTTTCCCTGTTGAAACTGAACGCCACGCTGGATAAGTTTCTGACTCCTCTGACCATAGCCTGAGACGGCAATGGTAAATCTTAAAAAAAGTTGATCGCGATTCCTTGATTATTAAGTTTAGATTCTTACAATTTAAATGATGAAACGCAGGAAAACCGAAGTTCTTGTCCTGATTCTCACCGGCGGTCTGGGCACAAGACTGATGCCGCTTACGGCATCGCGATTGAAGCCCGCCGTTCTGATCGGGGGAAAGTTCCGCCTTATCGATATCCCCCTGAGCAACGCCTATCATTCCGAGTTCAGAAAAATTCTCGTTCTGGCTCAGGGTATGGATAAATCCCTGACAAGACACATCAAGGACGCCTGGGCATCTGATGAAAAATCGGACAGCTTCATCAATTTCCTCAGTCCCCAGCAAATCGGGGCCTTCGACAACGGCGATGCCGATGCTGTTCGCCATGTGATCAACGAAATAGAATATTACGATCCGGATATTGTCCTTATCGTTCCAGGCGATCATCTGGTCAAGATGGATTACCGGAATTTCACCGACTTCCTTGTGCGGAACAAAGGCGATGCGGCCATAAGCATTATACCCCAGCCTCTTCACAAAGCCGGAAGCTTCGGCTCCATTGCCATCGATGAAAAATCCCTCATAACCGAATTCAGAGAGAAAGACAGAGAAACGCCTCTCAGAGCGTCAAGCGATGACACTTTCTTCGCCTCAATGGGAATATACGCTTTTAAAACACCCGTACTGACAAGCGCTCTCGAGGAAGAAGGAAATCTCTTCGGCAGAGATATCATACCGAAGATACTGAAAGACAAGAAAATACTGGGTTACGATTACCACAGCAACAATCATATTCCGGAAATCATTATCAAGAGAGACGGGAACAGGATGTTCGAGGAATTCGTCGATTCCAGCCCCGATTCCCTGTACTGGCGCGACGTCGGCACCATAGAGGAGTATTTTGAAGCGAATATGGATCTGGTCTCTATCACGCCCAAATTCAATCTTTATGGCAAGGAATGGCCTTTTTTTTCAATACACAACAATTTCGGTCCTGCAAAAATCATTAATCCGGAAAACAGAAGCGGTGTCGAAAGCGCCGTCATATGCGAAGGCTCTTTCCTTTCCGACGTTACGGGCAGCAATCTGGTCATATCCTCATTGGTCTTTATTGAAAAATCTTCTCTTTCACAGGTTATCGTCTTTAACAATACGAAAATCACAAACTGCCGGATACAGCGTGCCATAATCGACAAACATGTGGTCCTGAACAATATGGAAATCGGCTTTAATGATGAGGCCGACCGCGCGGCGGGAATATACATTGACGGCGATTCGGGAATCCGGGTGGTTCCGAAGGGATACTCCGGTTCCCCGCTCAGCTAGTCCTTTCTGATGAGTGATGTGAGGATGTGATCCTCCCATTTCCCGTTAATCAGCAGATAATCCCTGGCCAGACCCTCTCTTTCGAATCCCAGCTTTTCCAGAAGCCTTCCGCTTCTCCCGTTGCGGGGCATATAATTAGCCATTATCCTGTGAAGCCTTTTCTCATTAAACATATAGGCGATGGCTGTAGTAAGGATTTCATGCATATACCCCCTGCCCTGAAATGATTCGGAGAGAGAATATCCGAGGAAACAGGCCTGAAAAGGACCTCTGATTATTCCGGTGAAATTGACGATTCCCGCCAGATTTCCGCTCATTCTGTCAAAAGCGGCCAGCTGTACAGACATACCCGAATGAAAATTCTTCTCAGCCAGCTCCAGCCTTTCACAGAAAGCCTCGCGGGTGAAGTAACTTTCCTCTCTGGCCGGTTCCCAGGGGCGAAGAAAATCGGCATTAACTCTGTAGTATTCGGAAACCGGATTGATTAACGAGGGATTCTGAATATAGATCTCAGTTCTTTCTGAATTGAGGATAGGTTCATTTAAAAGCACATTCGTACCTCTTAAGCGCTTGGATGATGTTACAATAAAAATAGTGTGAGATTTTAAGGAGAGGGCTGAAAATCATATGTTTCATCTTTGTAAAGCTCCGTTTATTTAACTATATATGAGGGGCATCCCCATTTCAACAGCTTCATCGGGGGAGTGAAAACACAACATTGCCTTTTATCTATATAGTGTTTATATTAACGACATATGACAGAAATCACCGATGCCCAGGCCATGAGCCTGATTCAGAATAGAGAAATACCTGCTCAATTGATAAGCAGCGGAAAATTCGTCGCCGTAGTCCTCACCCAGGACTGGTGTCCTCAGTGGCTTTTTATGAAACGGTGGCTTGCGGAAATGGAAAAGGAAGGCGTAAAAGTCTACTATTTATCTTATAACAGAAAGCCTTATTTCCATGATTTTATGAACGTGAAAGAGTCGATTTTCAACAACGATCAGGTTCCCTATGTCCGCTACTATGTTAACGGTGAATTTGCCGGGGATTCAAACTATGTGGGTCGGGAACTCTTTTTATCCAATTTCCGCCAGGGGGCAGAACTATGAACAGTTTCCATGAATTTGATAATCTTGAGGATGTTAAGGAATTCATCAAGTCCGGTAGAATGAGGCTGGTTTACCTCTCACGTCCCGCCTGCGGTGTTTGTTCGGCTATCAAAATCAAAGTGCTTGAGATAATCGGTAAATACCCCGAGCTTGAAGGAACTTATGTCAACATGGATATCATCCCCGAATCAGCGGGAGAATTCTCCATCTTCACCATTCCCGGAATCATCCTCTATATAGACGGAAAGGAATCCATCCGGGAAGCGAGATATGTTTCCATCGAACAACTGGAAGCTCAGATCGACCGTTTTTACCATATGATTTTCGACTGACCAAGCCATAGCTGATGGCAAAATTGGTCAGCCTATCGAATGGGTTTTACCCCTGTAGAGTACCCGCCTGAATTCAGCGTTTAAGTTCAAATCCGCTCCAGGACAGAACGGGATTCCCCTCATCATTAAACCGGTAGAGAACGAGATCCCCCATTCCCCTTCCCGCGCCATCGGTCACGGCCCGGCCTTCCCCGTCGGGCCTCAGGGCCATTTCAATTTTCTGCCCGAGAAGGGTGACCCGCATAACATACCTGCCGCTCTTTTCAGCTATGGAGATTCCGCTTATCACATAAGACCCGTCTGCGAGGATATTCGTTCCCTGGGGATCGGCATAATCGCCGACAAGCTTCCTGTACTCATCGCCGTAGGCGACCGGTTCCAGCATGCTTCCCGCCCCCATATAAACGCCATGCATCCATAACCCCAGCCACGGCTTTCCTTCCGCTTCATAGAGATCGATCTGCAGTCCCGCAAGCTGGGGCACGGGAATGGTAAAGAGATTGAGAGGCCGCAGCTCTGCGCTGTAGTATCCGCTCTCCAGCTTTCTGAGGACAAGGGGGATGTTTCCCAGTTTCATTTTCATATAACCATGGCCCGGCTTGAGTTCGATCAGCCCGGCCATAGTCCCGTAAAGGCCTTCATAGGGGGCCATGTCCTCTTCTGAGAGAGCGACGGTTTCAGAGGGATTTATCCTGTTATCCCCCAAATTTTCTCTGGAGACAAGCTCTTTTGCGATAGCCAGTCCCGCTTCCATGGCGATAGTTCCTCCGCTGCCGTTATCATTGGAAGCCACAAATACGGCCAGTTCTTTTTCCGGCAGAGTAACCAGTAAAGCGTGATAGGGAGGAAGATCCCCTCCGTGGGATGCCATCAACTCTCCCGTTCCCATGGGATCGATAAGCCAGAACCCCAGACCGATATTGAAATCGCGGTCTACCGGATTAGCCTCATTCTGCGGCGTCAGCATGAGCGAAAGAGTTTCCCGGCTCACGAGGCTGTGATCCCGGTACAAAGCCCTTATGAATTTCCCCATATCATCTGCAGGTACGATAAAACCTCCGGCGGGGTAATCGCGCAGTTTCGGTACAGGGATTTCGCTCTTCCGGAAATAACCCGCGGGAAGTCTCTCTCCGGCAAGGGCCGCATCTGCGCTGTGAACATAACTATGCTCCATTTCCGCAGGCCCGAAAACAGCCTGCCCGACATAGCTCTCGAAAGACAGCCCTGTAACCTCTTCAATGATCAGCCCCAGTAATGTGAATCCCGTATTCGCATAGGAGAACAGAGTTCCCGGTTCCGCCATGAGCGGCCGTCCGTTCATCAGCTCATAAATATGATCGATCGGCTTGTCAAACCAGTCAGCGAACAGATCGCCGGGAATACCGCTGTGATGGGTCAGCAGATCGCGGACGGTCACATCCATTTCACGTCCCCCTTCCAGTTTGAGTCTCGGCAGATAGGTCCCGACGGGATCGTCCAGATTGACACGGCCTTCCTCCACCAGAGTCATCAGGGCAACCGATGTGAAAATCTTGGATATGGAGCCGACAGGCATAGGTGTCCGTCCATCGACGATCCAACCGGTGCTGCTGTCCGCCCAGCCCGAACCGCTGCTGAAAAGGATTTCCCCCTCTTTATAGATCATGGCGCTGATACCGCCTTTCATCTTCTTCTCTTTTACAGTCTGCTCAAGATAAGCCCCGGTCCACTCATTCATAGACAATCCTTCAGGTATTTGTGTTTTTCCGCAGGATATAAACAACACAATTACCAGTGCTGCCATTAGTATTCTCATTGATATTTTTTTCATTTTTCACTCCTTCTCAGGTATCGATACTGAAAAGATAGAGGGAAAATGAGGCGGAAGAAATCACCTGTCGGGGGATATAGAGGCCCTTTATCGGGGGATTTTCGGGGGATGAGGCTGTTTCAGCCCTGAATATCGCTGATTTTGTACTTCAATTCCTGTTTGGCCGAGACGCCGAGCTTTCTGTAAATCCGGGAGACATGGGTCTTAACTGTTTCGGGAGAGATGTTCAGTTTCGCGGCAATATCCTTATAGCTGGCACTCGATGAGGCAACCAGTTCCTTCAGGACTTCCATTTCTCTTTCCGTTAAACCGTATGTGCGGGAAATATCGAGAAGAGACATTTTTTCACCGCCGATTTTCGCAGCACCGGAAAGTCCGAGAATACCGCCGATCATCACCGTTGTCATAAGCAGAAAAAACCCTGTGGCTTCGAAAATGTTATAGACGAGCATTCCCCGGAAAATCATCATCAAGTCTTCAACGAACATGGAGGGGATTACAAGGAAAGCAAAAAACAGTAAGAGAACAAAAAGCCAGTTCCACCGCGAAGTTTTCCAGATTCTATGACGCACCAGAGCTACGATGACGGCGTGTTCCATCAGGCTGTACCCGAAAAAGAGTCTTATTATAATAAAGGAATAGCCATGCCTTGTAACAAAACCCGGATTAATGAGCAGAAGAAAATCGGGAATGAAATAAGCGGCAAGAGAAAAAGGGATGAAAACGAAAAGCGACAGTTTCAGAGGAATCGAAAAGAATCGCGCGGTTGCGGCAATAATCAGCCCCGCCTGAATAAGACTGAGCACAGAAGAAAGATAATAACCCCAGTGAGGATTTTCGGGAATGACATCCCCGATAAAGACTTCCGGAATGGTAAATCCGTACCGGATAATCAGGGCTGCCATGCCCGAAGCGTAACTGATGACATAAATGGCGATAATGGCAAGCAGCATCCAGAACTTCGCTTCCCGGCTCCTAACCGCCAGAAAAATGAGCACGATGATAGCTCCGAAACAGGAGAAGAGAGAAAAGAGATTGAGAATCCACATTATTACAGCCACTGAAAACCTCATAGGAATTATACAACGGATAAGGAAATCTTATTTGATCCCTTAAGTTTTTTTTTGTAACAATACCCCGTTTTTTTTGTTATCATAATGAAAAATCACCTGAAAAAAGCGGGAGCCCTTCTCTTTCGAAGCCTTCATCTGAGGACAGAGAGAAAAGGGCTCGCGGAATATTAAAGGAGAACCCATGATCAGCATTCAGGAACTGACCAAGTACTACGATGACGTCTGTGCTGTTAAGGACATGTCACTCGATATTCCCGAGGGACAGATTATGGGCCTTCTGGGTCCCAACGGCGCGGGAAAATCAACGACGCTGAGGATACTGACGGGATATCTGCCCCCCTCGGAAGGCACCATTTTTGTAAACGGAATCGACGTCCGCAAAGATCCAATCGAAGCGAAAAAACTGATCGGCTATCTGCCCGAATCATCCCCCATCTACCCGGATATGCTCGTTTACGATTATCTGGATTATATCGCCCAGGTACGGGGAATAGATAAAAGCGTTAAAACCGCGAGACTGAAAGACCTCTCGGGACTCTGCGGCATCCGCGATGTCATGCACAAATCCGTATCCAGTCTTTCCAAAGGATACAAGCAGAGGGTCGGTCTGGCGCTCGCCATGATGAGCGATCCGAGAATCCTCGTCCTGGACGAACCCACTTCGGGACTCGATCCGAACCAGATCGCTGAAATCCGATCCATCATCAAGGAAATCGGGAAAGAGAAGACTGTCATCTTCTCCACCCACATTCTTTCGGAAGCCGAAGCGACATGCGACAGGATCGTCATTGTCAACAAAGGGAAAATCGCCGCCGACGGCACCATGGATGAACTGAAATCCTCGGCCCGGGCGGAACAGAAGATAAGCCTTTCTCTCCGCGATGCAAAACGTGATGATGCGGAAAAAGCTCTCTCGGAAATCGAAGGCGTAACAGCTGTGAACTGCACGGAAAGAGAGGGACAGCTTGATTTCAGCCTCGATGCGGTCCGCGACCTGAGAGCGGAAGTTTACCTGACGGTTAAGAACCGCGACTGGGTTATGCTGGAACTGCTCCAGGAGAAAAAATCACTGGAAAATATCTTCAGAATACTCACTTCGGAGGGAAAATAATGTCGGCAAAATCGATTCTCACTGTTTTCAAAAGGGAGTTCCGGTCCTATTTCTTTTCTCCCATCGCTTATATCATCATGACCATTTTTCTGGTTATTACCGGGTGGTTTTTCTTTTCCACCTTTTTCCTGGCGGGACGGGCGGACATGCGGGATTTCTTCAATCTCCTCCCTCTCATCCTCGCCTTTACCATTCCCGCGGTTACCATGAGGGTATTCGCAGAGGAGTACAGAAGCGGGTCTTTCGAGATTCTGGCCACTCTCCCTCTCGATAAAAAAGAGATTGTCGCGGGAAAATTCCTGGCAGCCCATCTGCTGACGCTGGTTATGATGGCGCCGACACTCATCTACGCCATATCCATCAGCACAATCGGCGCTCTGGACTGGGGGCCTGTACTTGGCGGTTATCTGGGAGCCTTTCTCCTGTCGGGAGCCTTCACGGCCATCGGCATCTTCGCCTCCTCTCTCACCCATAATCAGATCGTCGCCTTTATCATCAGCGTATCCATAAGCTTCTTTCTGACGGTCATCGGCAATATGCTGATCCTGGTTCCCGGCTTCCTGGTCGGCTTTTTCCAGTACCTGGGAACGGGATATCACTTCGAGTCCATTGCCAAAGGGGTTATCGATTCGCGGGATATCATTTACTTCCTGTCGGTTATTTTCATAGCTCTCTACAGCAGCTATCTGGTCAACATGGAGAAGAAGTAGGAGATGAGTATGAAATACGGAAACAGAGAAAAATGGTTCAGATTTCTTTTATTTACAGCGGTAGTGGTTCTTATCAACCTCGTTTCGGGAACTCTTTTCTTCCGCCTGGACCTTACGGAAAATAAAACCTATTCCCTTTCGGCTGCCAGCAGAAACCTGGTTTCCTCCCTTGAAGAACCGCTGACCATAAGAGTCTTTCTTTCTGAAAATCTGCCTCAGCCCTACAACAACCTGGAACAGCAGATGCGCGACCTTCTGGAAGAATACGCCCTTGAGGGGAACAGGAACTTCAACTACAGCCTCTACCTGCTGAATCAGGAGGGAACGGCCACCAATGAGAAAGGCCAGAACCTCAGAGCCATGGCGGAGGACTACAATATACCGGCCATTCAGATTCAGAATGTGGAACAGGACGAGGTAAAGCTTCAGACCGCTTATATGGGAATGGTTCTGGTTCAGGGCGACCTGGTGGAAACCATCCCCGCCCTTGCCAACGAGACAAATCTGGAATACAGAATCACATCGATCATCAATAAAATCAGCCGGAAAACCAGCACTATGCTGAGCATGGAGGAGAATGTGAAAATCGATCTGCTCCTATCCCCGGCACTTCTGGGACTGAGCAGTGATCTGGAAAATTACGGGGATCAGCTGAAGAGCCTTGTGAACCGGATGAACAGCGAGAATTTCGGACGGCTGGAATTCGGAGAAACCGATCCCTCCAGACTCCCCGCCGGAGAGCTGAAGAGCTACGGACTCAACACCATCAGTCTGAGATCGGGCAGCCAGGACTCTCCGGTCACGACAATAGCTTATGCCGGCGTTGTCATCCGTTACGGAAATGAGGCGGTGGGTATAAACCTGCTTAATCAGAGCCTTTTCGGCTATTCCATGACGGCCGTCGACGATCTGGAAGATTCCATTAGCGGTATCGTGGAAAGGCTGATCGGCGTCAACCAGAGCATAGGATATCTGAGCGATCACGGAACTCCGCCTCTCTACTCCAACCCCTATGCCCAGCAGCAGGTAACGGCAGCGGCCAATTTTAACCAGCTGGTATCGGGAGATTACACAGTAAAGAGTGTCACTTTGGACAGCATACCCGCCGACGTGAAAACTCTGGTCATCAACGGGCCGAAAGAGAATTTCAGCGATTGGGAGCTCTTCCAGCTGGATCAGTTCATTATGAAAGGCGGTTCGGTTGCTTTCTTTCTGGACAGCCACAACGAGATCATCCCCTCCCAGCAGGAAATGATGTACGGACAGATGCCCCAGTACATCCCCCTCGACACGGGTCTGGAAAAACTTCTAAGCCATTACGGCGTGGAAGTGGATAAATCCTATGTTATGGATGAAAACTGTTTTGTCCAGCAACAGCGGGATAATTACGGCGGAGTCCAGGAGACTCCGATCTATTTTGCACCGAAAATCGCCATGGAGTATATCAACAACAATCTGCCCTTTATGAAAAATATCAAGGGCCTCATCGTTCTGGGAGTCTCTCCGCTTAACATCACACTGGAAGAGGGAAGCGGCGCCAATGCCACTGTTCTGTTTACCTCATCGGAAAAATCATGGAACGTGAGCGAGAATATCAATCTCTACAATCCCACGACCATCTACCCCCCGGCCATGACGGACCGGCAGAAGTCAGATCTGGCGGTACTGCTCGAAGGCAGCCTGACCAGCTATTTCGATGGCAAAGCCCTGCCGGAACCTCCGATGCCGGAGGAAGGAGAAGAAGCCGACGGTTCTGCCTTGTCAATCAGCAGCCCAGATATAAGGGGAGAACAGGGATTTGTTCCCACTTCTCAGAGCGGCCGCATTTTCGTAACCGGAAGTTCCGCTTTGCTGGCCGATAATGTCATCGATCCGTCGGGAGCTTCTCCCAACTCCATGATGATTCAGAATATGGTGGATTATCTCAACGGCCGGGAAGACTACGCCATCATGCGGTCCAAGGGACAGGGATACAATCCTCTTGAAGAAGTGGACAATGCGACCAAAGCTTTCCTGAAAGGTTTGAATATCCTATTCCTGCCCGTCCTGGTTATCCTGACTGGTATGGTCATGTGGTTCTACTGGAACGGACGGAAACGCAAAATAGCGGCCATGTTCAGCGAGGAGGCATAAGAATGAAGATTAAAAAAGAATATATTGCCGCGGCGGTAATTATCGTTCTTTCTGTTCTGTACCTGCTTCTCCGCAGCGACTCCAGAATGAACTATGAGATTCCCGAATTCTCACAGGTGGAAAATGAAGCCGTTATTGCCATATCCATGAACGGCCCGGAAGGTTCTATCGAACTTAAGAAAGAGGGGGATCAATGGATTCTTGCGCCTCAGGGATACAGAGCCTCGGCCAGCGAAGCCGATCGCGTCGTTTCTGAATCAGTCAATCTGGCTATTGTCGACCTGATCAGTCCAAGGGACGACTACGCGCGGTATAAGCTTGATGATGAAAATGCCATATCTGTCCAGGTTTCCACCATGGACGGAAAAGTACGGGACTTCATGATCGGCAAAACCTCATCAACATCCATATACACCTATATCCGCCTTCCCGACCGCAAGGGAATCTATTCGGTCAGGGGAAATCTTCAATCAGTTTTCTCCCTGAATACAGACAAATGGCGGGATCGCCAGGTTATGAATTTCAATGCCGATGAAGCCGGTGCTGTAGAACTGACGAAGGATGGTGAAACGGTTCTGTTTACCAAAACGGCCGTAACGGAAACACCCGGATGGAGCCGCGACGGAGAGGTTATGGAAAATTCTCCGGAAATGGACAACCATATGAAAACTCTGGGGATGTTGAAAAATACGGGCTTCCTGGCAGTAGAACCGAATGGTGAGCCGCAGGCAACCGTTAAAGTGACGACGCCGTCGGGCATTCATACTCTGGAAGTCTATGAGAAACAGGAAAAGGGTTACGCAGCCCGGTCATCCTATGTGGATTATCCCTTTCTCATTCCCTTTTATATCGGAGATATGATACTGGATTTATAATTTTAAAAACTTAAACAGCCCCTCTGGGGGCTGTTGCAAAAGTCAGAGATTGACTCTGATTGCCCTCATCCCCCTCTCCCTTCGCCGAAGGTTCATCAAAACCCGATTGTATATTGAACTATAGCTCCGTCATACTATAATTAAGATACAGGTTGACGGAAAAGAGGTAATCATGGCAGCAAATATTCTCATAGTAGATGATTCAGAGTTCGCCAGAAAGGTTCTGATCAAATCTCTGAACTCCTATCTGAAAGATAAGGAAGTCGAAATCAGGCAGGCGGGAAATGGAAAGGAAGCCCTGAGCGTTCTGAAAAAGAGGATACCCGATTTGATGTTTCTCGATCTGACAATGCCGGAGATGGACGGGTATGAACTTCTCGATGAGCTTGAAAAAGAGGGAATGCATTTCCCGATCGTTGTCATCTCCGCGGATATCCAGAGCGAAGCCGTCAGAAAGGTAAAAGACAGAGGAGTGCTGGATTTTATGAGAAAACCGGTAAGCGCGGAAAACCTGAATTCCCTGATGGAGGAGTTAAAAATAATATGAGTGACTCGAAACTGCCTTCCGAAGAACTGGATCTCCTTCGGGAACTGGTCAATGTTGCCATGGGTCTATCCGCTTCGGAACTGGCTTCCCTGTTTAATTATTTTGTAAAGTTAAAGGTTCCGGTAATCAATATCGAATCTGTCGAGGAACTTCCGGAAACCATTTTGAAAAACAGCATTTTCTCAGAGGACGAGGAAATCATAGCTATCAGGCAGTTGTTCAACAACAACGGGATAATCAAAGGAGAGGGGATTATATTGCTCAATAAGAAAACCCGGGAATCGGTTCTGCCGCTTCTGGGGCTCTCCGAAGAGGATGCCGATTCGGAAATGATATCCGATTTTCTCATGGAGCTTTCAGGCCAATTGATGGGATCCTGCCTCTCCAATCTCCTGAAACAGTTCTACTCGAGTCCTACGTCCTATGATCCCCTGGAAATAATCGCCTCAGATGATTCTCTCAGAAAATTCGCCTATAGGGCAATGGAAACCGGCGACAGCTATTACGAGGACATTCTCTGTTCGAAAATCGATTTCCTTATTGATAAAGTTAATTTTCAGTGCGATATGTTCATTCTCTTCGATCCGGCGTCTCTGCCCAACCTGAGAAAGGCTCTCAGGAAAGTGCTGGAAGAGAGTTTATAATGTCTCAGATAGGATTCGGACTCATATCCGAAATATTCAACAGGATCGATTTCGGGATGATACTGATCGACAATCACGACAAAATAGTCATCTGGAATGATTTTGTTTCAAGACACTGCCAGAAAGATCCGGCCTCTGTCAGAGGAGAAGACTTGTTTGAAGTTTTTCCGGACCTGCCCCGCACTTGGCTCAATGTCAAATTCAGAGGAGTCAGGCAGCTTCGGAACATATCGAAGGTATCGTGGGAGCAGAGGCCTGTTCTTTTTAATTTCCCTTCCGGCGGAACTATGCTCCAGGACTGTGACTTCATTCCCGTCAATAACCCCGGAACTGATGAAGTCTATATCTGCATTATCATCAAAGATGTATCCGAATCGGCAAAAAACAAAATGGAACTGAATGAGTTAATCAAGATTAATAAAAGCCTTGAAGAAATAACCAACATCGATGCCTTAACGGAGGTATTCAACAGAAGATCCATTTTGCAGGCGCTCAAGGATAAGATGAGTGAAGCGAGAGATAACGCAGAGCCTTTATATCTATGCATGTTTGATCTTGATCATTTCAAAAACATAAACGATACCTACGGCCATATCGTCGGGGACAGAGTTCTCAAATACGTCTCGCAGACTGTTTCCTCATTGATGAAAAAAGATATGCTTTTCGGACGGTACGGAGGCGAGGAGTTCATGATCATTCTGCAGGGAGAGACACTCGACGACGTTCTCTCATGGATAGATGAAGTCAGAAGCTGTATATCTTCGGGAAGCATTGAAACTCGGGAGGGAAGTGTAAAAATTTCTGCCAGCTTCGGAATCGCCGAGTTCAGCGGGCTGATGAAAGATGATCTAGAATTGATTCACAGCGCCGATGTGGCTCTTTACAGAGCGAAAAAAGAAGGCAGGAACAGAATTATCCTCTACAGCCAGAAATAGGCGATCTCCGTCGTTTCCCATATCGTTTTTCCTTTTCTTATTATTCGATTAATTGATGAAGTGCAGAAATGCCTGTCTGACAGGATCTGCATCCTCAACCGCAGGGTGTTTTGACAGGCTCCGTTATACCAATCTTTTGTATCCGGCAGGTTCAGAAAAGGATTGTGATTGAAAGGTAGCGAGGTCCGCATTGAAAATGTGGCAAAAGCATTCGGGGATTTCCAGGCCATGAACACAAAAAGCCGGCCAATCTGCCGCCCACAAATAACGTCTTCCGCGGCATGACTTACGAATCCATCTACTCGGGGTTTCAGTCAAAGTTTTTCGTTCATCCAGACGATCAGACCGATCTGTCATTCAAAGTTTTCAAACAGCATGAAAGCTTTCTGTAAAGGAGACCGGAAATCGGATGGAACGATCCGATCTACCTGTCCTGGGATGCCGATGACGGCTATATCATAGAGGCGGTAGAGTGATGAAAGAGCGATACGTCGTCTGGTATACCCTGTCCCTTATACATTTTCAGCGCCGTGAAGCGGAACGTTCCGCCGGAAGTGAATGTACTGGATCACCTATCTTCCGGAAGATATCCGGGCGGAATTCCCAGAAGAGAGGGGAATCAAACTCAATTTCGAGGAATACGATTCCATCGAAACCATGATGGCCGAACTCAAAGCCGGAGTCCGGTATGACCTGGCTTTCCCGGGAGGGGATTTCGTCCCCGCCATGATTTACGAAGGGATGCTACAGCTGATCGATCACAGTCTGATTCCCAATCTGTCAAGCATCGATCCGGTCGTCATCAAGCTATCATACATCAATAAATTAATATTTTCAGAAATACACGATTTCCGTCTTTTCCTGCATTTTCGTAATTCTTTTGAAATAATCCTCTTCGTTATGGACAATTGTCGCATCGACTGGGACTTTGCTGAGACGGATAGAAAAATCTTCCGTATTGAACAGAACCTTCCGTGAAAAATAGCCCCCCGTATCCTCACTGACGATTTTTATACCTTCGGTTTTCAGATAGTCATGGATAAACCGTATGTTCCGCTCTCCTACCCTCTCGGGACTTTGGGAGAGAGACAAAACATTCCCTCCGCCGAAAACCTTGGCCTGAATCCTGTCTCTATCAGCCCCTTTAAGCTGCATCTGCATGATGAGAATTTCCATTGCCGAAACACCATACCGGGCCGAAGAGTACAGGTCACTGACTTTTCCGGAGTATTCGGGAAGAAGAAAATGGTTCATCCCCCCCATGACAGCCTCGCTTTCATACAGACAGACGGCGATACAGGATCCCAGCAAAGTAGAAATGAGTTCTTTCCCGGTACTGATATAAAACTCTCCGGGCATAATGGTCATGACATCTCTGCCGTACTGGTTGTTGAAAATTTTCCGCATATGCCCCTACTGCACCAGCGATTCAATCACTTCGGCGACTTTTTCGGCTTCAAAAGGTTTGGAAACCCAGCAATTGGCTCCCGATGATTTGGCTGTTTCGATCATAGACTCATCATTCAGATTGGTTAATACGATAACCGGAGTATCTTTAAAACGCTCTATTTCCCTTATATGCCTGATCAGGGTAATTCCGTCCATTTTTCTCATAACCACATCGATGACAAAAACATCAATGGGGTCCGTGTGTTCTTTGAGCCTGTCGAGAGCTACATCTCCATCTTCTGCCAGTTCAACGGCATATCCCATTTCCCTGAGAGATTTATCCATATAAAGCCTGATTGATGCGGAATCATCAACAGCAAATATTTTTGTCATAAACAATTCTCCTTTCCGGTACTATCTACAATTGTAATGAATGAAAATGAGAGCTTCAAACAGTGGTCGGGAATTGTTGAAGTCCGGAGGAAATCCGGACCGGGGATTTCCTCCGCAAGCTTCAGCTTAAGCAGAGTCTTAAAATCATTTAGGGAAATGAAACTCAGGGTTTCGGATTCAAACCGTTCTCAGCGATATACTCGCCGTACTTCTTGTCGACCTTGGCAATATGATCGAGAAGCCAGTTGACGACCTTATCCTGAATTTCGATTAGCAGAGAGGCATCGAAAGCCCCGGATCTCAGCTTCTTCTCGATCTGATCAAACTCATCTTCATATATCTTATGGAGTTTTTTGTGAGCATCCAGATGGGGGAAGTTCACCGATTCCAGCATCTTTTCCTCATCCCGGAAATGGAAGTCGATGTACTCGTTGATAAATCCCACCAGTTCCGCGATATTATAGTCGCCGGAACGGGAGATCAGAGCTTTAAGCAATGAGTTAATCCGGACAAAGAGCTCCTTGTGCTCACTATCCATTTTATCAATACCCACAGAAAGAAGGTCGGACCAGTCGATCCCAACCTGAACCTCAGTATCCTGATCGGCGACAAAGCCTGTCTCAAGCTGTGAGAGCTCATTGCTCAATAGGGTATTGTTGTACTTATTCTGATTTCCGAAAGAGGCGACCTGGAGGGAGACGGAATTGAGATGTTCTGTCTGAATGGAAACTTCGGCGATTCTCTGGAGCGACTGAGCGGAAATTTCCTTGATTTCCAGGATGGACGTGAGAGAATCGGAAGCCCCCAGGTCCATTTCCTTGGAAGCGTCGCGGACAATGCCACTCGTATCCATAAGGGTCTCTACTGAGTGGAGGATTTCATTACTGGCTACCGAAAGCTCATTCATGGAAGAGGAAACCTCACGGAGAGCATTGGAAAAAAGACCGACTTCATTGTTGATGACATTGAGCGCTTCTTCGCTTTCCTCTCCGGCTTTGGTCGCTTCGGCAATTTTTTCCGTGGTGGATTTCAGACTCTCGCCTATCCGGCCCGCATGTTCTCCCGTATCTTCAGCCAGTTTTCGTATCTCATCGGCGACGACGGAGAATCCCCGCCCCGCATCTCCCGCATGAGCCGCTTCGATGGATGCATTCATGGCCAGAAGATTGGTCTGGCTGGAGATATTGTTGATGATATCGATCATATCGAGCATATCGTCGGCGTTCTTCTGTATTTCCTGAATAATCTCACTGGTAAACTCGACTTTTTCCCCGCCTTTCTGGATCAGGGCGACTATGGAGTCCATGGAAGCCAGTCTGTTTTTCGCAATGGTCGCCACATTGGTCACCGAAGCCATAATCTCCTCTGTGGCAGAGCTGGACTGCTCAATTGCCGAAAACTGCTGTTCCACCTGATTGTTCAGGCTTGAAATGGACTGGCGGATTTCCTCGATGGCCGCCGAAGCCTGCTGGATCGACCGGTCCAGGCTTTCGCTGTTGGAACGGATACCGGAAATACTTTCAACAATCCCCGAGACGGATTTCGCCGTCTGTTTGGAGGCATCGGAGAGATGGGCTCCCAGCTTGTTGTTTTTGTTGACGATCTCAGAAATGGCAATCATCATTTCCTTTATTTTCCCCAGGAAAAGATTAAACTGAGAGGCCATATCTCCTATTTCATCACGATTTTTCAGTTCCAGTGAAAATGAAAGGTTCCCCTTGCTGGAGACAAGATCCTCCAGGGAACTAGTCGCCGCCCTGACTGGACGAGATATAATAAGGCTGAGAAAAATACCCGACAGGATGATAAAGACAGCCAGTACCCCCCCTCCGACAACCAGTATTATGTTCGTTGCCGTAAGCTTCCCGAAATAGAGGGTTATAGCATTATTTCTTTTGGTGCGCAGCGGTTCCGACAGGGATTCAAGACTGAGAAGCATCTGATCGGCCATCCCGTCGAAATTTGCCATGGACCGGTTTCCTTCAGCCCGGGATAGTCCGTAGGCTTTCTGCATGTCCACGCCACTTTTCCAGAACTGGTCCAGTGATTTTGAAACAGCCTCGATTGCGGATCCGAATTCAGGCTCCTGTTTTTTAAGCTCAGACAGTTTTTCACCTATCCGGCGCCGGGACGCAGCCGCTTCGTTTGAGATAACAGCACTGTCGCCCGTCAGACTGGCATCAGTCAGGTATTGCCAGATATTAATTATCTCGACTTCGATATCTCTTAGCGTATTATAATCGGCGGAGACCTTAATCAAATCTTCAAAAACTCTACTGTTTGCCCGGCTCCTCTCATAGGAAAATCCGATAAAGAGGAGCAGTACTGCTGTAATCAATATATTTATTGCCAGAATTTTTGTTCTTATAGATATTTTCATATAACTTCCTCAATATAAGTTTTAATACATTTTATTATTTTTTTTTACTTCTTCTCTATATTTTTCGAGCGAAATATCAATTGGCTTAAACAAAGCACCGGGAATGCATTCAGATATGTCCGAGCGGTTTGAAGACCAGATAACGAAAAAGCCCTTGCGCCATTTTTCCTGTTCCTTTACAATTCTCCTCACCTCACTATCAGCGCAACCAATGTTTCCCCTCTGAGGATCAAGTTGCATCGTCTAAAGACTCGGGAAGCCATTCCCTTTTCAGGAGAGCGAATGCCTCAGATTGAAGTAACGAACCTGCGGAAGAGTTTTTTTATCAGCGAAAAATCAGAAGGGTTGAAAGGGGCTCTGAAAGGCCTTTTCTCAGGAAAGAAAAGGGAGATCCACGCTTTGAACGGTATCTCGTTCTCCATCGGGAAAGGAGAGATGATCGGCTATATCGGGCCGAACGGTGCCGGAAAGTCGACAACCATAAAAATCCTCTCGGGGATTCTGACTCCCGATTCGGGAAAATGCCTGATCGAAGGGAGGACTCCGTGGAAAGAAAGGGTCGCCCATGTTTCCGGCATAGGCGTCGTCTTCGGCCAGAGAACCCAATTGTGGTGGGATCTGGCTGTCGGAGAATCCTTCAAGCTGCTCAAAGCTGTTTACAGGATTCCCGATGAAACATACAACAGCAATGTTGCGGAACTGACGGAACTCCTTAAACTGGCCCCCCTGCTCTCCGTCCCCGTGAGGCAGCTGAGTCTGGGACAGAGAATGCGTTGCGAAATCGCCGCTTCCCTGCTCCACAGTCCGCCGATTCTTTTCCTCGATGAACCGACGATCGGCCTCGACGCCCTGTCCAAACTGGCGATAAGGGAATTTATCCGGCGGATCAACAGGGAAAGAGGGGTCACGGTTATCCTGACGACTCATGATATGGATGATATCGAAGCACTGTGCAGCCGTGTTCTTGTCATAGGAGAGGGAAAAATCTATCTCGACGGCACAATCGAAGATCTGAGGAGAAAACTGACAAACCGTCGACGGCTTCTCATAGAAACGGAAGAGAGCCGGAAGCTGAGCCACCACAAGGCGAAGGTCCTCTCCGTCAAAGGGAACCGGTGGGAACTGGAATTCGATCCCGAAAGCATATCCCCTGCCGAACTGGTCCGGGAGCTTATGGACAGCTATGCGGTAAAAGATATCTACCTGGAAAACGTACCGATCGACGAGATCATAGCCCAGCTGTACAAAGAGGTCGGAGAGGTTTCGCCATGAGTCCATACAGCGCGGTTTTAAAGGCCAATTTTCAGGTTCAGCTGCAGTACAGGGCCGCCGCCTGGGCCGGCATTGGAACCCAGTTGTTTTTCGGTTTTATCAAAGTGATGATTTTTACAGGGTTCTTTCAGTCTTCTGTCCGCCGGCAGCCCATGGATTTCAGTCAGGTCATCGACTATCTGTGGCTGGGACAGGCTCTTCTTCTGATTCTCCCCTTCCGCATCGACCGGGAACTCACCCAGCTGATCCGCACAGGGAATCTGGCCTACGAACTGAGCCGTCCCGTGGATCTTTATCTGTTCTGGTACTTCAGAGCTCTGGCTGTCCGGGCAGGCTCTGTTTTTCTGAGGGTTGCCCCTATGATTGCCCTGACAATGTTTGTCTTTCCCCGGATCGGGCTGGAAAACATCGCCCTCAAGCCGCCCGGTTCTCTTGAAGTCTTCCTTTTCTTCATGCTCTCCCTGAGCAGCGCCTTTTTTCTGGCGGCGGCGCTCTCCGTGCTGATGTCGGTTACCGCACTCTGGACGATTTCCGCTGAAGGCGTCGATCAGCTTCTGCCTTCCTTTGTCTGGATTTTTTCAGGAATCATCATCCCTCTTCCCTTTTTTCCCGAGAGCTTGCAGCTTGTCTTTCTTTTTCTCCCTTTCCGGGGGATGCTCGATATTCCTTTCAGGATTTATAATGGTGATCTGTCGGGTATGGCCGTCTTCAGCTCCCTGATGATTCAGCTTTTCTGGATTGCCGCGCTTGTCCTGCTCGGCAGGATTATGGTGAACAGAGGCTTAAAGCGCCTGATAATCCAGGGAGGCTGATATGAATTCCTTATATGTCTGGCGGCAATACGCAGCCCAGTCTCTCAAATCCCAGATGGAATACAGAAAATCTTTTCTCCTGCAGATGCTGGGACAACTTCTGATAATCGGTTCGGAATTTGCCGGTGTCTGGTCCCTCTTCCACCGTTTCGGAAATATTAAAGGATGGAGTCTGGGAGAAGCTTCCGTTTTTTACGGAATGATTTCCATAGGCTTCGCTATGAGCCAGATGATTTCAGGCGGTTTTGAAAGAGCGGGTCAGCTTATCCGGACGGGAGAACTGGACAGGATTCTCCTCCGCCCCCGTTCGACGGAACTCCAGCTTTTCGGTTTTGAGTTTTCTCTGAGACGGACCGGTCGGTTAATTGTCGGAACAGCGGTTCTCATTTACGGACTGAGTGAGCTCCAGTGGAATCCTTCTCTTCTGAAAATCATGATCCTGCTATGGGCTGTTTCAGGTTCCATGGCCCTTTTCTGCGGACTAATGATAATCCAGGCAGGGATTTCCATCTGGACTATTGAATCTCTGGAACTTATGAACACCCTGACCTACGGCGGGCAGGAGACCGGACGGTATCCCGTATCAATATACAGTGCGCCTTTCCGTTATTTCTTCACCTATATCGTACCACTTGCCGCGGTCAATTATTATCCGGTCCTGATTATAATTAATAAAGCTGATCCCGGGGGAAGCGCGGCTTCGACAGGATGGTTTTCACCTGCCGCGGGCTTTCTCTTTCTGGCCGGCGCACTGCTCTTCTGGAGATACGCTCTGAAATTCTACCGGTCCGCCGGCGGATGAGCTAAGTCAGAAGAAAAACTCAGGCTCCCTTCTCTCACGGAAATGATTGAACAGCTTTTCGGTTATAGCTTTCATTCCCGGATCGTGAAAAGCTCTGGCATGGACGCTGCAGATTTTAATACAGGCGCAGCACTTGATACATTTGTCTCCCTCTGTCAAGGCAGGGGACGATTTGTCGATAGCTCCCGTCGGACAGACCGCGACACAATCCAGGCAGAGCGTGCAGAGATTTTTATCTGTCACAGGATGAACGGAATTTTCAGGAGATCTTTCCCGGTAGGGGCGGTTTCCCGGAATATCCGGTTTCCCGGCCTCTCTGCCCTCAGCTAAAATATCCCTCAGTTTCACTCCGTAATCCCGGGCTTTTTCAAGATCCCAATGATCGGGCCGGCCCTCGGCGATGGGATAATTTTCCTCCGAATAGGAGTGCTCGCCGATAAATGCTGCTGCTGAAATGACGGAAAATCCCAGAGACTCGACGACATCGTTCAACTCCGCAAGGGCATCATCAAAAGCTCTGTTGCCATAGACGGCGATCACCACCGCCCGGGTTCCCTTCCCCCTCAGATTGTTCAGCCTGTTTAAAGCCGTGACGGGAATCCTGCCGCTGTATACGGGCAGGGCAAAGAGGACGATATCCTCTTCTTTGTAATCGCTGAAACTCTCTTCGTATGTCAGGTTCACCATGGAAGAGGGATCAGATCCCATTCCTTCAATAACCCCATTGAGTATTTTTTCCGACGTATGGGTCGGAGAAAAGAACACGCCGTTGATTCTCATCATATCGCCTCTCCTTCGAAAAGGCAGTTTTTCGGCCAGGGAATGGAACGCCGGTTTTTGAAGTATCCCCCCGTCACCTTTTCAACATCATCAGATTCCGCCAGATACACCATGGTAACGGCCCCTTTTCTGACTGAAAGCATCCCGGATTTTTCCACCAGCCCGATTAAAGCGGTCATGATCCGGCTTTCCGGCCAGATCCCCTTCCAGATATTGGAAATATAACTGCCGGGATGAAGAGCATTGACAGATATGCGGCGGTCGGACAGCCGGAGAGCCAGTTCCTGTGTGTAGAGATTCAGTGCCTGCTTCGAATCGCAATAAGCTTTAAAACCGGAAGAATTCTCCCTCTCCTTATTGCCGTAAGCCGATACGATGGAAGAGACATTAATAATCCTGCCGCCATCATTGATTACGGGAAGAAGAGCTTCAGTCAGATCTCTTGTCCCGTGATAATTGACGGCCCTTGTCAGCTCGACACCCTCCGCCGTGTAATGACGGCCGAGTTTGAGAATCCCCGCGTTGTTTATGAGAATATCCAGTTTTATACCCGAATCTTTTATCTTCGAGGCTAACTCATCTATAGAAACTGAATCGGATATATCGAGAGCATAGGGCTCGGGTCTGAACTTTTTGGTTTCTTTATCTATCAGGTCGGCAGCAGCTTCGGCTCTTTGAAGGGAACGGGTGGTTATATGGAGCTTATGCCCTCTCCGGGCCAGCTCAAGAGCCGCCTCAAAGCCGATGCCTCCGATCGTCGTTCCCGTAATGAGTATGTTTTGCGGTTTCATTATTCAATCCTTCATCCAAAAGGCGTTCCCGGGCGGCTTGAGCCGCTCTTTCCGGCCTATCCCTTTCATTATGTGTCACCGGTCAGGTAGCTGAATACGACTATATCCCATGTTTCTCCACGATGTAAATCCGTCCTTCATAAGGAGACAGGAGTGTTAAATTGCAATTTCCCGTTTTGCTGAATTCAGTAGAGAGAATCGGAATTTCCCTTTCTACCCCGGAAAGCGTTTGCGGATCAGGGGAAAAATTCATATACATTCTGAATTTTTTTTCCTTTCCGATTCTATCATAAACCAGCAGCGCAGAGCCGTTCTCCTGTTGAGGAAGGATCAAAGCCCCGGAACGAAGTCCCTCTTCTCCTCTGCGGAGCGAGAGGAGCCTTCTGTAAAAACCCAGAAGAGATTCGCTGTCATTTTGCTGAAGATCCCTATTGCAAATTCTGTAATCCTCATTGACCGGAAGCCATGTCTCACAGCCGGGAGGCGAAAACCCGCTGTTCGGACCGGAGTCCCACTGCATCGGCGTCCGGCAGCCGTCGCGGTTCATGGCACCCCGGGTCATGCGGTTGAAAAAATTGAAAAGGAAACCCGGCATCCATCGGTAGGCACGGGCGACAGGGTCCAGAGCGTCTTTATGGCCTATGGGAGACTGTTTCATGGCTATCTCCTCGCCCTGATAGGTTACGGGAATCCCTCTTGCCGTATGCTGAAGGAGAACCTGAAGGCGGAGGAGCCTCTCATTACCTTTATAGCGGGAAATACATCGCATACTGTCATGATTGGCGTATACCCATGTGGGGATCCACGGTTCCGGAAACGTCTCTTCCTGCTCCCGGATCAGCTTTCTCAAGGCAGAGGCTTTCAGGGGCGTCATCATGGTTTTGAAAAGGAAGGTGCTGTGCAGACCGTCCGGCTTCTCCCTACCCGTAAAATCCCTGAGGGCTTTAAGGGACCCGAAAGTTTCCCCAATGAGGAAACGCCCTTCGTACTCATCGAGAACCGATCTGAGCTCCCGGGCAAATTCAATCGTCTCAGGCAGATTTTCTATCATCTCCACCGAGCGGAAAAACTTGTCACCGCTCTCCGGTCCCGGCAGGAGCCGGAAAGAAAAGGGGTTGTCCCGGAACTGTTCATCCTCGTAGATAGCGCCGATGATATCGAGGCGGAAGCCGTCGACACCCTTGTCGAGCCAGAAACGGAGTATATTGAACATGGTTTCCTTAACTTCGTGATTGCGGTAATTCAGATCGGGCTGAAAGGGAAGAAAGGCAGCCCAGAACCACTGTCCGGTCTGTTTGCTGAAATGCCATCCGCTGCCTCCCACCTGGGAGAGCCAGTTGTTCGGCGGTTTTCCCGGACCTTTACCGTCATGCCAGACATACCAGTCCCGCTTGGGATTGTCTTTCGATGAAGCCGATTCGATAAACCAGGGGTGTTCGTCGCTCGTATGATTGAGAACCATATCGAACAGGATTTTCATGCCCCGCCTGTGGACTTCATCAATAAGCCGGTCGCAGTCTTCCATCGTTCCGTACTCGGGAGCAATAGCTTTATAATCGGAGATATCGTATCCGAAATCCTTCTGGGGGCTGGCAAAAAAAGGGGAAATCCAGATGGTTTCAAATCCCAGAGCCTTAATATAGTCGAGACGGGAGATAATTCCCGGCAGATCGCCGATCCCGTCTCCGTTACTGTCCTGAAACGAACGGGGATAAATCTGATAAACCGTAGTTTCTTTCCACCAGGGGCTGTCTGTTCCGTTTTTCATACAAAAACAGTGTAATCCCTTTTGCCCTCAATAGACAGCAAGTTTCTTTTCTTGCCTGATGCGGTGATCAGAGTTAGTTTAAAACATAAGCGTTAGTACAAAACAGAAAGGAGCAGTACATGTCTGAAGAACAGAAAACCCCCTCAACGAAAAACGATTACACAAAACCGGAAGGTTCCCGCAACCTTTTTTCATATAGATCCGACGGCAAAGCCTTTGATTACGAAGCGGAAGCCGACTGGATTGTCCTCAGAAAAGATGAAAAGCCGAAAGCGGAGATGTTTTATGTCCGCTATTTCCTCACTGAAGAGACCAAAACACCCCGTCCGGTGACTTTTGTTTTCAACGGGGGACCGGGCGCTTCTTCCGCCTACCTCCATATGGGTGCTATCGGCCCCCGGAGAATGGATTTTACGGAGGACGGTCTTCCCACAGCTCCGCCTTATGTCCTGAAAGATAACGGCGAAAGCTGGCTCGCTTTCTCTGACCTGGTCTTTATCGATCCCGTCGGAACCGGTTTCAGCCGGATGATCGATGAAAAAAAGGAAAAAGAAGAAGAGAAGGGAAAGAAAGATGTGGAGTACTGGCAGGTCAAGCGGGACCTGGAGTCTCTCGGAGAGTTCATGGCCAAATTCCTCTCGCAATTCAACCGCTGGGAGAGTCCCGTCTTCCTGGCGGGAGAGAGCTACGGGGGATTCCGGGTGGCCAAACTGGCAAAGATGGCACAGAAAGACTACGGTATCGGATTGGCGGGAGCTGTTCTGATTTCGCCGGCACTGGAATTCAGCCTGCTCAACAGTTCCGATTACGACGCCCTCCCCTGGGTCGATACATTCCCGACCATGGCCGAAGCTGCGGCGATACACGGCCTGTCGCGAAAAATTCAGAAAGGGGAAACCCATGAAGCCTATCGCGAACGGGCGGCTCAGTTTGCCTTGAAAGAATTGCTGCCCGTACTGGCAGCCGGAGAAATCTATCCGGAGGCAACCAGAAACAGAGTTCTTACAACGGCGGCCGATTATATCGGACTGCCCCGGGCCACGGTAAAAGCAAAAAGCGGACGGATATCCATCGAGTTCTTTGTGAAGAACCTGCTGAGAGAGAAGAAAAAGCTCCTGGGACTATACGATATCAGTCAGATCCAGGACGACCCCTTCCCGGACCGCGACGAGCTGGGCGGCCCTGACCCGACGCTCCACACCATTTCACGTGTTTTTACGGCGGGAATCAACAGCCAGCTGAGGGAACAGATCGGCTTGAAAACAGACAGAGACTACGAGCTTCTGAGCATGGAAGTGAATCAGAGCTGGAAAGACGATACAAGAAGCCACTCTCTCGACGGATTGACAGGAGCCACCGACGAACTTCGCTATGGAATGAGTCTTAACAGCCACATGGAAGTGTATATCACTCATGGTCTTTACGATCTGGTCACTCCCTATTTCTCTACGGACAGGCTGGCCGCTCTGATGAAGCTCACTGAAGATCAGAGGAAAAAACTGACTGTCAGGCACTACCCCGGGGGACATATGTTCTACGGCAGAGCTTCGAGCCGGATAGCTCTCTTTGAAGATATGAAAAACTTCTATAAGAGGGCTCTCGGATAGTTTCTACCGGTAAACCTGGGCAAAAAAGGGATTTGCAGCGGCTCTCCTGCTGTAATTCTCTGAGTCAAGATCGCAGCGGGGGCACCAGTGTCCCCCTCTCAAAACAGTAAAAGGAGAGGCGGAAAATTCTTCTCCGCAGGAGCACGTCCAGTCCAATGGCGAATAGATGTCTCCATGATGCATTCGGGGACTCAGACAGAGACCTCCGCGGAAAGCCGCTGCTATGCGGCAATCTTTCAGCTGGAGTTTTCTGTCTTCCTTCCCGGAATTATACCCCTGATCGATTTTTATCGGTTCAGGGTTCCGCAGCAACTGGAAATCGTCCCATTTCTCAGGCATCTTCTCCCACTGCTGGCGGCTTCCCCAGAAAGCTTCGATTCTGTCAGTCCGGTTTTTCCTGATCCAGTTGAGCGGCCCCTGTTCCTTCATGGCAAGGGGTTTCATAACCCAGTTCTTTATCAGTTCCGCCGGTATCAACCTGTTGAGTTTATAGATGGACGGAAGGGCATCCTTCAGTTTTTTAAAGAAAACGCCATATGGTGTTTGACGGAAGTGTAGCCACTTATCGAGGCGGTCCGAGTCGAGGTACCAGCATCCGTGAAAATTCCCCGAGGTAAAAAAACGCGGCGTCAGAATTTTGCGGAAGTCGGAAAAACCCATAGCCTGAAAGGCTTCGGCCATAAACTGGAAATTGGTTTTCCTGTACTCCTCGCCACCCCCGATATTATAGACCTGACGCCAGAAGGGATCGGGCAGATCCATAGTGCAGATATTGTTGAGTATCCGTCCCGAATCATCGGCGGAAGACCACTCCATATGATTGTTCAGCGGCTGGTGAAACATAATGGGATCCATGATTTTCAGAAGATCGCGATGGAGCATTCCCGACTGGCGCAGAACAACCCAGAACGGCAGTCCCGATTCCATAACCGCTCTTTCCGCCTTCACCTTGCTGGCCCCGTAGTAATCGAAACGGCTCACTTTGATAGGGTCTCCGGTCCGAACCCAGTGTATGGGAGGCATGCGGTCGCCCATGGACGCGACTGTACTGATATAGACAAGCTTTATCCGGTCGGAGTTATCCTGCTCCCCTATGGCCCGGATGATATTGAGTGTTCCCCCGAAGTTGACCCGTTCGGCCAGATCGGGAAAATGATCAGCTGCCGGGGGGATTATCGCCCCGACATGAAGAACATAATCCGATCCTCTGATGCCGCGGAGAACATCGTCATAATGAGTCAGGTCCCCTTCGATTATTTCCACATTTTCATAAGCTTTGTAGGGAGCCAGAATTGTCCGGCTTTTCCGGTCGCCCAGAGAGAGCAATTTCAATTTGACCGACTTGTTCTCTGCCAGGAGCTTCAATCCCTCGTAGCCCATATGGCCGGCGGCTCCCGTCATAAAAACGGTTTTTTCATACTTCATGTTTAAAACATAAGCCTCTGAGACTGTTTGATAAATCGTCTCAGGGAATGATTACCTTCATCCTGCAGCGGTATTTGATGCTAACCTTTTCGGGTGATAGGGATTCCGGATCGGAAGATGAATGTGAAACCAGGAAATAAATGCGCATCGCGGAATATTCAGTCCCTATGATGGCGGAGAAGATAGAGAAGCTGGAGCTTATTGGACACATCCAGTTTCCTGTAAATATTCCTCACATGGGTTTTTACGGTGTTGTAGGAAATGTAGAGGGTCTCGCCCATTTCCCGGTTTGACACCCCCTGAATCAACAGTTCAATGATCTCCTGTTCCCTTTCGCTTATGTTTTTTTCCCGGAAAAAGTCATTGAGGTCGAGAGGTTTCTCATCAGGCGCCGGTTCATAGCGCTGAAAGAAATGTCTTGAGATATAGAAATAAATCATAAGGGAAAAAATAGAATAGGAAAGATAAACCATTTTATAGGGCAGATTTCTGAAAAAGAGGATATCCACTGTAAAATAGACCGGCATGGGATAGAAGGAAATCATAATATCCGTCAGAAGGCGGCGATTATCTCTCTCGCTGCTTCGCTTGAGAAACACAGTGGCGACAATGGCCGGCAGAATCAGAAAAAGACTGCTGTAGAGAAAAAGCTCATTGAGTCCCCTCGTCAGGGCGCCTCTCCAGTTACTTCCGTTCAGATATATAATGATAAACAGGCTGATGAGAAAGAGAATGACAGAACAGATCCTGGTAATGGCTGTGCCGATTTTTCTTTCGCGGCTGCCTATTTCCAGCAGGGAAAGCATATAACTGGTCGTGCCGTAAATGACAAAGGGGATGAGAAAACTTATAAAGACCAGCGAGAAAAGAGAGAGCCCCTGAGTAGCCGATCCGAAAAAGAGATTGAGCTCCTCCCCGTACAAATAATAGATCAGAGTCACCAGCAAATAGAGAAATAAAGGAGCCAGAAGGCTGAAAAAGCGGAAGATGACTCTATCCCGCGTTCTGAAATAGAGAATGGAGCAAAGCACTGTCAAAGAAAAAATCAGAGAAAAGTGGAAGATGAGCATAAGTTCGCTTAGAATGTAACCCATGAGAGAATTTTAGCATTTCTGTGCCTAAATAACCAGTTGTTTAGAATCTATGTTACAGGGTGTGAAAATTACTTGACAGAAATACATATGTATTTAACTATATTTTAATTATGTATAAAGGAAGGTACAGCGTGTTCAAATTCAACACTCGGACTCTGGTAGCGACAGCTATCGGCGCGGCATTATTTACGGTTCTTTTCATGTATGTGAAAATCCCCTCTCCCGTGGCAAACACAGAATTCCATACGGCCTATGCCATCGGAAGTTTCTTTGCCGTGGTTTTCGGGCCCATTTCGGGATTTCTCATAGCCTTTATCGGTCATGCGCTCAGTGATACGTTTCTCTGGGGATCAGCCTGGTGGAGCTGGGTCATCGCCAGCGGCGTCGCGGGATTTCTTTTCGGAATGGCTAAAAAATGGATCGACAGCGAATCGGGAGTATTCGGACTGAAGGAAATTCTTATCTTTAATGCTGTACAGGCTGTTTCTCACCTTATTGCCTGGGTCATTGTCGCTCCTCTTCTGGATATCCTGATCTATTCCGAGCCGGTGAATCTGGTGTTCGCACAGGGTTTTGTCGCTTTTATCAGCAGCGCCATCGCAACCGGTGTATTCGGAACTCTCCTTCTGCTGGCCTACTCCAAAACCAGAACGAAAGAAGGAAGCCTCGAATAGGGCATTTCAAAATAAATCCGCAAGGGATGCGCCGCATCCCTTGTTTTTTATATACATCCTAAAAATCAGATTTATTCAGAGTTGACAATGAAACAGGAACCGGCAGTCGGGTTCAGTGATTTTACCTTCAAGTATTTCGCCCAATCCAAACCGACTTTAAAAAATATCAATCTTACCATTAATAAAGGCGAAAAGATCCTCATTATCGGACCGAGCGGCAGTGGAAAAAGCACCCTGGGAAACTGTATTAACGGACTCATTCCCCATTCCTATAAAGGAAAGATAGAGGGGTCGCTCCAGGTAGCCGGTAAAAATCCGTCAGCTGTTAAAATTTCCGATTTATCCAAATCCATCGGAACCGTGCTGCAGGATACGGACGGCCAGTTCGTCGGGCTTTCGGTCGTGGAGGATATTGTCTTCGCCCTGGAAAATGATCTGGTCCCTACACCGGAATTAAGGCGGAGGGCCGCGGAAGTCGCAGAACTGGTAGGTCTCGGCAGCGTTCTGAAGAATTCACCCCAGGAAGTCTCGGGAGGCCAGAAGCAGCGGACCTCGCTGGGAGGTGTTCTGGTTGACGATGTAGATATCCTGCTCTTTGACGAGCCGCTCGCGAACCTCGATCCGGCAACAGGAAAAAAAGCCATGGAGCTGATCGATGATATTCACAGAAAATCGGGGAAAACCGTTATCATCATAGAGCACAGGATCGAAGATGTTCTTCACAGAAATGTGGATCGCATAGTGCTGATGCATGAGGGAGAAATCGTCGCCGATATGGCTCCACACGACATGATTGCCTCCGATCTCTTTTTCCGGTACGGCATACGGGAACCGCTCTATGTGACTCTTCTCAAATACGCCGGAATAAAAATCACTCCGGAGATGAATCCCGCCTATATGAGCAGCATCGATATCGATTCCCATAAAGAAGAGATTCTACGCTGGTACAGAGCCGAGGAAATTGATCTTCCCGAAGCGAAGGGAGAGGAAACTCTGGGAGTTAAGGACCTCACCTTCGCCTATACGAGCCGGAAAATCCTGAAGGATATCAATTTCAGTATAAAAAAAGGGGAAATGCTGGCCATTGTAGGCCGTAACGGTGCGGGAAAATCCACATTGTCCAAACTGATCTGCGGCTTTGAAAAAGGTCATAGCGGGGAAATTCTTTTCAATGGAGAAAACGCCGGAAATCGGAGTATCGCCGAAAGAGCCACCGTCGTAGGCTACGTGATGCAGAATCCCAACCATATGATTACGGAACACCGGATTTTCGATGAAATAGCCCTCGGCCTCAGGCTCAGGGGAATCGGAGATGAGGAAATTGCGGAACGGGTTGAAAAAACC
This sequence comes from Spirochaeta isovalerica, assembly GCF_014207565.1. Taxonomy (NCBI): domain Bacteria; kingdom Pseudomonadati; phylum Spirochaetota; class Spirochaetia; order Spirochaetales; family Spirochaetaceae; genus Spirochaeta; species Spirochaeta isovalerica. Next base: position 273,510 of record NZ_JACHGJ010000003.1, on the reverse strand, counting down.
ATGAGAATCTGCGGCCTCGAGCGCTTTATGAAGTGGCCGATCAGCGCCCTCAGCTACGGTCAGAAAAAAAGGGTTACCATCGCCTCCATCCTGGTTCTGGAACCGGAAATTCTCATTCTCGATGAACCGACGGCCGGACAGGACTACCGTCATTACACGGAGATAATGGAATTCCTGAAGGAACTGAACAGAAAACTGGGAATAACCATCATCCTCATAACCCACGACATGCACCTTATGATGGAGTACACCAAACGCTCCATCGTGCTCAGCGAAGGGGAACTGATAGCCGATACGGACTCGAGCGATGTGCTCACCAATGTGGATATCGTCGAAAAAGGATCGCTCAAGGAAACATCGATCTATCATATCGCCCGGCATATAGGCATTGATAACCCCAAATCCCTGGTTGACAGGTTTATAAGCCATGAAACGGCTTTGCGGAGGGATAAATGAAAAAGCTGTTCAATTACAACGAGGCGGATTCTTTTGTTCACAATCTCTCCGGTGTGAGTAAGCTCATCGGATTTCTGGCCATGACATTTACTGTCATGCTCACCTTCGACGTAAGAGTCATAGGTGTCGTAATGGTTCTGGCTGTCCTCACCTTCCGGGTATCGGGTATAAAACTCCGCGATCTGAAAGTCGTGCTCTATTACATATCTTTCTTCGTTACGCTGAACTTTATCATGACCTTCATCTTCGATCCCCGCTACGGTGTCCGGCTCTACGGAACAGAGCATGTTCTGTTCACCATTACCGAAAGGTACACCATGACAGAGGAACAGCTTTTCTATCAGCTGACAAAGATCTCCAAATACGCCGCGACGATACCCTTCGGATTGCTGTTTTTCCTGACCACCCACCCCAGCGAGTTCGCCGCCAGTATGAACCGCATCGGCCTCCACTACAAGGTCGCCTATACGGTGAGCCTGACATTGCGCTATCTGCCGGATATCTATTCGGAGTACCAGATCATATCCAAAGCGCAGCAGGCGAGAGGTCTGGAGATGTCGAAGAAACAGAAATTCGGCAAAAGAATCAAAGAGTATTTCAAGATGATTTTCCCCCTGATTATGTCCTCCCTGGACCGGATAAACAACATATCCGATGCCATGGATCTGAGGGGATTCGCCAAGCACAACAAGCGGACCTGGTATCATACGAGAAAGCTCAGCCGCAACGATATAATGGTCATTATTTTTACCGTAACGATATTCGCCGGATCCGTCGCCGTGACGATCTTCATTAATCACGGACGTTTCTGGAATCCATTCATTTAAATAAGTAAATCGGATAAGGAGTATTGAATGAATAACTTACTGGTTTTGCAGAGTGATTTCGGCCTGAACGACGGCGCCGTCAGCGCCATGTACGGTGTTGCGAAAGGAGTCTCCAAAGATCTGGAGATTCACGATCTGACTCATGGCATAACTCCCTTTCAGATACTGGAAGGTTCATACAGGCTTTTTCAGACAGTGCAGTTCTGGCCGGAAGGCACTGTATTTGTCTCAGTCGTCGACCCGGGTGTAGGCACGACGAGAAAATCCGTTGTCGCAAAAACCACGACCGGCCATTATATCGTCACTCCCGATAACGGGACCCTGACACATATGAAACAGAAATTCGGAATCGAATCATTGAGAGAAATCGACGAATCGGTCAACAGGCTCAAAGGTTCGGAAAATTCCCACACTTTCCACGGACGGGATGTCTACGCCTACACGGGAGCCAGACTGGCTTCCGGCGTTATAGACTACGAAGGCGTCGGTCCGGAATTGAACGTTGATGACATTATCGAGATGGATATCGAGCAGGCCCTTATTTCAGAAGGCCGGATAGACGGAACGGTTGAAGTCCTGGATATACGTTTCGGCCATCTCTGGACCAATATCAACGGAGAAATGCTCGATGAAGCCGGTTTCAAACTCAACGACGAGCTTGAAGTTCTTGTCACCTATAAAGGGGAAAGACGATACCGGAGCATCGTTCCCTATGTTCGTTCTTTCGGCAATGTGGGTATGCTCGAGCCGCTTATTTATGTAAACTCCATGCTTATGGCCGCAGTGGCTCTCCACCAGGGGGACTTCTCCGCCACCTATAAAATCGGGGCCGGCCCCGAATGGAAAATAACTTTAAGGAAAATAAAATGAAAGATAAACTGATAGTATTTCAGAGTGATTTCGGGATTCTCGAGGGAACCGTTTCGCAGATGCACGGCATTTCGGCAAAAGTCGACCCTTCGCTGCGCATGTTCGATCTCACCCATATGATTCCCCAATTCAACACATGGGAAGCCTCTTATTCTCTCTACCAGACCTGCCACGCCTGGCCGGAAGAAACCGTATTTGTTTCGGTTATCGATCCCGGCGTCGGTTCGGGAAGAAAGAGCGTCGTGGCGAAAACAGCCGACGGGCACTATATAGTCACCCCGGACAACGGGTCTCTGACACATTTGAAAAAGCATGTCGGCATTGTCGCCGTAAGGGAAATAGATGAAAGCGTCAACCGCGTAAAGGGAAGCGAAAAATCCCATGTCTTTCACGGAAGAGATGTCTATGCCTACACGGGAGCCCGCCTGGCCTCGGGAGTGATCGATTTTGAAGGAGTCGGGCCCGAATTCCCGGTTGAAGAGATTGTCATGCATGAAATCATCGACCCGGAACTGAAGGGAGATGTTCTGACCGGAGTCCTCGATATAGAAGATCCCCACTTCGGAATGGTCTGGACCAATATCCCCATTGATTTCTTCGAAAGGATGGGCATTCAGTTCGGCGACAAAGTGGAAACGGAAATAACCTGCAAAGGCGAGAGCCGGTATAATACCGTTCTCCCCTACTGCCGCACCTTCTCCGATGTGGAAAAAGACAGCGAGCTGATCTATAACAATGAAATCGGGAACTTCGCCATCGCCACCAATCTGGGAAGCTTTGTTGAAAAGTTCTCCATTGGTACGGGTAACGACTGGAAAGTTACCTTTAAAAAGGCCTTAAGATGATTCCTCCTGAGACGCTTCGCAATATCCCGGTGCTGACTGACGACAGATTCATTATGAGATCAGTCCGCCTTTCCGATGCACCGGATATGTTCGAATACGGAAGCGATGAAGAAGTGGTAAAAAATCTTCCCTGGGGACCCTACCGGTCCCTGGAGGAAGTTGAGTCCGGTATTGAGGAGTTCTTTCTGAAACGTCCGGAAAAGGGGCTTCCTCCGGCTTACGCTATTGTGTGGAAGGAAAACGGAAAGATGATCGGTACCTGTGATTTCCATTCCGTCGATCAGGAAAACAATACCGGTGGAATCGGGTTCGTTCTGAACCGCGATTACTGGAATCGCGGAATCATGACACGGGCTTCGGAACTGCTTATTGAGATGGGACGCAGTCATTTCAATTTCAAGGGAATAACCCTGGATCACACCCCGGATAATGAAGCGGCCCGCCGGGTTGCGGAAAAACTCGGATTCACAGAAAAAGGGATGAGAATACACAATTATATGACGGGACAGAAGCCCCGGAACATGGTTCACTGGGAAAAAGATTTTATTAGATCTTAATATTTCCCCTATTGTTCATGTGCTATAGTGGAAATATGAAAAAAGTCATTCTTCTATTCCTATTAGCGGTTATGGCACTGTCCATGGCTGCAGCGGAAGCTCCTGTTCTCTTTATATATGAGGAGAGCAACGAAAATATCGATCCCTGGCTGGAAATGCTTCGCTCCGGTCTGGCATCCCGATCCATAGCCTATGAAGAGAAGTCCGCCGCGGAACTGGAAGGCCTCGACCTCTCCCCGTACAGCAGCCTATTTCTCTATGGAGCCGTAATGGCCTTTACATTTAAGGAGCCCATAAGAGACTGGCTCGATACGGAACCGGATCTGTCGGAAAAAAAAGTATCCTTGCTGGTTACAGCGAACCGGTGGTTTCTCGACAAGTACAGGGGACAGCTGCAGCAGCGCCTCGATAAACATGGAGCTGAGACAATCGATACCATTTCATCAGCGACGAAAAATCTGAGTGATGATGAGAAGGCGGCATTGGCCTTGAAAGCCCTATCGGCTATCCCTTGAGTGTTTCAGAGGCTCTTTTCACATAATCCTAAACATGCGGCGCATTCCCGTACTTCCTGTGAAAATACTTCTCCAATCCTCTTGAAAAGAGATATAAAGCCACGAGAACAAGAAAATAGGCCCCCAGGGGAAAAAGGATCAGCCAGTTTGAAGTGCTTGAGATATACCCCTTGTAGTTGCCGATCAAGCCGGCCCATTCGTGGGACATAGAGAGAAAGATGACGGGGTCGAACTGTATTCTCGCACCGCCGATAAACATATTAAGAATTCCCAGCTGTCCGATAATGGTCAGAACCGAAATGGTTTCATGGGAAAAGATGATGAGAATCGGTTCAATCAGAAAGGGGAGAATATGTTTGAAAAGGATGCGGACCGGACCCGCTCCCGACGAAACAGCCGCTTCCACATAGGACTTCTCTCTCTGGTCGGCAACTTTTTCCTCCAGAACGCCGATAACCCCCGGAAGACCGAAAAGCATGATGACGATCCCCTGGAATATGGCGAGAATCCAGGGGGGAACCGGAGAGTTATAGCTTACCCCTGCAAACAGCAGATAGAGAAAAATAACAATCGGCACCGCTGCCAGCCCACCCAGGACCGGACTGCTTTTTATTTCCCGGGAGCGCCAGCCGAGGAAAAGCGCCGCTACGGTTCCGAGAACCACCCGGACGAGCGAAACGGCGAGACAGAAAAAGAGCGTATATCTTGCCCCTCTGAGAATCATGGAAAACATATCGTATCCGTAGAAGTCAGTTCCCATCAGATGCCCTTCCGAGGGAGGAAAAGGCGATGCGGAAGTCTCCTGCTCGGAAGTGTGGATCTTATCATCCCAGTCATCGGGATAGGGGGCTATGGAAGGACCGGCGATGGCCGCCAGAATGAGGAAAATAAGTGTCGTCATTCCCAGAATCAGGGTTTTGTTGAGTTTATTCACCGGAAGCCGCCTTAAGAAGGATTCTCAGGATTCCGTAGAGTATCCAGTAAACCGTAAAATATACGGCGATCAGTGCTATGAGAGAGATCAGTGCGACGTTAATCTGAGTAGAGATGAGAGCCGTAAACCGCCCTTTCCCCGCAGCGCCCGTATACTGCCAGCCCACAGAGTAGGCGAAAGTGAAGAAGAGCCTGGATATACCGGGAATATTAAAGATCCTTTCGATAATGAAAAGATTGGAAATGATCAGCGTAAGATATTTTTTCAGATCGCTCCGAAGATTTTTAACCACGGAGGGAAAGATGTGGCGGATGTAGATATTCCTTCTGTCGATCCCCTTTGCTTTGGCAAAGAGAACAAAATCTTCCCCCAGTTCTTTATAGGAATGGCTGTATATGCTTCTGGTAAGATAAAACCCTGCCGTCACGGCCATTGTGATGATAGGGAGAAGGATTGCTTTTCTGTCGCTTCCCGTCGAAGCGATCCTGACGAGGTTCAGTCCTGTCAGACCGGTCAGTTTTATAACGAGAAGCTGGAGAATCGTGGCTATCATAAAGTCGGGAACGAGACTGATGAATCCCGCAGTTTCGATCAGCCGGGCTTTATTCGACCGCAGGAGGAACATCCCCATAAACAACCCCAGAAAAAGGCTGACGATGGAACCGAAAAGGGCATAGTAGAAAGTCGTATAGGTATAGGCGGGCAGGGATTCAAGAAGATTGCGCATATATCTGCCGCTTCTGTAAATGAAAAAATCTCCCGAAACAAGGGAATTCCCCAATACAATAAACTGACGGCGGACTGACATGAAATCCAGTCTGAGCCCCTCTTCCGTCGGCACGAGAACGGTCGGGAGAATGACGAGGACAGTCAGAACGGCTAATGTAAGAAGAACAGCCCATACAAACTTTATCAGTTTCATATTTAAGCAAAGTAGTACATAATACTAAAAGTTGTCAAAGGATATTTGAGCATATGCAGAGAATCATTAATTTCACAGCCTTTTTATTTCTATTTACTGTCTCCCCGCTACTAACAGCCAATACCAGCATTATTGTCACCGCCGGAGCATCGGCAGACGGATCGGTCATGGTCTCCTACAGCCGGGACAGCAATCTCAACGGCGGTTATATGGCCTTTTCACCGGGAGAGCAGAACGCCCCCGGGACAGTAGAAACTCTACGGAGCAACTGGGAGGAGAAACAGGTCACGGCGGAAGTGGATCTCTCGGGAATAAATTACAGAATTACCGGTCATATGAATGAAAAGCAGCTGGTTATCGGGGACTCTTCCTTTACCCCCATGCTCGGCGATGCCGCTTTTTTCTACGATGGAAAAATGGATACAGGCCTGCTGACCACCTTAACTCTGAAGAAGGCCGCCACGGCCAGGGAAGCCATTAAGCTCATTGGTTCCCTTACGGAAGAATACGGATTTTACGGACCGGGCAAAAGCTTTTCCATTGCCGACAAAGAGGAAGCCTGGATCATGGAGATGATAAGCAAAGGTCCGAGGGGGACGGGATCTGTCTGGGTCGCGATGAGAATTCCCGATGGATATGTGAGCGGTCATGCCGATTCGAGCCGCATTACGACTTTTCCTCTCGACGATAGTGAAAACTGCCTCTATTCGGAAGATGTCATTACTTTCGCCAGAAAAAACGGACTCTGGGACGGTGATGATAAAGATTTCAGCTTTGCCGACGTATACACGGTTATGAATAAAACAGATATCCGCCAGTCCGAAGGACGGCTCTGGAATATATTCCGTAAAGTGAATGTCGACGCCGGAGACTGGAAGGATTATATTTCCGGCGATGTGAAAAGGCATTTTCCGGCAAGGGGAACGGCAAACGGCGTTATATCGAACCGCCTTCCCCTCTGGTTCAAAGCGGACGCTCCCCTCACCTCTTCCGATCTGATGGATCTGATGAGGGATCATTTCGAAGATACCGATATGAACATGGCCAAAGGGATCTGGGCGGGAGCATTCAGCTATCCCTACCGGCTGCGCCCCGATAATGGAACAGCCAGAGAATACTACTACAGCCATGACCGCCCTGTATCGGTGCAGTATACGGGTTATTCCTTTATATCCCAGTCGCGGAGAAATATTCCCGATTCAATCGGAGGGATCAACTGGTTCGGTGTCGACGATACCTACATGACAGTATACCTGCCGGTTTACAGCGGTGTGTCATCCGTACCGTCCTGTCTGAGAGAGGAGAACAACCACCCGACTGAGGTCTCAGACAATTCAGCCTACTGGCTTTTCAATATGGTTTCCAATTTCTCGGCTCTCCGCTATAAGGCGATGATCATCGACATAAGGAAAGTGCAGAGGGAACTGGAAGATCTCTTCAAAGACCGTCAGAAAATGATGGAGGAAGAGGCTGAGCGAATGGTTGGGGAAGAGAACAGTGATATTGCAGACTTTCTGACCGCCCGATCGGAAGAGATGGGAAATATCATGATGAACCGCTGGCTCGAACTGTTTCATTTCCTACTCATAAAACACAAGGACGGGGAGATGCGGACCGAGCATAACGGCGTTTTTGACACTGTGGCCCGCGGAATGGCCTCCTCCGTACTGAATTTCTACGGCTACCCGGCCGACTGGGCCCAGGCCATGATTGACAAGGACAATCCGCCCGATCTGAAAGCTATTTACAGCGATGATGAGCTGATGGAAATGTTTGCGAAGAATAATCGCCGCTCCATCGTGGTGATCGCCCTGCTGGCAGTAATAGCGGTTCTGACATCGGCTCTGATTGTTCTGATTACAAAAACAAGAAATAATTAATAAGGATCTTTCTCATGTTTTACAGACGTAAAGACGGACAACTCATCGACAAAGAGATCCCTATCTTCAACAGGATGATCCCCTATCTGATGAGAGGCCGCAATGAGTCGATGATTACTCTCAGGGAATCTCTGATAATGACCGGCACGCTGAAATATATCAGCGAAAACCGTGACGGGAATGGACAGAAGCGCTACAACTATTTCGAGATTCTCATTGCCGCCGTCATGAAGACGATTAATGAATTCCCCCATATGAACCGCTTTATCATGGGCGGACATTACTATCAGCGGAATGAAATGAGCTGCGCTTTTGTCATTAAGACCAGATTTTCCGTTGAAGATCCCGAGAGGAATGTCATTGTCAAATTTTCTCCCGGAGATTCACTGGATATGATCTCCGAAAGGATAAAGAAAGCCGTAGAATACAGCAAAACAGCCGAGGAGGATGAACAGGACAAGGCGATGGACCTTCTGTTTAAACTCCCCACAGGAATAGTTAATATTGTGACGGGAGCCGTCAAGTGGATGGACAGAAGAGGCTGGCTGCCTCTTTCTATGACTGACATCGACGCTCTTCATGTCTCTGTGTTTATAGCCAATCTGGGAAGCATCGGTATAAATGACGCTCCGGCCCATCATCTCTTCGAGTGGGGTAACTGTTCGCTGTTTATCACAACCAGCCGCATCAGAAAGGAACAGGTTGCCGACAGGATGGGCAATCTCTCCGTTCAGGATGTGATGAATGTCTGCTTTTCCATAGACGAGCGGATATCCGAAGGGTATTATTATTCCCGCGTGGTTAAACGGTTCCGCCAGCTGGTGGAGAATCCGTCGCTTCTGGAAGAGGGACTTTAAAGAGTCCCTTTTCTTTTTTTGACCGCCCTGATGATTAGAACGACCAGAGTCATGATCCATCCGGCCGGATAGGGAATGATCAGGAATATCATCCACCAGGGAAGAATGGAATCGTCTCCTCCGAATCCTCCCAGCCATGAGAAAAGGAACATGAGAAATACACCTGCGAATATCATGATCATGGCAATGAGAAACTGCTTCCTGAAGGGATCACCGGTCAACCGGGCACTGATAAAAACAAGAATGGAGCCCGCCAGAATAACCACCGATCCTTCGAGAGGATCTACGGCGCCGATAATCAGCGCGACAGTTCCTACTATAAACATAATCTTTTTCCAGTTCATTGTTTTCTCCTTCTCCGCAATACCAATATAAGCTCACGAATAGGAGAAATCAAATCATTTACTCACCGGAAAAAGAGGACTGTATTCCGCCGTCTTTTAGCAGGTAATCAAAAAAATCCAGTACAGCCCTGTTCATCTCTTTTGACATGGATATAGGGTCAACGCTTCCCAGCATGGGTGTGAATTTGACAATGGGCGGCATAAAATTGAAGTCGGAGAAATTGTAATGGGCCGCGCCAATAAACGTTTTTGTAAAAACCGGTTGTTCCGATTCGGACACATAATATCTGTTGGTACCGGTCATATCGATTTTTCCGGCGCCCGGAAGCGAGGTCTCCGTACTGGAAAAATAGGCAAAAGGACCGGCAGGTACGGGATTTCTGTCATCGAATGTGATGACCGGCGCGTCCAGGTCTATCCCTCCGAGAATCGGACTGTTTTCTTCACTGCATATATAGGCGGTTGTGATTCCGCCGAGCGAATGGCCGAACATACCGATCTTTTCCAGATCCATCTGCTGTGCCCCTGGAAAAGCATTTTCGGTTCTCAGCTGTTCCAGACTGCCGATCAGAAGATTAAAATCACCTATCCTTGTATCCAGATAACCCTCCAGATCTCTGTAGAACGTATCTCCCAGTTCTCTGTAGAGTTTCCGCTTAACTTCTGCTGACTCATTCCCCTTCAGCCGTTCCAGCCTGCCGGCGTAAGCCCGGATCTCATCTTTAGGAGTTTTCATGGATTTTTTAATAATGGAGGGGTCACCAAGAGGTACTGCTGAACCGTCAGGCATAATCGATAACACAGCCTCTTCTATATGAGAAACGGCCAGAACGATATATCCATGGGAAACCAGTTCCTCTAATGTGGAGAGGTTCTGCGTACTGTAGGAAAACCCGCCGTGAGAAAAGAGGACCACAGGGAAAGAACCTTCGGCCGCCGGAACATCAATCAGGGAATGGGAAGGCGCTTCATCTGTCCCGAATGAGGGAAAACCGTAGAGTTCCGCAAAGGCTTTGGCTATACGGCTGTCCATAGCCGGCAGATATTCTCCATCAGCGTCATCTGCAGCGGGATAAAAGACTCTTACGGGGATGATTCTGCTCTCCCCGTCTCCGCCGCCGACCGTAAACAGATGAGTTCCGATTTTCATTGATCCTGTCGGCTCGGCGAAATCCGGCTGTCTCAGCAGCGGTATGATCAGCACGACGGCTGCGGCTATAAACACAACAAGAATGATTAATCCTATTCTCAGTATCATATTATTCTCCTTTTTCTCCTTCGAGGAAACGGCTGAACCACTCTTCCATAAAGGAGCTGTGGTCAATACCGAAATCGAGAGTGCGCATCTGATATTCAGCAACTTCCCGGAACCTGTCGGGAATATCTTTTCCTTCATAGTCTTTTTTCAAAGCTTCCAGGACTTTTTTTGTCTGTTCTATTTCCTCAAGGTATGACTCGATTATCCTCTTCCGGCTCTCCCGTTCCAGCAATCCGAAAAAGAAAATATGCACCAGAGAGCTTTCCCTGATCTTTACCGGTTCCATTTCCTTATCGAGCCAGAGTGAAAACACTTTCCTGCCTTCCTCTTCGATGGAATAGACCTTGCGGGACCGCCCCTGTTTAATTTCCTCACGGATGGAAACCAGCCCTTTCTTTTCCATTTTGACCAGAGCCGGATGAATACTTCCGAAACTGGTTGTATAAAAATGATTGATGCTCCTGTCCATGGCCTTTTTCAGATCGTATGCGGTCTGCTCATCTTTCAGAGTCAGTATTCCCAGAATGATTTTATCAAGCACTAAATACCTCTATTAGATATATTTCTACTCGAAATATACAAAAAGAAATAAAAACCGTCAACTCCAGGATAAGGTGATTGAAGATTATAAGCCCTTTTCCACGCGGGAAAGAAGAAAATCTGATGCGCCGATCTCCTGCATTTTCCTCTGATAAGCAGCTACATCGTATTCGGAACGGTAAAAAGTGATCTGTTTCGCTCTTGTATCGAGGACAGCCCAGGGGGCACGGGGATCGCCATCTCTCGGCTGGCCGGCGCTGCCGGGATTGATAAGGATTTTTTTTCCCCTGAAGGAAAGGACCTCTCCCGATGAGGGTCTCAGCCAGAGTATCTCCCCTCTGTCATACAGAAAACAGCCCTGGCGGTGAGTATGTCCGTATAAAAGGCCATGACCTTTGAGAAGACGGAAGTTTTGCAGAGCATCATCGGCGTTCAGGATATAATCCGACGAGGGATTGATAAGACTGCCGTGGACAAGGGTATAACCCTTACGGCGTTTTTTTAAGGGGCTGTGCTTCATGACTTCCCGGAACTCCTTCCCGACCCGGGGATTGGTTAAAATAAGAGCCCTTGCCGCTTCAGCGGAAAAGAAATCGCTACTCATTCTTCCGCCGAAATAAAGGTCGTGGTTTCCAGGAACAATAAGGGCTTTTCTTTTTTTTAGCATGCTGTAACAGATCTCCGGTTCCGGCCCGTAACCGGCCAGATCACCAAGAAACCAGATTTCCCGGCACTCCCGTGCTTCCGGCTCAACCAGTACCGCTTCAAGTGCTTCGCTGTTTCCGTGGACATCCGATAATAATAGAACTTTCAAAAAAAACTCCCCTGTACTATAAATATAGTATAAATCAGGTGGTTCTATGAGACAGCGTTTAGAAAAAATTATCAATGATATAAATGAGCATTTCTCGTCGGCCTGGATCCTTCTTTCCGATACGACAATCTGGCTGTCCAATCATCCCAAACTGTTTCCCCACTACGAAACGTCTCTGAGAGAATGGCGGCGGCTTCTCGAAACCAACCGCGGCGATATGCAGGTTATCAGCGAGGTCCGGAAAGAACTGGCTGAACTGAGAAAAGCGCTCCGTCTGCAGGGGTATAATCTGAAACTCGGTTCGCTGGACCTCAAACTGGAGGGCTTCCGAAATGACGACTGTCTCTCCCGGGGATTCAGCCGCTGCGTCATCTATATTATGGTCGATGGCGATGTCCTGTATACGACGGGAACCGCCAATCACCTCGATCTCGATGAAACCATCGATGCCCGCCTCAATGCCATGGGCTACCGACCCGTGCTGATGAAACACTATCTGTGGTACAAATGGGTTAACAGGGTCCTGATTCTTTCGGGAAGCGCGACGGAGACCGTCGAGGATTTTGAAGAACTGAAGCAATATGTGGCTGAGAACAAGGCTCATCTGTTGAAAAAGCTCTCCAAGCTGTAGTATATTGAATTGCTATATATATTTTTTAATATATAGTTGCTTATTCGATAAAAATTCATTATTTTAGTGTCTGTAATAGGAGAACTCATTGTATGAAAGACATAATTATCATCGGATCGGGACCGGCCGGCCACACAGCATCCATATATTCAGCGAGAGCCGGATTGAGCACTCTGCTTTTCGAAGGATGGATGGCAGGCGGCGTCGCCCCCGGCGGACAGCTGACGACCACCAATGAAATCGAAAACTTTCCCGGATTCCCCGATGTCATAACCGGCCCCCAGCTTATGGCCGATATGAAAAAACAGGCCGAAGGTCAGGGAGTCGAGTTCCTGATGGAAACTGTCGAATCTGTTGATTTTTCCAGCAGACCTTTTAAAGTAAAGACATCTTCCCGCGAAGAGGAAGCCCAGGCGGTTATCATCGCTACCGGGGCCACGGCAAAGAGAATGCACGTTCCCCACGAAGAGGACTTCTGGCAGAAAGGGATTTCCGCCTGCGCGGTCTGCGACGGCGCCCTCCCTATTTTCCGGAATCAGCCGCTGGTGGTAATCGGAGGGGGAGATACGGCCATGGAAGAAGCCATGCACCTCTCCAAATTCGGTTCCAAAGTTTACATCGTCCATAGAAGAGATGAGCTGAGAGCCTCTCAGGCCATGCAGGACAGAGTTCTGGCCAATGAAAAGATCGAAGTGCTCTGGAGCACGGTCCTCGTCGATGTGGGCGGAGAGAATACACTCGATCATGTTATTCTGAAAAACGTAAAAACCGGCGAGGAATTCAAACAGGAGGCGAAAGGGCTCTTTTATGCCATCGGACACAAACCCAATACGGATTTCCTCGGGGGTGTAATCGATACCGATGAAGACGGTTACATCGTCACCGAAAAAGGGACGACGAAAACCAGTATCCCCGGCGTTTTCGCGGCCGGAGATGTTCAGGACAAAGTATACCGTCAGGCTATTACATCAGCGGGTACGGGCTGTATGGCCGCACTGGACGCGGAAAAATTCATCGGGGAAAATCCTATGTGATTTCCCAGTCCTCCACATCGCCGGGCACGACAGTGAACAGAGGATGAACAGGAGGAATCTCTAAAGAGAGTATTTTTTCCAGAGCTGAAGGGTCCCGTGCCTTCAGCTTTTTTTTCAGGTGTTCCATTTCATAGGCCACCTGCCCTTCCGTGACATTGATTTTGACACCCAGCCGGTCGGGAAGGATTTTCGTTCTGTCGAAGCGGTAGCCCCGGCGGTCCGCTTCGTCGCATACCACGCTAAGATATTCGGCGATGGAGCCGGGGGGATCGGCAGTCCCGCGGAAACGGATGAGCTGGGGATGATTTCTGTATCCTTTCGTCTGCCCCGCTAATACTTTCTGAGCCAGAAGCGCTTCGCGCCAAAGGGCTACGATTCCTTTGGAGTCGAGGTACCGGGGATCGAGTGACCATAGTCTCATGAGTCAATTCTAGTATGGACGGCCCTAGCCTTCAACAGCTCCCAGCGTTAATCCCGAAAGGAGATAGCGGGAGGAGAAGAGAAACAGGACGACAACCGGAACGGCGATAATCAGGGAAGCGGCTGAAAAATCCCCCCAGGAAGTGAGGAACTGCCCGGAAAGCCTCGTCAGCCCCAGGGGCCAGGTCGCCAGCTCGCTCTTCTGCAGAATGATGCGGGCGAAGAGATATTCGTTCCATCCCGACATGAAATTGAGGAGAAAAACTATTGAAAGCGCCGGTGCGGCGAGAGGCAGAAAAATACGGTAAAGGATACGGACCTGTCCCGCTCCGTCGATAGAGGCGGCCTCTTCGATCTCCCGGGGAATGGTATTGTAGTACCCTTTGAGAATCCATATGGAAAAGGGAACCGCCTTAATGGAATAGGCGATGATAATTCCCATGTAGGTGTTAACCAGATTCAATTTGAGAATCATCAGATAGGACGCGATCATCATGGCGGTCTGCGGGAGAAGCTGCGTGCAGAAAATGGCGATGAGCATGGCATTCCTTCCCCGGAAAGTCCATCGGGACAGAGCGTATGATGACAGGGCGGCAATGGAAACGCCAAGAAAAGCCGTCGTCAGGGAGATGATGAGAGAGTTCCAGAGCCAGAGGAGAAGATCGTGATCCTGAATAACCGCCTTGAAATTCTGCAGTGTCGCATCGGAGGGAAAAAGCTCCAGCGTCGTAGATAGCAGGCGGTCGCCGGGACGAAGGGCCACAGAGAGAACCCGCCACATGGGAAAGAGCACCCAGAGGGAGACGGCAATCAGAAAGAGATAGACGACCGTCAGACCTATTTTATTTGCAGGGCGGCTTCTTTTCATTCCGTCACCCCTTTAAAACCTTTCGTTTTTTTTATGAAAACGATGGAAATAAGAGACAGCAGGGCTGTCAGGACCCAGCTGAAGGCAGCGGAATAGCCGTATTGATTGTAGACGAAGGCCATGCGGAACAGAGCCGTGGCCAGAAAGTCCGAAGTCTCCAGATTGTGCTGATTGAGAAAATAGGGAATCTCGAAACCCATAAAATTCCCTGTAAATATGAGAAGAACAGCAGGAGCGATAAGGGGTGCCAGCAGAGGGATCTGAATTCGGAAAACTCTGGTGACGGCGCCGGCTCCTTCCAGCTCTGAAGCCTCGTACATCTCCGGAGGAACGCTTTTCATGGCGCTGGAAATAATAACCATGAGAAAGGGAAAGCCGAGCCATTGATTCACTATGGTCATGGCGGTGTAATTCCAGAAGGGGCTGGACATCCAGTGAATCATGGCCTGCTCTCCCCGCAAGGCTTTAAGCAGAAGATTCACTGCCCCGAAGGTGTAATTGAAATCCAGAACCCAGACATTTATGGCGAGTACGCCGGGAATGGCCCAGGGGAGAATGAGAATCCCCCGGAAAAACCATTTGAAACGGATCGGCTTTTCCAGCGAAAGCGCCAGAAGATAGGCCAGAACAGTCTGCAGGCAGATCTGTATGAAACTCCATAGCGCGGTTCTGAAAAAAAGCGCATAGATCCTCACCTCCCTAAGAACAGGTTCGGTAAACAGTCTGGAGAGATTTCTCCACCCGAGAGCCAGACTGAAATCGGGGTTCCGGAAATGATGGAGATTCATATTGCTGAAACTCAGAATAACCGAATAGATGAGGGGATAGAGGATGAGCAAAACCAGCCCCAGTAAAGCCGGTGCGAGAAACATGGGAACCGCAGCGCTCTTTCTCCCGAGGACCTTCCTGGCAAACACATAAATCAGGATTTCCACAGCACCCGTGACCAGCAGAAAGAGGAGAACGGTCAAAGCCATCTGGGAAAGGCTTCGGCTTATAAGAGTCAAAATTAGTATCCTGCCTTTTTGCGAAAACGTTTTCTCATCATTTTTAACAATACTAAAGCTATTTTTTGCTTTATGTCAAAATATTTATATTATACAATAATAAATTGTGAAATCGTTTTCCCATAAAAAGAGGATAAGATGAGCATAACCATTAAGGATGTGGCCCGGGAATCAGGTGTATCCATTTCGACAGTCTCCAAAGTCATCAACGGAAGCAGCCGCATATCTTCTTCTACAAAGGAAAAGGTCCGGGCCGTTATGACGGAGCTTGATTATCATCCCAGCAGTACAGCCAGAAATCTGGTCAGACAGAGGACCGGGAATATCTGTGTCGTCAAAGGTCTCGGCGAGGGTTGGGACTGGTCTTCCAACCCCTATGTCTACGAAATCCTCAACGGCGTGGAATACAGAGCCGGAGAAGAGGACTACTTACTCTCCATAGTGAATGTCCGGAAAGACAAGCCTCTCATGGAGCAGCTGGAAAAATATATCTTCAGCCGCAGGATCGACGGGTTTCTCATCTTTGCCGGTCTGGCTGAAAAAGACCTGACAGACAGTCTGATCAGGATGAACTTCCCCTTTGTTCTGATCGGCGATCCGGGAGACGGCCGTGACGCAAGCTGGGTGGATCTTAACAATACAGTGGCCGGTCATCAGGCTACCGAAGAGCTCTACTCCCGGGGGAGAAGAAACTTTCTCTGCCTGAGGGAGAAAAAGGATAAACTGATCAGCGGCAAGAGGTTGGCCGGAGTGAGGGACTTTCTGAACGGCCACGGTCTTGAAAAGGTGGGGCTTACTGTAAAAACAGTTGAAAACGGCATGGAGGGCGGAAGGGATTTCGCCCTTGCCGCGGAAAAGGAAATCATGAATCATGATGCGGTTATCTGCTGTGGATCTATCAGCGCATCGGGGCTGCTTTCCGGTTTATCTTCGAAGGGGATAGCCGTTCCGCGGGACATATCGATCATAAGCTTTGACAGATACCCCGTATCGGACTTAACAGATCCTCCTTTATCGGTCATAGATATGAATCTGAAGGAACTGGGAGACCGGTGCTGCAGCGCTCTGCTGGCGCGCATTGAAGATAAGGGCTTTTCCATTCAGCTGACAGTCAGTTCCTCTTCATTTATCCCCGGGGGGACAGTCTGAACCTCTCAAACGGCTCTATATGCGGATCATTCCAATCCTCAGCGAAGTCCGGCGCAGATTTTCAGGGAGGACTTCAAAGGGGGAAACGTCTTCCTCTTCCTGTTCCTGTGAGTCGAAACAGCAGGGAGAAGACTAATCTGACATCACCTTAAGGGAAGATTCATCCTGTCGCTTTTTTTCACCGATGTATCACCAAGATAATTAACAAAATCATCGAAATTCATCGGCCTGCCGAAGAAATACCCCTGAAGTTGATCACAGCCCAGTTCTTTCAGAATATCATACTGTTCCTGAGTCTCGACACCTTCCGCCACCGTCTGAAGATTAAGAGTCCGGGACATAGCGATAATGGCCTGGACGATAGCTCTTGAATTGTTATCCATCTGGATCTGATCTATAAAGCTCTTATCGATTTTCAAGGTATCGAACTGGAAGTTTTTTAAATATCCGAAAGTGGAATACCCGGTGCCGAAGTCGTCAATTGAGATCTGGAACCCAAGACTCTTCACTTCATCGAGAATGCTTCTGGCGGTCTGGCTGTTGATCAGAAGTGAGCCTTCGGTGATTTCCAGTTCCACTTTCCGGGGATCGATTCCCGTAAAGAGCAGACCGTTAGTCAGATTTTTGACAAGTGTACCGTCGTGAATTTCCAGAGGCGATACATTGAGAGCAAGACGGAGATGAGAGTAGCCAAGCCGGGAAAACTCCATAAGCATTTCAAAAGCGCGAAAATAGACGAAACGGCTGATCGAGCCGATCATTCCGCTGTTTTCTGCAATGGGGATAAACTCCTGGGGAGGAATATGCCCCAATTCAGGGTGGTTCCAGCGGACCAGAGCTTCCATGCTGACAAGTTCTCCCGTTCCGGCCAGGCACTTGGGCTGAAGAAAAACTTCCATTTCATCATTGCCGAGAGCTTCTTTTAGAGCCATTTCCAGACGGGACCCTCTGTTCTGGTCATCACTGTCGCCCATGCCCGAAATGACAAATGTGTTGGCACCCAGCTCGACAGCATCGGAAAGAGCGAGCCGGCACCTGGCCATAACATCGATTGCGTTGTGCCCCTTCTCCACAGATGTAACACCGAGATTCAGGTTGACCGGGTATACTGAATTCTTATATGTGAAATCTTCGGCAAGCGCTTTGATCAGTCTTCGGGCAAGTATCCCCGCTGCATTCTGTCCCTCGATGGCTTCCAGGATTATAAGAAACTCCGTTCCGCCCTTCTTCCCTACGAAATCCACTTTCCTGATCAGTTTGTTAAGCCGGAAGGCGATCTCCTCCCGGACAGCATTGACCGGGTAGCGGTTCCCCGAGGATGAGTAGTGGGATTCGGGAATTTCCGGCTTTATGAGAACTGCAAGAGCCTTCCTGTCATCACTGAGTCTCAGGGATGACAGATAGGACTGGACGACTTCCCAATCGGAAATGTTGTGCCAGTGCTCATAAGGCGATGAATGATCGCAGATTCTGGTCCGGCAGCTGTTTCTGCTCTCTCTGATAAGATAAATGCAGAGAAGCAAAGTGAGAAACGGACTGAAATAGGGTCCGTTGAGGATAAAATCCCCTATAAGTCCGATAATGATTATCATCATGTAATAGTAAAGCAAACGATTCCTTTTCACTGGATCTCCTTCTGTTTTCCCCGGCTCTATCAGGGGAGCACGTCTATTCTGATTTCCGAAACCGTTTCATTGGTCCCGTCGGTGATGGTATAGCTGATGGTTTCCACACCGTAGAAGCTGGCATTGGGAATAAATGTCACAGTCCCGTCACCATTGTCTGTCAGGGTTCCGTTGGAAGTATCTCCCAGCTCGCTGATCTCAAGATAATCTCCCTCGTAGTCCACAGCGCCGCCGATGATATCCACAGTCACTTCCGTCATGGATGTGGACCGGGAGAATTTTTCTTCGAATTTCCGCGCATAGGGAGCCCAGTTGGAGGGAGTCATATCGATGGAGAAAACGGTATGGGCTACATCATTGGTCAGTCCGAAATATCCGTCGTTGAGCACATCGGCGAATGTATAGGACACCTTCATTATGCCGCCCGACCACAGTTCAGCGGTTTTTCCTTCCGCACCGGTTACGCGGAGCTGGAGCGGATTGGCTGCCACGTCATCGATGGATTCGTTAAGCGTGGCTAATGTTGCCTCTGCTCCATCGACCACTTCTCCTATAGTCCACCGGTCGGCCTTGGCATAAGCCCTGATATACTTGTAATTGTCCGTATCCTGATAATCGAAGATAATCAGTCCGTTTCTGTTGTTCATGTCGGTCTGGGGATCAAAAACCGTATCGAGCTGATAGTTAAGCCCCAGAGAACCTTCGAAGTAGATGATTCCCGCTTTGTAATTGCCAACGGTGGTATGAAGCTCGAACTGAGTATCGCTGAATGTCCAGAGAGTACCGTCCGCTGTATCCAGTTCAATGGCATGGGGGCTTCCGGTAAAGTTATTGGAACAGAACTCCAGTCTCTGAAAATCGCTGTAGAGAATGGTAGCCGTTCCCCCTGAGGGAAGGGTGATGACGATGTTTCCGTCGTCTTCTCCAGTCTGTCCCGCCTGTACTGTCACATCGGCAGAGGAGTATTCCGAAAGGTCGATGGTATTGAAACCGGCCCCGCCGGCAACGGTGAAAAATTCGCCATCCTCCAGATCGGAGAACCGGATCTCATCATCGTAGTCAGACCCCGTGAGCACATCAGTATCGAATTTGACAATACCGCTTGGAACGGTCTGGCTGCCGTGATAGGACATATCGAAATTGACCGATCCCGTTTCCGCCGAAAAATCCGCTGCTGTTGTTAAGGGAGGAGCCGATGCATCGATTTCCGTAAAGCTCACAGCCATGCTGCTGTTGCCTGAAAGGTCAATGATATCCACGATAAGAATCAGATATCCGTCGGCCATACCGCTGAAATCCAGTCCGTCGATAGTTTTTTGGCCCGTGCCGTCAAATGTTCCCGTACCGGAGAGAACGTCGCCTCCGCCGGTGGAATAGATTGTATAGGAATAGCTTGAGCCCGGTTCGCCCACTAGCGTAACGGATCCGTCGGTAACATTGGTGCTGTTGATGGCAAAGTCGAAATCGGGATCATTGAATGCTTTCAAATCCAGTACCACCGAATCGGAACCGGCAGGGCCGGCATTGCCAGCATCGTCGGTCTGTACAACGGAAACCGAGAGCACGCCGTCGCGGAAAGCCGATAAATCAATACCGGAAAAGCTTTTGCCGCCTGAAACATCGAAGGTTTTGACTTCCCTGAAGATCGATCCTCCGGCGGAAGAGGTTATGACATACTCATATTCATTTCCCGCTTCTCCGCCTGTAATTTCAAAGCCGATAGTGGGATCGGCGCCTGTGATGGTATCGCCGGATGTTATCGAGACAACGGGAGCCGCGGGAATTTCGGTGTCCATAGGTGCTCCGTCGGTGCCGCCGGAACTCATATTGCCGGCATGGTCTTCCGCCGTTGCCCGGACAGTGATTGTCCCGTCCGGCAGAGCGGACAGATCTTCAACAACGGAAGATACTCCCGAACCGTCAAATACCCCCGATCCGGTGATTTCCCCCGGTCCCTCACTGGAACGAATGGAATAGTAGTAATTAATGCCCGCTTCACCCCCGCTCAAGTTAAAAGCGAAAGAACTGTAATTGGATGCATTGACCGGATCGGTGCCGATTATGACGACAGGAGCATCAGGGGCGACCGTATCAATCGTGATGTTTGTCAATGCCGAGCCCTCGGTCATGTTGCCGGCTTCATCGCTCACACGAATATTAATGCCCGCGTATGTTCTGTTCTCCGTAAGCATAACACCTATGAGATTGAAGGTTTTCCAGGTTGAGCCCAAATCTACCGTGTATTCATATGAGAGCCCGCTCCCGGCGTCTCCGCTGTAATCGCTGTTCAAGTCAAGGAAAATGTATTCATCAGAATAAGCGCCGGATCCGATACCGGTTCCGGTACCGATTTTCGAAAGGTCGAAAAAAACGGCCGCAGGTTCCGTACCGTCATATTGATAAGTCCAGGATGACGCGGCATTGGGCGCTCCTATTCCGTTTACAGCAGCACCGGATGGGAGAGCAAGAGAAACAACCCCGTCGGAACCGGCAGTCAGAGTGACCTCATAAGTGTCGCCCGAACCGGTCAATCCCGTTACGGTTCCGTTTGTCACAGTAAAATCCGCCGCTTCGAGACCTGTAACCGGCTCGCTGAAAACCACTGATGCGGCAACCGCCGGGCTGTTGCTGACCGAACCGACAGAACCTGTAATATTGACACCGATAAGAGTGGAATCGTACACATAGGAGAACGAGTCGGCTTGCGAGCTTTCATTCCCGGACTTGTCGACGAGAACGCCGGCGGGAAGCTCAACCTTGACTGTTCCGGCTGCCAGAGGTGTAACATCGAAAGTATAGGAGTCGCCGCTTCCGGAAAAATGGGAAATCGTCCCGTTTGTCACGAGAATGACGGAACTGTCTATAGCTTCGGTTTCTTCGCTTATATCAAGAGAAAAAGCCAGTGAACCATGGCCTGTCGAATCACCTTCGCCGATGGAAGTGGAGAGAGCCCCTTCGGGATCTGTTCCGTCATATTCGATGGAAAAACTGGCCGATCCGCTCAGGATATCCTCATAATCGGGATGGTTGGCCGCACCGGTATTGACCGAGACAGTCGCGAAGCCGTCGGAAGTGAAAGTAAGATTGCCCGACCAGGAGCTGCCGCTTCCCGAGAATCCGCTCAGCGTACCGCCGAGAACCGAAATGTCCGGGGAATCAAAGCCCTCGACATCATGGGAGAAATCAAAATAGACGGGAATTGATGTCTGATTGGTGATCACTGTTTCATCCGATGATATGGACAGAGTCAGAGCCGCGGGATTGAAGTTATATTGATAGACGATATCTTCCTTCAGATCCGCACCGTCAAGCGCGCCTGAGGAGATGGAGAAACCGACCAGGCCTTCGGAAAGAGCTTTCAAAGTAAAAACGTACTTGTCCCCTTCTCCGGAAAAAGAGGAAACAGCCGCATTGGCGGGAACCATATCGGCAACATCAAAGCCCGATACTTCGCGGCTCCATATCAGCTCAAGGGAAATTTCCGACAGAGAACTATCGGCGCCGAAATCCACCGGCGAATAAACAGTAGCCGTAAGCGCCGACGCCGGAGAAGGCTCTTCATTGCGTAGATCCTCCGGATCCATATAAACCGTGGTGAGCATATTGCTGCATCCCGCGGCGGCGATCAGAACCGGAAATATAATAAACAATAAACTGTTTCTGATGTTTTTTTTCACTTTTCTCTCCTGAATATGAATACACCACTCATCTTGCAATAATCATGCCATTATGGATTTTTAACTTAATTAAGCAAAAAGTCGTCACATTTGTCGATAACAGGTCAATTTCGTCTTGTTAAACACAGCAATGCAGTCTGTCACGGCTGACTGTCTCCTGATAGTGCCCTACCGCCATAACAAAAGAGAGAAGAAGAGGCAGATCGCCTCCGGCTTTCATTTTTCCCTTTATATAGAGATCAAGTATTCCGTACCGGCAATCCATCATGCAGCGGAGATGTTTTTCATTGATCCGTATGGCAAGATGAGGGTCATCGCAAAAAGTATGGCTCAGGAACCCTTTTCCATTAAATATTGTCACTGTGAAACTTTCACTTTCCGTAACAATGTTGATCAAGCGCTCGATCCCGTCATTGATTTTAAAATTCAGTTCATCCAGAAAAATGGCCAGCTCCCTGTACAGCATCATGCGCCCCCGCCGTTTCTGTAATACTGCTTGAGTGCATCAGAGAGGGCTCCCATTAAATAAGCCTCACCCGTCACGGTGATATCACCATCTTTGTAGAGGTCTGAAATTTCCGCGATACCGGAAAAAAGTTTTCGGAATGTCGCGTCTCCCGCTCTGAGCTGGATAAGAGGGATAAACCGGCACTCATCATTGCGGAACCGGCTGTTCAGATGAAACTTCTGTATTCGCTCCCCTCTTTCCGTCCGTACATTAAGCACCATATGGAACTCATAAGACATGGGATATTCAAGCCTTTCTAAAAATCCGCCGAGATGATTGGAATAATTGAAATGAAAAAAATCTGCTGATAGATTGCAACCTGTCATAAATGGTATATCCTCCCATGTAACAGGATCTTGCCAAAATCGTGCCAAGAGGACAAAAAGAGTAAAAACGACAGAGATTCAGGCATTTTCGTCGAAGGAGAGAGAATATCCCCGCCGATTCGACGAAAATGGGAGAAAGTTGCTTGAAAAGAGAGCCGTTTGGACTAATATTGAATTATGGTATTCGATCAGACAGGCAAATACCAGGATTTACTGGAAGTGATATCTGAAACCTATCGACAATCTCCTTTCGATCCTGAATACGATCCCATTCTCAATATACAAAGCAGCAGCGGAGAGAGCTATTACCTGTCTTTTACTGCAGGGCAGTGTTCGGTAAACTGGGGAAAACATCCCCGCGCCACTGTAACATACAAGGGTCCTATCGATACCTTTATAGATATTCTCAGAAAAAAAACCGACCCTCTGAAAAGCATTCTCGATTGCCTGATAGATGTGGAGGGGGATATTGCATTTTTCCTTCATCTCAGAAACAGCTTCTCTCTGGTGGACACGAACCGGAAGGAGAAAAGATTCGATAAAACTTCGCCGGTCTTCCGGGGCCCCCTCGGACTTTCCGGACGCTCTGTCTTTTCAACGATGATGTTCTCCGGTTTTCTGCTTCAGGTAATGCAGCTGATGCACCTGGGAAGAAATTTTATTATTCTGCCAGCTTCTCTTTTCACTTTATTGCTCGGCTATCTGTTTTTTACCGATAAAGTGCATTTCCGAGAGCTACTTCTATTTCTCATATATCCGGCTTTTACTATCGCCCTTTATTACAACTACTTAGGGGTAAGCGGCAATATCTTCTTTCTCTACAATATTTACATGATCATTATTTTTACAGGCAGCTTTTTCTTCGAACGGACAATCGTGGGCCGTTACAATTCAATCAATATCAACAACAGAGAGTACACTGACTGTATAATCAATAACCACCAGTCCAATATAACCATACTCTGGATTCTGCTCTTCTGCGCCGGAGTGGCCATATCCATGGTTCCCTGGAGCAGAGATATTTACCAGATTCTGGCGGGGAATCTCTATCTTCTCCTCTTCGTCCTGACAGGGGTCTATTCCTTTCTGGAGCTGGGATCATGCTGATCTTCGGTCCGGGGCAGAAATACGAACAGGAGCAGATGGTTCTCTCCCATATCTGCCGGCAGTTTGCTGTGGAGGATTACCGGGGCGAACCGCGGATCCTCAACCTGGTTTTCCCCTATTCCCAGTACCATATGGTCATCAATAAAGAAGAAGCCTATCTGAACGACGGTTTGAGCCATTTACAGGATATGGAATATCAGGGATCGATCGAAACTTTTCTGGCTTTGATGCGCAGCGAGAAAGATCCCTATCACGGATATGGAGAGGGAGAGTATTACATCTCGGGGGATCGTATGTTTTTCTTTGAGATGAGCAAGTTTTTCCATTTCGGCAAAGAGAACCTGAGAGAACCGGACTCACTCCCCGGTAAAATTATCAGAGGACCTTTCGGCTTACCCCGGGAGTTCAGCTTCATACTTGTTTCGCTGGCTTTTCTGCAGATATGGCTGGGCTGGGTTTTTTCGGTCAATACGGCCGGCTCCTTTTTAGCTTTATTCATCCTGTTTTCGGCTTTTTCAATCTATTATTTCAAAACCGACAGGCTGACGCGCCTTGAGATTTTCCTTCTGGTCTATCTGGGCGTTAGCACGGTTCTCTTTTTTCTGGATTCTCCCCATTACCGCTTTTATTACCATATCTATTTTCTGCTGGCCATACCTCTATTCTTCATCGGATCGCTCTACAGTCCCATAAGGAATATCCTCTCGGAGTACAATTCGGTACACAATAACGGCCAGGAAATCTTTACGCCAGAAATTAAGAGAAAACAGCGGAGGGCTCTTGTTCTCTGGAGCGAAGTCTGGTTCGCCGTAATCTTCATCCTCTATATGAGTATGAATACATCGCTCTGGAAATATGTCTCTGAAACCTTTCTGTCGGTCATTTCCCTGCTGTTCTGCGGTGTCATTCTATTGAATATTTTTGCCATTCACGGATTTTACGATAATAGCGATCAGCCCTGAATCAACTCTTCAATGGAAACCGGCTTGTTGGACGGAGTTTCCAGGAACAGGGAAATGCCTTCATTCTTGAGATAGCTCTGAATCTCCTTTGATTCGACTCCGTCGGCAATGGTTGTATAATCCAGATCATTCATCATCCTGAGTATATTGTGAATATAGATTTTCTTTCTCTCATCGCTTTCCAGTCCTGTGAGAATCTCCCTTTTCAATATTATCTTATCAATGGGAACAGTTAATAACGTATCGAGCGAGTTATTCGAACTTCGCGACTCGTCGAGAATTAAATCGAAACCGTAATCTTTCAGAATCGTGATATTTTGAACAATAAAACTCTTCATTTGAAAATGGGAATTGTCAAAAATGACGAAACCGACATCATTTACAGTGAAATTCGCTGTTTCGAGGGTGTTGATGACTCTGTCGGCGAAACCTTCCGCCAGAAGCAGCGATGTATTGAGCATACCGTAAATCCTGCCTTCCACGCCGCGGCTTCTGAGAATCCTGACATCGTTGTAGAGCATTTGCGTGGACATTTTATGCAATTCGTGAATCAGGCCGGATTTTTCCGCATAAACGGTCAATTCCTGAAAAGTATAAGGCTGATCCCAGTGAAGCCTTAAGACAAACCCTTCTCTCCCGCCCATCTGATTGAGCAGAGGAAGATAACGGAAGGTAAACTCATTGTGGCGCACAGCTGTCTGTATATGAGTAATCAGGGAGTATTGATTCAGGCTTTCCTTCCTGATGCGCTCGTCAAAGTAGAGGATTCTGTCGGGGGAGCGGGATGCGTTGTTCAATGTGTTATATGAGTTCCTCTGGACTTCATCCAGAGACGCTCCGTCGCGGGGGAGCAGAAGCACCCCGATGAGAGATCTGACGTAATAGGAATCTTCGCCGATGAGAACCCGCTGGAGAAGTATGGAACGGAGAACGCCGGCATAGCGCCGGATATATTCTTCTGAATCGGCATTTCTGACAAAAACGACAAATTCCTCCGGTTCGGTATGATAGAGAACTGTTAAATCGGTCTGGACATTTTCCAGCCTGAAGCAAACCTGTCTCATGATGTCCCGGGTCCTGTCGCTTCCGAATGATTCATAAAGCTGCCGGTAATTCCCGATGCGGATATAGAGAAGCCCGTTCAAACCTTTACCGGTCTCTTCCCCGCTGAAATATCCCCGGACGGCCTCGTGGAAAGCCCGGCGATTGAGCAGACCGCTTTCCTTGCGGTGGATAGCCTGAAATTCGAGAAGCTTCTGATGTTCCTCCAGCTTTTGTTGCGTTACTTCGAGAAGCAGACCTTTTCGCAGGAGATATATGATGGAGCGGGAGAAAACAAATAGTGAGAAAATTGTGACTCCCAGTTCGAAACGGAATATATTTGAAAAATGAGAGACTCTTGCACCGCTGATATCCGCAATCAGATCGCCGATGCTCATTGCGAATATGATAACGACCCCTATGAGTATGGAGGATTGAATCTGATTGAGATGATGATCCTTCTTATTGACAAGAACAGCGGCGACACCGTAACTGAAATAAACGATGAGAAAAATATCGCGGAGCTTGAAGAGATATCCCGTGGCTCCCCTTCCCGGTCTGTTCCCCGGTATGAAACTGTCGGAAAATATTTTCTTTACATCGATAAAAATATCCGGCTTAAAGAAAATGAAAAAAAGCATATAGACAGCTGTTACAACACCTATGAGAAGGAAGAAGCGGTTTATTCTCTTCCACCGGTCCATAAGAGAGAAGTTTGTCCCGATGACATAAGGAACTAGTATATAAAGAAAAATGAGCGATGCTTCCTGGAGCCGGGAGAGTTGCGTGGCGACCAGAAGATTCCCGTAAAAATGAATGGCAATTCGAGCGCCGCCTTCGGCGATCAGGAAAAAATTAAAGACGAGCACCAAAAGGAGAAGCGAGAGGAATTCCTTTTTGCGATTGAGAAGGTAATATCGGAATAGGATATACAGACTGGGAATAGTGAAACAGGTGTATATGAGAGGGAGAAATATATCTGTGTTCGTCAGTTCATTCATCTTACTGTCCTGTATACATTTTCGAGATTGAGCTTCTCCATGCGGAAGCGCATCTTCCTCTCGGATATTTTCAGAACCCGGGCGGCGGCGCTCTGATTCCCTTCACATTTTTCAAGAGCCCTGCTGATGATTTTCTTCTCCATATTCATAAGATGCTTCTCCAGATCGAGATCGTCGTCGTCATCGATAGAGAGAAAATCGTCAGATGAATCTTCCTCCGTTCCGGAATCATCGCCGACAGCCTCCTGATCATCGGAGACATAGATCCTCAACTGCTCCGGAAGATCTTCGGAGAGCAGAATCTCGGCTCTGTTCATGACGACGGCATGCTCAACCACATTCTCAAGCTCCCTGACATTTCCGGGATAATCGTGGCGGATGAGTGCGTGAGTCACCTTATCTGTCAAACGGGGAATGCTCTTTCCGTAAAAACGGCATTTATTTTCCAGAAAATACTCCACAAGCGGTTTGATATCCTCTTTTCTCTCTCTCAGAGGGGGAATGCGTATGGTGATAACGCTGAGCCGATAATAAAGATCCTCGCGGAATTCCCTGGTTTTTATCATTTCCTCGAGATTCCGGCTGGTGGCCGCTATAATCCGGACATCCGATTTATAGGTGTCATTATCGCCCAGTTTCTGAAATGTTTTGAATTGTATGGCCCTGAGGAGCTTCACCTGTACAGCCATGGAGATATCTCCGATTTCATCGATGAAGAGGGTTCCCCCGTCAGCTTCTTCAAAACGTCCGATCCGGTCGTTTGAGGCTCCTGTAAAAGCCCCCTTCTTATGGCCGAACAGCTCGCTTTCCACAAGGGTCTCCGGCAGGGAGGCAATATTGAGCACAACAAAAGGAGCTTTTGTACGCCGGCTCATGGAATATATGGAATTAGCTATAAGCTCCTTACCCGTTCCGCTTTCCCCTCT
Organism: Spirochaeta isovalerica; assembly: GCF_014207565.1. NCBI lineage: Bacteria > Pseudomonadati > Spirochaetota > Spirochaetia > Spirochaetales > Spirochaetaceae > Spirochaeta > Spirochaeta isovalerica. Next base: position 245,609 of record NZ_JACHGJ010000003.1, on the reverse strand, counting down.
TATAAGGACTGTGGAATCGACACCGGCACAGCGGGTAGCCGTATCGAGTATTTTCTCTATCTTCTGGCTTTTATAGATGATTTCCTGAGAGAACCCTCTCCTATCCGGTGCCGGACGGTTGATATTCCTCTCCTTGACTATGGTCTGGCTTTCCCATACCTGCATGGTCAGAGCCTGAAGGCGTTTGGGATCCAGTGGTTTTTTGAGAAAATCAAAAGCTCCTGTTTTCATAAGATCCACTACAGTGGAAATCTCTTCTGTCGACGATACGATGATGACTTCGCAGGACGGATTGTTCGCTTTAATATATTCGAGGACTTCCCGACCGTTCGTATCGGGAAGATAGTAGTCGATAATGGCAAAATTATAGAAGTTTTCACGGAATTCGGTTTTAAACAGAGCCAAGTTTTCTGTCGTGGTTACCCGGCAGGGAGGGAAACTGAGGTTATTGTAAAAAGCTTTGTACCAGGTATTCTGTACAATATCATCTTCCAGAATAATAATATTGAGCTCAATCATCACTATTTCCATTGTAGTATCCCGCAAGGGCAATGTTCAATGTTTTTTGAAAGTTAAAGTTTGGGGAGACGTTGGATATGTGCCGAAAAAAATACTATCATAATATTGGAATGAAACAGATGAAACAGAAAAGCAAGGTTTACGGCTCTTCCGTCACCATGAAATTCATTATAGCTTATCTTCTGACGGCCGTACTGCTTATTATGAGCTTTACCCTGCTGGTTTTTGAGAACCAGGTGGACCTGATCGGAGAAAACGCTCTCCTCCGTACATTTTCCATCGGTAGGGAAATCAATGCTGTAATGGAAGAGAAAACCGGCTATGAGGAACTCATTCAGGAGCTAGAGTCGAAAAAGCACCTGAACATAGAATACATCAAAATATTCAACGAACAGAATCAGCTTCTGGCGGCTTCGGACAATCTCCCTATGGCACCGGTTACGCCGGATCTAATCCGTTCCATTCAGAAATCGCTTACCAAAAGAGATTTTGAAAATTCCGGTTTTCATCACGAGCTGATATTTGATAAACGGCTGATCGATATCTACATACCCGGACCTGAAGGAACTTTTATCGTCATTGTCGGAATATCGATTGAAGAAATGGACAGGAGAATGAGCTATCTCTTCCGCCAGAGCGGCCTGATGACGATTCTCGTCGCCCTTATCCACCTTATTTTCGCTTTTTTTACCTATAACGCTCTGATTTCGCCTTTGAGAAAAGTACTCAATCTCCTAACGGAAATCAGCAACGGAAATTACGATGTGACATTCCCCAGACACCGCAGCGATGAGTTCGGACTGATAACAAAAAAGATAGAACAGATGGCCGGATCCATTTCCTCGGTACACAGCGAAGCCAGAAACGCCAATCCCCTTTCGGGCCTGCCCGGCAATATCGCCCTGGAACGGGAGATCCAGAAGCGCCTGCAGACCGGCAATGCTTTCTGTGTGCTCTATTGCGACCTGGATCAATTCAAAGCCTATAACGATGCCTACGGCTTTTCCCGGGGCGATGAAATCATTCTCTATACCCGCGATGCCATAGAGAAGAGCATCAGTCGGAGCCATGCCCGCAACTGCTTTTTCGGACATGAAGGGGGAGACGATTTCGTCATAATCTGCGATTACTACGACTGGGAAAAGATATCGGCGCTGACAGTTGACGAGTTCGACAGCCGTATCGAAGAGTTCTACAGCGAAGAGGACAGAACCAGAGGTTACATCGAGTCAGTGGATCGGAAAGGAAAGAAGCAGAAATTTCCCTTTGTGAGCCTCTCCATTGCCGTCGTGAGCAATCATTACAGAAAAATCGACTCCTACGGACAGCTGGCCCATTACGCAGCCGAAATGAAGAAGGTGGTCAAGGGAATCGAAGGATCGGCCTATAAAATCGACCGGAGGGTCAATTGATGGCGAAACGCCTTCTCATTATAATTCTGATCTGTATCGGCCAGGGCCTCCTCTTTGTGGAACTTTCAGCAATTATACAGGAAGAAAAGGTTACGGTTCTCCACAGTCACCTGAGCGAAGTATCATTTGAACAGAACAGCGACTCCCTGCTCAATATTACGGGAAGACTCACTCTTATCAAAAACAGGCTCGACGCAGGGGACAGCCCCATGGACAACTATCAGTATGAAGCGAGAATGCAGTCCCTCACATCGGGGCTCAACCTCTACGGAGATCAGGGCAATGAAGAGGAACTGCGGCGGAGCACACCGCTTACAAAAGCTGTCAGGTATTTACTGGGCAGTAATGAAAGCCGCTTATCGGCAGAGGATCCCGAATATTTCCCCCATCTCGAAGAGGCCTACTACTGGGAGCGGAACAGACATTACGATCTGGCCGTCGAAAAGTACCGATTTCTGGTTTCCCGGTACAGCCGGGACCTGAAATCTTCGGTCATGGACACCATACTCCTCCATCTCTCTTTCTCACATCTCATGAATGCCGAATACAGCGAGGCGGAGAGAATCGCCGACGAAATCATCAGCCGATCGGAAAATATAGTCTTCCGCATTACCGCCGACAGAATCAATACGTTCCTCTTCTCACTCAGAAAAAAACAGCAGCAGCTCGCCCAATTGGAGGAAAACTCTCTGGAACTGGGCCGGGAACAGTATTTTTCCGTAAAATACAGAGAAGCGATCGCCACCCTGGCAATTTTTCTGGAAGAATCCGATCCGTCTCTCAAGGAAGAGGCGGAAGCGCGTTATTACCTGGCTAGAGCTATGGAGGAACTGGGTAATACGGAAGATTCAATAAACGAATACCAAAGGATACTGGCTCTTTCCGATGATGAGAATATTACGATGGAAGCGGGTCGCCGCCTTCTCATGATCGACTCTTTCTACGATATTTCCGATGAGGAAACGGAAACGCTGGCGAAAACTCTGGAAGGTTATGAGGATCCCGAACTGAATGAACTTATAGCGCCGTTTAGAGAACTCTACATTGAACCTGCTGTCTCCCCTACCGCATCGGCTTCACTTATTGCTGAAGGAGAGGAGACAGAAGGCGAAGCGGAACCGCAGAGAACCGGAGAGATATATCTGACGACAACTCCTCCGGGAGCGGCGGTTTCCATCAACGGCATAAGCTTCGGAATCAGCCCGCTCTTCATAACCTCTCTGCCTGTGGGAGATGTTATCGTAAAGGCGGAATACGAAGACCGAATGATAGAAAGAAGCATAGAGGTGACGGACAGAATTATCCGGAAAGTCAATATCGACATTCCGAACCTGCCTGTTGATAAAGCTTCTGCGGAAGTGAAGATTCCCAAAGGGACTTTTATCGTCAGCTACGATCTTAAGGAAGTTTCCATGGAGTTGAATTATGAGCCGGTCGATTACGCTTCCGGGGCACCTGTGTCCCTGGATCCGGGAGAGTATATCTTTATCATTTCCGGACGGGATGAGTTGGACAAGCTCTACTTCTGGGAAGGCGTTATCACCGTGGAAGAGGAAAAAACAACAAAGATCTCCATTCCCGATTAAAAGTGTAAACTCGCTCCCAGGTTAGCGGTAATCTGGAATCCCCAGTATTCTTCATTGGGGAAAATATAAAATCCCGGAGCCAGAAAAAAGCTGAAACGCCACGGTTCGCCCTCTTTATTCCCCGGTCTGATTCTGAATACAGGTTCGATTCCGTAATACTGATCGGCATAAAAAAGAGTGTCCACTTCCTCGAGAGTGTTGAGGTTTCCCGAAGCTAAATGCCCTATCATCCCTGCCGATCCCCGGAACCCGAAGGAAAAGATCCCCTTTGATGGGATGGTATAGCCAAGCTGAATAAGCGCCGTGAACTGGAAGAGAGTGTCCACATAGTCGCTTTCGCTCTGAGCCCATGCAGCCCCCAGGGCGATTCTGAAATCGAGAGGGAGAGAGAAAAGCTTCATGGAGGCAGCCAGTTCCGCCCCGGTTCCCGCTTTTGAATACTCTCTGAAACGGGCCAGGGGGATGAAAGTTGATGATGAGACATCAATGGAGTCGAAAACAAACCACGGTTCATTCGTTTCGGCAGCATCGATGGATTCGTCTTCCCGGGTATCCTGATCCGTCCCGGGAGACTCCTCATCGGCGGTTGCTGCCGCCGGTTCTTTGACAGGCTCTTCCGGACTGTCTGCCTCTTCCGGATCGGCCGGGGCTTCACCGTTGATTTCCTCTTCCGGTATTTTTTCAGGATAAATAAGAGGGTAAGCGTCAGCTTTATCGGCGAGATTTCTGACGACGAAGCTCCACTTGCCCGAGGCGCCCAGGCTTTCATCTCCAGCCGATTGAGTCGTTCCGATGAGAGCTCCGTCCACCGTATGGATAAGGCGGGATTCAATCCGGAGCACCTCTTCGTTGATATTAAAATCTGAAATGAGAATCAGAGGAACAAGGAGGTTCAGCGCCTCGTTCCGGATCATCTGATCATCAGCCCCGGAAGGGAGCTCCGAATAGACTGTCCCGTATCCCCTCATTTCCCAGTAGCGGTCGAGATTCGACCTGGATTCCTCCCTCACCAGTTCCTCTTCAGCTGTATCTGCCGAAGTGTAAATCAGGATCGGAATTTCACTTCCTGATTGATCCTGAGAAGGGAGATCGAGTAAAGCTGTGCAGATAGTAACAACCATCAGCAGAGATATTTTATTCATTTAAGATCTTACCTTATGGAACCACATCAAACCTGATAGTTCCTGTTGAAATATTCGTGCCGTCGCTGACCTGATATGTGAACTCATCTATTCCGTAAAAGGATGGACCGGGGACCTGATAGGTTACGGTGCCATCACCGTTGTCGCTTAATGTGCCGGATCCGGAGCTCAAGGCTGTGAGAATCAGAGGTTCATCTTCCTGATCCAGAGCATCGCCCAGCAGGTCCAGCGTAACCGTATTGCCCGCGGACTGACTGATTTTTACATCGTACTTTTTCACATAGGGCGCCCAGTTGGAAGGCTCGAGATTCAGAGTCATCTTCGACTGGGCATTGCGGGTATTGACGCCGAATAAGCCGTCGTTGAGAGGTTCATTGAAATCATAGGAGGTCTTCATTTCTCCTGCCGACCAGATTTCGGCCACATCGCCGTCCTCTCCGGTCACCCTCAGCTCCAGACTGTAAACCGGCGTAGTGGCGTAATCATCGCCGGATTCCAGAGTTTCAACGAAAGTGGCCAGGTTGGCGGAAGCCGTGCCGTTTACGAGTTCTCTGATCCTCCAGATATCTCCACCGGCCCCGGCTTCTATAAATTTGAAATTGCCATGATCGACATAATCAAACACGAGAGAAGCATTCTGACTTCTCGTTCCGGTTATCATCTGTACCGATAGGCCGAGATTGAAATTTTTCTGGAGAGATCCCTGATAGATGGGTATGGCAGGACTGAAAGCGTCGCTCAGTCCATTGTCGTCAACAATGATGCTATTGGCGGAACCGTCAAAATAATAGGCATTGTCATCAATATTATCAAGGATCAGAGCATGGGGCGATCCGTCGAAAACTTTTGAATTGAACTCAAAGTACTGGACATCGGTGAAATTGATAGCCGCAGATTCTCCTCCGCCCAGATCTATCATCACAGAGCCGTTATTGGCCTGGCCGGCATCCCCGAGAATACCACTGGTTATTGTAATGGCGCTGGCAGGATGGTCCGAAAGATCAATAGTATTAAAACCGCCCCCTCCTGCGATAGCGAAGGTTTCTCCATCGGAGAGATCAGTGAATTTTATGACATCATCAAAAGCCGATCCGGCGAAATCCGCCGTATCGAATTTCACGACTTCCGTTCCGGAGCCGCCTGATCTGTCGGGGACTGTCTGGCTTCCGTGGAAACTCATGTCAAAGGTTACAGACATAGTGGCGGCGGAAAAATCGGCTGTTCCCGTATCGGGAAGGACAGAACTTTTCTCAGCAACAAAAACTTTGATGCTGGAGTTGCCTAGTGTATCGGTCACGGAGACTATGAGGATAAGCCATCCGTCGTTCATAGCGCTTAAGTCGAGAGGTCCGATTGCCTCCTCTCCGCCTGCCGGAATCAAGCCCGAGTCGGAAAGGGAGGCTCCGCCGTTGCTGGAGCTCAAAGTATAGGAATATGTGGAATCGGGATCTCCGAATATGGAAAAACTGTAGGAACCGACATTGGTTGCATCAACGGCTTGTGAGAAATCCGAATCATTGAACGCTTTCGCATTGAGTACAACCGTATCGCTGCCTGCAGCGGATTGATTTTCCGCATTGTCGGTCTGGACAATGGATACGGTTAAGTTTCCATCGGGCAGCGCTTCCACATTGATATTGCTTTCTGAGAAATCTCCCGTTGAATCAAAAGTACCCGATCCCGAAAGCACGGCTCCCCCTGAGTCCGAACTGATTGTATAGCTGTACGCCGCGCCCTCTTCGCCCCCGGTTACGGAAAAGGAAAAGCTGTCATTATCCGCCGAAGTCACCGGATCGGAAGAATTGATGGTTACAACGGGAGCTGAGGGCGCGATAATGTCCCTTTCAACCTGGTCCTGACCGATACCGCTCTGGTTACCTGCCTCATCTGTCAGTCGAACCTGAAGAGTCAGTGTCCCGTCATTCAGTGATGTTGTATCAAGACCTGATACAGATACCTCTCCCGATCCGTCGAGGCTGCCGCTTCCTGTAACATCAGTTCCCCCCATAGAGGAACTGAGAGTGTAATTGTATGTAATATCGGCTTCACCGCCACTTAAGGCAAAGGAAAAGTCTGTGTAATTGGAAGCATTGACAGGATCGGTGAGTATATTAACAATCGGTGAGTCCGGCGGAGTGCTGTCTATGGTTACATTGGTAACCGCTGTTCCTTCGGAAACATTTCCCGCTCCATCGGTCACACGGATATTTATTCCGCTGTACAGGCCTTCTGCTGCGATATAACGGGGATCGGTGTAACCGAGCCAGGTTGCTCCATTATCGATGGTGTATTCAAAAGTCAGTCCCGTATCTCCCGAATAGTCTGTTGTCAGGTCGATTTCCAGTATTTCGTTGGCAGCATCATCTGAAAACAGTACATCCCGGCTGCTAAATTCAAGCACATCGAAGAGAGGAAGGGCCGGGCCGTCTCCGTCATAGGTAAAACTGAAGCTCGATTCGGGATTGGTTCTTCCTTCGGTTCTCGAAGCTGCTCCATCTGCTACTGTTAAGGTGATGGTTCCAGTGGTCATGGAAACAATATCAACGGTATATACATCATCACTGATTTTCTGAAAATTGGACAGGGATCCGCCGTTGATAGACAATTCTCCCACAGCAAGATCATCTTGATCCATATCCAGATCGAAGGCGATTGTAATTGTGACAGTGGCATCATTGGTCACAGGGGATGAGGAAGACGTGAAGTTCACAGCTATCTTAATGCTGTTATAGGTATAATCATAGGTATCAGCCAGGGCTGTGTTCCCGTTTCCGGCACTATCGAAGGCTATACCGGCAGGTATATCGAGGGAAACCAGAGCTTCCGCCCGGGGTGTTACATCAAAAGTCCAGGTTGTTCCCGATCCGCCGAGGTTAGCAAGATCGGCGTTTAAGGCAGAGATATCATCGAGAGTGAATCCTGTAACCGGCTCTGAAAAGGAAGCTGTGAATGTCAGGGTATTGTATCCGGCAATACCTCCATCACTGACAGGACCGGTCAATATGACTCCGGGAGAGGTTCCGTCGTATGTGATGGAGAATACGGCGTTCTGCGATTCTGAAGCTCCGGTCAGCGTATCCGCGGCCGCTCCCTGGACAACAGCGATTTCCGCTGTTCCGTCCGTACCGGGTACAAGATCGGCAGAGTAGAGGTATCCGGATCCGCTCAGATTTTCAACAGAACCGAGAGTCGTTGAGATATCGGTAATCTCGAACCCTGTAACCGATTCGCTGAAGTGGAAAGTGAGGGGAATCGGAGTCAGGGACGTGATGGACGGTTCCGTCGATGAGATCGAGAGCGTCAGTCCGACGGGAGAATAGATGAACAGATAATTTTCTTCAGTATTTTTCAGACCGCTTATACCGGTTATCGCTCCGGCAGAAATGGAAAATCCCACGGTGCCGCTGCTTACGGCGGTCAAGGAAAAGCTCGAAGTATCTCCCGAATGGGAAAATCCCCCGACCGTACAGTTCAATGGCTCCAGATCGCTGATTGAGACGTCCGGGACCTCCTCGGACCAGTCAATTGTGACGACAGATACTCCATAGGTCGATTCCTTACCGACAGAAATTGTAGCGCTGATAACTGCTGAAAGAGCGGAAGGAACGGGTTCGCTATCAGGAGCGATACGAGGATCGATAAGAAAATTACTGCAGGATTGAAAGCTTGAGAATATAAAAACTGTTAATAATATCAATATATCAGATTTTTTTCTTTTCACTTTCACTCCTTTTCATCCCTATTATATGATAATGATTCCTTATAAGGAATTCAATTAAGGCAAATCAGTATCTATTCCGCCGGATCGAATATGAGCCTGATGCCTAAGGTTCCGCCGGGTATATATCCCCAGTATGTCTCTCCGGAAAAAATCTCGAAGGAAGGAGAGATAAACAGAGCCACATGAGTTTTTTTCTTCTCTCCCGCTTTGAAGGTGTAAGCCATTTCCAGCTGAAAGCGGTATAGCTGATCTATGTAAAGGGTTGTTTCGTCATTTCCGTCGAGCATGAAATCACCGTTGAGAATATGGAAGACGGCGCCTGCCGAAAGCTGGGGCGTCATAGTGAAGGCTCCCCGGCCCGGGTTAATCTCCCAGCCTATTCCTGCATTGACATTGGCATCAACCAGGAGGTCTATCCTTTCGGAAGAATTAAAGTTGTAAGTGGCGTCGGCTCCGAGAAAGACCCTCAGGCCGTACAGTCCTCCAAACTTGAAATTCGCCTGGAGTCCGAATCCCGCTTCGTACTCGCTGAACCCCCGGTAATGGCTCACCGGAACCTTGAAAGGAGCAGCGATGTTGAGCGAATCGAGATAAAATCCCGGTCTATCCTGCCCCTGCAGGGAAAAAATCCCAACAGTGAGCATAAGACCGATAATAAGCTTTTTCATCTTAATCATACCCCTTTCAGAAATTCATGCTGAGCAGGCTGTCTACTTCTTCCTGAAGCGATGAGGAGCGAGTGATAGCCCTGTTCAAAGCGCCGGAGTCTTTTGTGGAAAGATCGATACAGGCTTTGAGGAATTCGATTCTGTCATCATTTCTTCTGATATTCAGATTATTAACGGTTATGTAACGTTTCTTTACGCCGATCTGTTCTTTCAGGCTTGAAAGTTTGCGATTGAGATCCTGGAGACGGTTTTCCAGATCGAATTTCTGCTGTCTGTTCTCCTCGATGCTTTTCTGAAGCTCATTTTTCATTTCCGGATCGGTCAGAGTTGTCGAAAGAGTATAGAGATCCGTACCGGAGGATATGACCGTATTCATCAGAGATTCGATCCGGGCGATAAGGCCGAACACATTGGAAACATCTGATTCCAGTGTCTTTACAGCGGAACTGTACTGGCCGTTTTCCTCATTAAGAGAGCTGTTTCTTTCTTTGAGCAGATCAATTTCCCTGCCCGCCACATCCACATCCATGCAGTAGGGTTCGGTAATGTTGCTTTCGATTATGGCTCCGAAATTGTTTCCGTAGATATGGACGTAGTTACCATTGAGATCCAGGTCATTTTTTCCGTAGATATTTTCGAGGTTTGTCGATGAAGCAGAAAGGCTTCCCATTCCGATTGCGGCTATACATAAGGCCGTTACTGTTTTTTTCATTTTTGTACTCCCTGTTTTTATTCTGTCAATTTTTATTATTTCAATTGCTTATATTTATCAGCTCTTTCAGATTCCCCAGAGAGCTTGTAAATCTCGGGCTCTGCTGGTCTATGGAATAATTCAGTCTCATCTGAAAAGCATCGATATTCTGTTCAAACTGTTCATCTATTTTTCCTATGATTTCATAGGTTTCGCCGGTATCGGGCGATTTCAGAACGATCATTGCTTTGTGGTTGACAAAAGACTGGGGATTCCCCAGAAAATTGATCATCACTTTCTCATTGTCGATATATGAAGGGAAGCAATTTTTTTTGATTCCCCGGGCAAAAAGCATTCCTTCTGCCTTTTTATTCAGCACCGTTGAAGCAGTGGAAACTTTAGTATGGTGCTTCCCGAAAACCGAAACCAGCTCATAGGGTATTCTTCTTCTCAGCTTCAGGCTGAGATACTGCATGTCCTGACCGGGAAGACCATGGTTATTCATATTGACGAACTTGGTGTAGAGATTGAAGATCATCTCTTTTTTGAAAAGAGAATCAAAAAACTTCAGATGTACCGTCACCATTCCGTTTTCCGAATAGATTCTCCTTCTCAACGCTTCAGTCATCTTAGCCAGAATCACCATATCGTTCATTGTCGCGGAAATGAGAGCTCCTTTCGTTTTCTCCATCCCGATTTTCAATATCGTTTCGCTCTGCTGAAGCCCGATGGACTTCGCAACGCTGGTGGAAAAAAGGATTCTCTGGTCTTTATATTTGTTGTACAACTGGTTATTCAGCTGTACTTCCTGATGTGTTAACAATGATTCCTCCTTCTCTCTAACATCTATGCAATATCCGTGCCATTTGCTATTATCTTAATAAAACCGTTTTTTTCCTACGGTTTTGTCGAAGTCTCATACTATTCAGATGAATCCGACGAAAACTGCCGCTGATCACAGCACCCTTCGGCTTCTGTCCTGCCAGAATCGGGCCTTCTCCATATCCACATCAGTTCCGATTCCCTCCCGATACATCCGGGACAGTTCTTTTTCCGCTTCTTTGAATCCCTGTTCCGCCGATTGGCTGATCCATTTGAAAGCTATCTTCAGATCTTCGCCGGAACGGTCGCCCTCCCTGTAAAGCATTCCGAGCTTGTACCGGGCGATTCTGTGTTCCCGAACAGCCGCTCTGTTCAGCCAGTAATAGCCGAGCTGTTCGAAATAAGACCCTTCTTTGAGAAGATAGATTTCCGCGAGACGGTACTGCGCCTCCACATGATTGCGCTCCGCTGCTTTTTCGAGCCAGAAAATGGAAAAGTCATCGTTATCCCGGTAAAAGATTCCCAGTTCATACTGGGCTTTCAGATATCCCGTCACCGCCGCTTTATTGAGCAGCGAAAGAGCTTCATTCATATTGACCCCTGTTCCCAGCCCCCGCTTGTACAAAAGAGCGAGCTGATACAGGCTTTCCGGATCCCCTGCGGCGGCTGCTTTGTTAAACCAGTAAAAAGCCAATTCATTATTCTGGAAGATCCCCTCTCCCAAAAGGAATTTTTCAGCCAGGATTTTCTGGGCTGTCACCCTTCCGGCTTCAGCCTGTTCGGACAGGGCATCAATGGTCAGTTCCGGAGTCATCGAAAACAAGCCGAAGGAACTGAACAGAATGATTGTAAGAGCCATTAACTTTTTCATGGGTAGACCTCATATTTTTAGGGTTTTAATTTTCTAAACCCAATTATGCAAAATATGTGCCATAAAATATTAATTGGGTAAAAACCCTTTTTTTCTCGAGATTTATATGATTTTTTAGGATTATTCGACCATATTGACTAAAAAGCGGTTCGTCTGATTCGACGAACCGCTCTCTTCGGAGTTATCACAGGTACGGGAAAACACAATTCATTTAAGAGAAATCAGGGTATAAGCCGCCGCTTTTCATCGTAGCTGTCTGACAACCTGAACATTTCCAGCATGCCCTTGAGCTGAGCCGCCTGGGCAGCCAGCTCCTCTCCCGCCGAAGCGCTCTCTTCGGCACTGGATGAATTGGACTGTGTGACCTGATCGATTTGTTCCAGCCCCGCGTTGATATCATTAATCCCTTCGGCCTGTTCCGTACTGGCCCGGGAAATCTCCATAAGGAATTCCGCGACTTTGATCGACCCGGCAAGGATTTCTCCCAACTGGGACGCAGTTTCTTCGGCTGCCGTTTTCCCTTCCTTCACATTCTTCCCCGACGCCTCGACCATGGCCGTTGTCTCCTTGGCGGCATCAGCACTCCGGTTGGCCAGGTTTCTGACCTCATCGGCGACTACGGCAAATCCCTTACCGTATTTCCCGGCTCTGGCAGCCTCCACATTGGCGTTGAGAGCCAGAAGATTTATCTGGAAAGCAATGTCATCGATAACTTTGACGATTTTACTGATATCCTGTGAGGATTTTTCAATTTTATTCATAGCCTCCAGCAGCTGTTCCATTTTTCCGTTTCCCTTTTCGGCATTGGCCGCGGCAGTTTTGGCCAGGGAACTGGCTTCCATGGCGCTGTCGGCGTTCTGTCTGGTCTGGCTGTTAATCCTGGTGAGCGACGATGAAATTTCTTCCAGCGAACTGGCCTGCTCCATAGCCCCCTGGGAAAGCTCCTGACCGGCATTGGAAACATGTTCCGCACCGTTATTCACCTCGTTCACGGTCTGGGTTATCTCGTTGAGCAGTCCGTTGAGGGAATCATTCATATCCATAAGCGACTGACCGAGCTGATCGTCCTCCGATGCCTTGACGATGTTCTGGGTCAGATCTCCGGAAGCTATTGTTTCGATAACGCCCGCTTTGTAACGGAACGATTCAAGCATTCCCGAAAAGGAATCGGCCAGCATGGCGATTTCGTCTTTTCTCTTTATCTCAATCTTTTCGACATTGAGGTCTCCCCGGGAAATGACATCGGCCATTCCGGCAACCCTCTTCAAAGGTTTGGCAATGGAATTGGCAAAGAAATACGCTACCACGATTCCCGCTGCGGCGCTCAAAATTCCGACCAGGAGAATTATGCCTCTCATACGGATGAGACCGTCCTGGAAGTCATCCACATAAGCTCCGGGAGAGATGATCCAGTCCCATTGGGGGAAATAGCTGAAGCTGGTGAATTTTCTTCTGGCGCGAGTCTCGCCGGTATTTTTCCAGTCATAGTATTTTATTCCCGTTTCCCCTTTTTTCAGACTCAGGGATTCATCGACGATTTCCTTGATGAAATAGACGCCGTTGGAATCGGTGGCATTGATGATGCTCTCGCCGTCGCGGAGATGATTCAGCGAAAGAACATATTCCCCCTTGCTGTTGAGAACACTGATATATCCTGTTTTACCGACAACCTGGCTGGCAATGTTATCGAGGAAAGTATTCTGATAATCCTCTTCCCTCACGCCGACATAAAGTATCCCGATTATATTCATTCTTTCATCATAGAGAGGCTCATAAGCCGTCATATACCAGCCGTTTACAACCCAGGCTCTGCCGAAGAATGTTTCGCCTTTCATAATCGTATCGAATACCGGTTTTGACACGATAGTTCCGATGGCCCGGTTCCCGTCGTCTTTTATGACATTAGTCGATATGCGGTAGAAAGCCGTATCATAAGCCCATCCCGCAGAACCGGGATCGGAGCTTTTTTCACCTTCAAAACTTTTCAGCTGGAAGATTGTAGCCGTTCCGCCGAGGAGATCGCGGATCTCATCGACAATGGCGTAATTCTCCGCAATATGAATCGGCGCCCGGTCTCCGACCGGATCATAGAGAACCAGATCTCCCTTTTCATCCACTGTGGGATCACCGTAGGAATTAAGAGTTTTCCTGGCCACTTTCAAATCTGTCTTAACTTTATCCAGAGCTATTTCATAAATGCTTTCCGCATTGAGGGAGAGCAGCTCTGACTGTTGCCGCAGCTTGGTTTCATTTTCCAGAGCGGTTTCATTCTGTATGGTCACATAAAGAATGGTGCCCAGAGTCAGAATCGGGACGATTACCAGAACGGCGCAAATGAGTATCAACCGCCCCTTGATCTTTAAGTGGAAAAAACGCATGGATGCCTCCTCGCTATATAAAGTGTAATAGCCGATTCAGCTCTTTCAATAGGAAATTGTTTAAAATTAGGCTTTTTTATACTTATCAGCCAGAGATTGTCTCCTGGATTCGCTCATAAATGTCCAGGCCAGAAGGCGGCTGTTCTTGTTTCCCTGGCTCATGGAAATAGTTTTGAAGGCTGCTGTCTTTTCCCGGGACAGCTGTTTTTCCAGAATAGCCAGGTTTTCCTTTCGGGAAACAAGGGAAGTGAACCAGTTAACCTGATCGGCGAATTCAGCGCTTTCCCGGATCATTTTGCCGATGAATGCCGCTTCTCCGCCGGGATACCACAGTTCATTCTCCATTCCGCCGAAATTGAGGTTCCCGGGACTCTCTTCTCCGGTCATTTTTCTCCATTTCTCTCTGTTCGCTTCGACGGCTTCCTTCTGAGATGCGAAAAAAGGAGGATTGCAGACTGTCAGATCGAAAAAGTCCCTCTCTTCGATAATATTGCGGAAGATGAACTGCTTCTGTTTCTGCTGTTTCACTTTTACCAGCTTGCTGATAGAAGGATTTGTCTGAACGATCAGCCTGGACATCTTAAGGGATAGAGGATCGATCTCCGAAGCGGTAAATTTCCACCCGAAGGCTCCGCAGCCGATGACGGGGTAGATACAGCCGGCTCCCGTCCCCGTATCCAGAACATGAACCTTTCTTCCCCGGGGTATGTCTCCTCCCGTATACTCTCCCAGCAGATCGGCGGCGTAATGAATATGATCGGCCCGGCCCGGGACAGCAGGGCAGAGATATCCCTCGGGGATCTGCCAGTTTTCAACTTTATAGTAATAGCGCACCAGAGCCTTATTGAGGAGAAAAACGGAACGGGCATCGGAAAAATCGATTGTCTTCTCCCCCGTGGGGTTCGAAACCACAGCCTGCTCCAGTTCGGGGAGACTTTTAACAAGAGCATCAAAATCGTATAACCCGGAATGGGGGTTTCGTTCGTGCAGATCAGCCATGGTCCATATGTTAACGGGACGGGAAAAAAGAGACAAGAGCTTTTTATCGTACTTCCCTCAGAGGGATTCAGCCCTGGCTACAGCATCCTTGAAGGAGCTGCAGATATTTTCTTCGGGAATCCACCTGTCCATGCCGTTGTTCTTCAGCTTCAGCAAAACTTCATCATTAAGCCCGGACAGGACGACATCGATCTTCCGGGAGTGGAGAAAGCGCACCGCATCGGCAAAAGTATTCATCCCCGTTTTATCAATAAAGGAAACATGGCGCATGCGGATTATAATCACATCTTTCCTGATTCCCAGTTCTTTCATCAGCTCGATGTAACGCCGGGCCGAAGCGAAAAAAAGCGGACCGCTGATTTCATAGATTCCTATACGGGAAGGCAGAGCCGAGTAATCGTCAATGACATCGAGATCCACCACATGGTCGATTCTTTTCTCGGCAATATCGGACATTCTCTTCATAAAGAGGAGGCTCGAAAGAACGATGCCCACTTCGATGGCCGCTACCAGATCGACAAAAACCGTCAGCAGAAATGTGACGAGAAGGATAATCCTGTCATACATGTTTCCTTTCAGATAGGCTTTGAATGCATGAAGCTCGCTCATGTCGTATGCCACGACAATAAGAATCCCCGCCAGAACGGCCATGGGGATGTAAACGGCATAGGGACCGAAGAAAAGCATGATGGATAAAAGTGTCAGCGAATGGACGATCCCCGCCAGAGGGGTGCGCCCGCCGTTTTTCACATTGGCAGCGGTCCTGGCCAGTGCTCCTGTCGCCGGTATCCCGCCGAAAAAGGGAGTGACGATATTGGCGATTCCCTGGGCTATGAGTTCCGTATTGGAGCGATGGTTGCCGCTTATCATCCCGTCGGCTACCGTGGCTGAGAGAAGGGATTCGATACCCCCCAGCAGGGCAATGGCCAGTCCGGCCTGAAAATAAGCAGGGAGAAATCCCGGATCGAAGGCGGGTATTCCGAAATGGAAAGATCGGGGAATGGCTCCGTAGAGCGAGCCGACTGTTTCCACGGGCAGGCGGAAAAGAGCTGCGGCTCCGCTGAGGAGAATAATGGAGACAAAAGATCCGGGAATGCGCTTGGTCACTTTTCTCAGAATCAGGATAAGGGCAATGGAAGCAAGAGTCAGCACCAGAGAATAGGGATTGAAATCGCCGGCCTTCCGGATAAAAAGCGACCATTTCTCCAGAAAATCAGCGGGAACCTTTTCAATAGGCAATCCCAGGGCATCTTTAATCTGCGTCGAAAAAATGACCAGGGCAATGCCGCTTGTAAAACCTGTTATGAGGGGATGGGGAATGTATTTGAGCAGATTCCCCAGCTTCAGAACCCCGAAGAGGATAAGGAGAATTCCCGCAATGATCGTCGAATAAAAAAGACCGGCGAATCCGTAGGACTGTACGAAACCGAAAATGAGAATGACAAATGCTCCGGTCGGACCTCCGATCTGAACGCGGCTCCCACCGAGGAAGGAGATGATGAATCCCGCCAGAATTCCGGTAACGAGCCCTTTGCCGGGATCAACACCAGAAGCAACGGCGAAAGCGATGCAGAGCGGCAGAGCGACAATACCGACCACCACACCGGCCAGGACATCCTGGACCATCTGTCTGCGGTCCAGGCCGGAACGGATCAGTGAAAAAAACTTGGGATAGAAAAAGGAATTTGCTTTCATATAAGCAACCGTTTAAATCCTTTGGCCCTTCTTGTCAAGACGGGAAGACAAAAAGAGAAGCCGCCCTGCAGGACGGCTTCTCTTTCTGATATATTATTTCTAGGCTATCGACTTCAGCCCTTTTCCCCTGTATTCAGCAAATCTTTCTTCGGAAACTATGATTATCTCTTGTCCCGACCTTCTGTTCATCAGGTAGATTTTTGCCGCAGCATCATACTTTTTCAGATTTTCCCTATTCATAAAGGATACAAACTGTTCGTTACTGAAACTATATCCGTTTAACATATATCACTCCCTCTTTCCCTGAAATCAAGCTTTTTCAGGATCGATTTTTGAATCGCCTGCCGATGCCGCTTTGGCATCTTTCCTTTCCTTCCTGGTCTTCGATGCATCGGCACCGGCTTCCTTGAACTCACTGTACTCTCTTTTTACAAAAGCTTCGGCGTCATCCCTCAAATCTTCGAAATTCTCTTTGAAACCTTTGGAATCATACCCTTCCGGTCTTCTGACAGGAAGAACAAATGCCGCGATGATATAAGCGGCGATAGCCCATCCGGCTGTAAAGAATGCCGCTACGACTGCAGCGATTCTCCAGTATTTAGCTGAATAGCCTGTGGAATCGGCCAATCCCTGACAAACTCCGAATATTTTACCTTCTCTTGATCTGTAAACTTTCATATTTCAAAACCTCTCTTCTTTGCTTTCTGATATCTATATTGCAAAGGTTGTGCCAAGTTTTTAAAACCGGTTTTTTTCATCCCCGGGAGAGAAATTCCGGTTAAATCGGCAATTTTTACCAATAGATCTGGTGGAACTGACCGAAATCGCATAATAAATGGATTTTCACCTCTAAATGAACTGACTGGGCAAACAAAAAGCCTCCCGGGGAGGGAGGCTCTTAATGAGAGAAAAAGATTCTATCAGATATATAAATACCTTTTAATCTTCATCGAAGGAGTTTTCTCGAAGGGAATCTTCTGCTCAATAAGAGAACTGAGCCGTATGCCCGCATTGAGATGCTTATTGACCTCCTGGCGGATTCTGTCGAGAAGGGAAGCTTTGTATTCCTCGAACTTCTCAGTGGGAAGCTTCATATTCTTCAGGTCCGCCGTCAGCTTTTCCGCATTGAGATAGATAAAAGCCACAAGCTCTTTCCCTTTCTGGGTGATAACCGATTCTTCCACATACTCGTTCTCATTGATAAGAGATTCAATCTCTTCGGGATAGATATTCTCTCCATTGGAACCGAGAATCAGGTTTTTCTTCCGGCCTTTGATAAAAAGCCGGCCGTCCTGTGTCATTTTTCCCAGATCTCCCGTGCGGAACCAGCCGTCTTCTGTAAAGACTTCCGCTGTCCGCTCTTCATCCTTGTAGTAGCCGAGCATGATATTGGGCCCTTTAGCCTGTATTTCCCCGACTCCCGTCCTGCGATCCGGTTCGCCTATTCTCAATTCTCCGTTAAAAACGGGATTTCCCGTAGACCGGAATCTCTGAATAGAAGGATTGTCTCCCGCCAGAAGCGGCGAAGTTTCCGTCAGACCGTAGCCGATGGAATAGGGAAATCTGCTGTCTTTGAGAAAACGCTCCACATCCGGTCCCAGGGGCGCTCCACCGATACCGAAAAAGCGCAATTCCCCGCCGAAAGCTTTCAACAGCTTTTTCCCGGCAATATGATTCAGTAAAAACCGCGTCGGAGGCAGCGAATAGAGTATTGATGTGATCTTTCTGGAATGAAAGAGTCCCGCAACCTTGGACCGGTATATTTTCTCGATGAGCAGAGGAACCGAAAGGATCATAGTCGGTTTAACCCTGGCCAGCGCATCCATGAGAATACGGGGCGAAGGAACGCCTTCGATGTAAGTTACCGAAGAACCGTTCGTAAAGGGAAACAGCAATCCCAGAGTGCATTCGTAGGTATGGGCCAGGGGCAGAAGACTGAGAAAGCGGTCTTCTTCGGAAATGGCGATGATCTGATAGGATGCTTCCACATTGGAAAGAATATTCCTGTGACTCAGCATAACCCCTTTGGAATTGCCCGTGGTTCCCGATGTATAGAGAATGGCGGCAAGATCGTCTTCCTCAAGGGCAAAGTCTTTCTCATACAGGGTTTTATCGGCTTTGTTCCCATCCACAGGCTCCAGATCCTCCAGTTTGAAAACCGGCAGGGACAAACCGGCCTCTTCCAGTTTTCTTCGCTGTTTTTCCGAAGCGAAAAGGAGTTTCGCTCCGCTGTGGTCCAGAATGTTTACCACAGCTTTCGAGGCGAACTCCGGCAGAATGGGAACGATAACCGCCCCCAGAGATGTCACGGCCAGATAAACCACGCCCCAGTGAGGCTGGTTTTCACTGAACAGAGCGATGCGGTCGCCCTTCTCTATTCCTCTATAAATCAATTCGTTTTTTAAAGATTTTATCAGTGACTTCACATCACCGTAGGTCAGGAAATCCTTCCCCAGAAAACCAAAAGCCTTTGCCTTATCGGAGACATTATGGTTTTCCACTAATTGGCTAAATGTCATATTCATAGGTTGTATAATATCATGAGTCTGACAGATATCGCAATTGTGTTTATTTAGAATCACAATGATTACATTTTCTGAAAATAGAAGCGGCAAAGATCCGAAGGGCTATCCCGAGAAATATGGCCATACCCGCCGGGATCAGGGCTAAGTAACTCATGATTAACAGAACATTGCTGACATCAGGCAACAGACAGGTTAAATTGATTGAAATCATTGATATCAGAGCGAAGGGGATCAAATCAACCGGAGAGTACAGGTTTTTTTCTGTTTGCCGGAAAGAACTCCGGGACCTCTTGGAGCGCCCGATCAGAAGGAAGACGATAATATAACAGACTATGATCGACACAAAAGGAAGAATCGCAAGGGGAATTCTATCCTGGACAAGCAAGAAAAAAGAGGCCGTATAGAGAAGAATCAAATAAATCACAATCGCAATAGATGGCTTTCGCCGGTAATAGAAAATTGAAGAATCCGGGTTTCCTGAAATAAAAAACAGAAGAATGATCAGCAGCAAAGTACCGCCTAAGGAAAGGTTGGCGGATATGAGATCAAACTGATTTCCCTTAGCCAGGAATGAGCTGAACAAAAACAAAAGAACGGAAAGTATAATTGACTTTTTCACGCTTTTTCGCAGAATCCATTCATGTTCATTCAGAACCTGCTTTGTCAGGACTTCATAAACGAGAACAGGGAGAATAAAAGACATGAGAGGATGCCAGAAAAAAACAAGAATAGGGAATTCAGGCATGGCAAGGGAGAAAAGAGTACCGAATCCGGGACCCGTTTCGTTCATATACCCCGCCCATAACACTTTCGTGATCCATGATTCATAAAGTCCGAAAAGAACCCCGAAGAGGTAGAGGTGTAGCAACGAGGTTTTATGCAGCTTAAAGGCGATCCACATAAAGAACAGAACATGGCTTAGATAGAGAGGAAAAGTGAGCAGCCATCCCCATGGCTGAATGAACCACAATTGGGAAGCTCCGGAAAAGACCTCAGCGAACAGCATGGATAGGCTGCCCAGTAAGAGGATTGATGAAATTTTCCGGATTCCCTTAGACTCAGACAACAGGAATATGCTCCTTCATTGGGGTAATTCCAATTTATCACATTTTATCAGTATTTTCTGACTTGCGGTTCCCCAGCTGGCCGCAAGCGGCCATGATGCGCTCGCCCTGGCTGTTACGGGTAAAAACTCTTATTCCCGCAGTGAGCAGCTGTTCGTGAAACCGCTCCAGCTCCTCAGCCGTCGGTTTCTCGAACCCGCTATCTCTACCGGGATTGAAGGGGATCAGATTGACGGTAATTTTCGGGAACCCCTTGGCGAAATCGATGAGCTTCCGGCCGTTTTCCTCGCCGTCGGTCACCCCTTTGATCATGATATATTCAAAATAAAGCAGATCTTTCCTGCCGAACTGCTCCGTTTCCATCAGGCTCTCTTTCAGCTCGGCCAGAGGCCATCGGCGGTTTACGGGCATCAAATGACTTCTTGCGGCATCATCTGCTCCGTTGAGGCTCACGGCCAGATGAAGCTTATGATAATTTTTGTCTCTCTCTTTCCGGGCCAGCTCTGTCAGCCGGCTGATTCCCTGCACATTGCCGACAGTTGAAATGCAGATCGATTTTTTGGGAATGTTCATGGCCCAGGGATGGGTAAATATATCAATGGCCCCCAAAACATTATCGAAATTGTCAAAAGCCTCCCCCATGCCCATGAAAACGATATTGCGGATTGGTTTTTTATAAACCAGTTCGGCGGTCATCAACTGGGCGAGGATCTCCACTTTGGTCAGGTTCCGGATAAGGCCCATTTTCCCCGTCTCGCAGAAGGCGCAGGACCATCGGCATCCGATCTGGGAGGAAATGCAGAGCGTATTGTAGCGGCCGCCCATAGGCAGGATGATTGATTCCGTCTCAAGCCCGTCTTCGAGTTTCAACAGAAACTTGATAGTCCCCCCTTCCTCGATCGAACCGCTGACAGGAGGCAGATCGCAGACGAATCCGTTACCCGGCCCGGGCTGCATAGGCGAGCTGGACGCTTGCTTCCGACCAGCCTCACATCTCCCTTCTCCATACAAATCACTAAAGAGTTTTTTAGCTTCTTCCCGTCCCCCCATTTTGTTTTCCTTGACCAGGGCGAGAATATCCTCATAGGTGTATCCGAGCAGATTCATGAAGCTTTTATATCATGTGGTAATATTCTTGACAATAAAAAATACATAATCGAGAATGGGCTCCATGAATAACGAAAATACAGAACAGATGGAAAACGCCGATCACGGCGAAATGGCCAGAAGAGAAGTACCGGGCATGTTTGAAGGACCGATTCTGCCTCTTATCGCGAGATTGTCTCTTCCCGTGCTGGCGGGAATGCTATTCCAGCTTTTATACAACATAGTTGATACGATCTGGGTCAGCCGCATCGATCTCAATGACCCCTCCTTTGTCGGCGGGACGGGACTGATTTTTCCGGTCATTTTCTTTTTTATGGCATTGGCTTCAGGGGTTTCCGTCGGAGTGTCTTCACTTGTGGCCCGGGCCATCGGTGAAAAGAACAGAGAAGTTCTGAACAAGATCGCCGAATCGGGCCTTATTATGGCTATTATACTTTCAATAATCTGTATGGGAACGGTTTACGGCTTCGGCCCCCAGATTGTCAGAGCCATGGGAGCGGAAGGCGATTACTACAAACACGGCCTGAATTACCTTCTCTGGGTAACACCCGTCGCCCTTTTCGCGTTTGTGGGAAATGTGTTTTTCGGGATTTTCCAGGGCGAGGGACTCATGAAACACATGATGGTGGCTATGATCATCGGTACGGTCGTGAACATCGTTCTGGACCCGGTTTTCATCTTCGCCCTGAATCTGGACGTCAGAGGCGCCGCCATCGCCACGGGACTGGCCCAGTTTATTTCACTCATATACGCCCTGAGCATTTTCGCCGCTAAAAAAACCCTGGTCCCCATCAGCTGGTCAATCAGCAATGTCCGACTGGAAATCATCAAAAAGATCACAGTAATCGGATTACCTCAGGCCATGGGACAGATAACCATGTCCATAGCCTTCCTCCTGCTGAACAGGCTGGTGGTTTCCATCGATCCGCTTGCCATGACGGCCTATTCCCTCTGCGGAAGGCTCGATCAGATCGTTCTGATGCCCAGCTTCGCCCTGGCCGCCGCCATGATTACCATCGTGGGACAGAATGCGGGACGGGGTAACCTGAAAAGAGCCGATCATGCGGTAAAAGTGGGCTATGCCGCGGGATTTGTGGTTGTATTCTCATTTGCAATTGTCATGATAGCGCTTGCCAGATTCATCTACCCTCTTTTCTCCAATATTGAAGAAGTGGTCAATTATGCGGTCAGACAGACTTATACAGTTGAACTTTTCTTCAGTCTCGCCGTAGTGGGTATAATCAACCGAAGCGTTTTCCAGGCCATCGGCTACCCGATGCCGGCCTTTTTTATCACGCTGATGCGGGTTCTTATCGTATCGGTCCCGGCAGCCTATCTCTATGTGGGCGTTTTTAACATGGGGATTTACGGTGTCTGGTTCGGTATGGCGACCGGGATCGTGTTATCTTTCATAGTCAGTTTGGTCTGGGTCCGCTATGTTATGAGGGGTCTGCTCAACGGAACAAGAGAAATCAGACACACATAAAATAAAGCCGGCTGATTAACAGTCCGGCTTTTTTTATATCTTTCCCGCTATGCAGCGGAATTGAACTCCTCCAAAAGCTTGTCGATAAACTCCCTGTGAGCCTTCGGATGTTTGTGCATAACAGGGATAAAGGTCTCGAAATTGAGGATCCCGTACTTTTTATAGAGAATGCTGTATTGCGTCCAATCCTCTTCCACTATGGCGGAAAGATGGCGATGGGTCATTTTCCGAATCAGTTTAATAGTCTCTATGGCCTCTTCCGGACTGATGGTCTCATAGAGCAGCCCCGACGTCCATTCATCATCCATACCGATGATATCCGAACCGGGATGGACGATCCCCACCCTGTAACGGGTAAAATTGGCCACGTCGACATCGAGACAGTGAATGAGATGTTCATGGATTGTCCAGCGGTCGGGAGAGGGGCGGAAGTCGAGAACGTCCCGGGGGAGTCCTATAAGATCGTCAAAAAGATGAAGATCCTCCAGGATGTTGTCAACATGAATACGTTTTTCTTCTACTGTCATTTTCATTCCTTCTGCGCAGCGGGAAGATATCCGCGATCGATAAGAAACTGATCGGGATCGACGGCCATTTCAAAACGTCCCGAACGGGAGAGCCAGATGCGATCGGAAACGCCCCGCACCGAATGGTAATCGTGGTCCGTTATGAGAATATACCGTCCCCTGCTCTTCAGATCAAGAAGTTTCTTTTTAATATGTTTAATGTAAATAGGTTCAATGCCGCTGAAGGGCTCATCGAAAAAGTACGCCTTCCGGTCTAACGATGCGATCATGAGAAACTCGAGGTACCGGAGCCCTCCTCCCGACAGGCTGACAGCGTTCTGTTCAAGCAGCCCGGAAATACGGTCGTCCATCATCAGGGCTTTTGCTTGTTCATCAGGCAGAAAGATCTTTAGCAACTTCTTTACTTTGACGTTTTTAGGCAGAAAGGAGTGCTGGGACAGATAGGCGCAATAAAGCATTCTCTCCTTTTTGGAGATATATTGTCCCTCGATAAAAAGGCTTTCGCAGCTATCGGCAAATAATCCGAGCATAGCCTTCAGAAGAGTCGATTTACCGCAGCCATTCCGTCCGACAACGCTGGTGATTTCACTTTTGTCCAAATGGAAATACGCTCCGGAAAGCACGCGGTTCCTTCCGTAAGACATGGATAGGCTTTCCACTTTCAATGAACTCATAATAAGCTCCCCCGCAGGAGATTCAGTACGATGAGAGCTGAAATCGAAATGCTTGCGTAGACCATCTGGCTGGAAAAAATCAGCCTTTTTCTCGAGTAACCGAGGTTCAAAAAGAAAACCCATTCTGAACGGTTGAAGAGATGGAAGAAAAAAACCGCACCGTAAAAGCAAGGAAGAGCCAGATATATGAAAAAAGAGGAGATCTGATCAAAAAACAGGGATGCCGTGACGGGAACATCGCCGTATAAAAGCGTAAAGGCCGTGGACATGATAACAATTAGAGCGGAAATAAAAAGATTGTAACGCAATATCCGCCTGCAGAAGAATAACACTGGTATCAGTCCCCGGAGTATTCCAGTACCGAAAGCCTGGGAAGAAAACCCAGCTTCCCGTAAAACTCGAGAACAGACTCATGACCGTCGGCAACCGATACGCGAAAGCGGCTGCATTTCTTCTCTCGCATCCAGAGCATGGCCTGTTCGACCAGATGGCTGCCCAGTCCTGATCCTCTCATATCCTCCTCAAGATAGAGGGAATCAATTTCACCATCATTTCCTCTAACCGTTGAGATGCAATAGCCAAGCGGAGTATCCTTCACGTGGACAATCTGAAGCAGGAAATCCTCAGCAGGAAGTTCTGCGAAACCTTTGATCCGTTCTTCGAAAGTAAATCCGCTGTAATAGTCCCTGAAATGCCGGGAATCATGCCTGTGAATTTCATTAAGTTTCTCCCAAAGAGGCTTAATGATATCGAGTCGCTCCCTGCCTGATGTTTCGATCTTCCAGTCCACCTCATCAGATTACCCTGTCCCGGAAGGATTTTCCATTAAAAAAGAGTTTATTTTCTAACTGAAATAAAAATTGGAATTAGAATATCTATAGACAATATATTTATAGGAGTGAATATGACAAAATTCAGTAAGATCGCTGTACCTGTTTCCTTCCTGGCCATGATAACCATAAATGCCCTGGCTAATATCCTTCCAATCAATGGAATCACGACCGGCGAGATTTCCGATGCGCTCCCGAACCTGTTCACACCGGCGGGATACACTTTCGCCATTTGGGGATTTATATACATACTTCTGGGCATTTTCACATTCAAGTACATCACTTTCAATTTTACAGAAGCGGAAAACGGCGCAGCTGATTCTGTCCGCTATATCGGTTGGCTTTTTGTCATTTCATCTTTATTAAACAGCTTCTGGATTCTGGCCTGGCACTACCATAAAGTTTTCCTCTCCCTGCTGATCATGATTCTGCTGTTCGTGACTCTTATGCTGATTGAGCTCCGTATAAAAAAAGCAGCCTTCGGGGACAAAGTGAAGCAATGGGTCAAACCGACTCTTTCTGTGTATTTCGGATGGATAACCGTAGCCACAGTGGCCAATGTATCGGCCTGGCTGGTCAGCATAGGCTGGAACGGCGGCGGCATAGCCCCGGAAATCTGGATGATGATTCTTCTACCCGTCGTCGCGGTAATCGGCACTGCGGCTTTGATCCGCATAGTATGCCCTGCCTACGGTATGGTTCTGATCTGGTCCTATATCGGCATTCTGGTGAAGCATGCCGGCGGATCGGGTTATGGCGGGGAATACAGAGGTGTTATCATCATGGTGATTATCTCACTTCTAATGATCGTTGCGGGGATTGTCTATACGGCAGTAAGGATGGCGAAGAAATGATATAGAAACGGTAAATCAAAGTATCATGATAGAATTTTTACAAAATGAGAGATCCCATTATTTTTGCAAATAAACGCACCATAGACTAAAGTTTAAGGGGAAGAGAGTCTCATTTATGATAAAAAGACAAGGTTTATCTTTTTCACAGCGCTGTTCATCCTTCTCGCCCATGCGGGCCTCTTCTCTCAGGAAGTTAAAATTTCCCTTGATGAAAACTCACCGCCATTTGCCTATAAAATAGGGGAAACCGGAGAAAGCGGTATTAAGCGAATTTACCGAACCACAGCCAGAGACCTGATTTACGATTATTCCGATCCCTTAATTAATGAAAAAGTCAATATCCTCACCGCTGCCGAGAATGCGGTCTCTCCTCGAAGCATCAAGGAACTGAGAGGATCCAAAGTGGGAATTCTCTTCGGCTGGAGTTATAGACAGGATTTTGAAGATGCCAGGGAAACGGGGATTTTCACAGTAATCGAAATGCGTAGCGACATATCGAACCTCGACCTCCTCGCCTCAGGCCGTATCGATTATATCTTAATACTTGAAGAAATCGGTAAGGCTATGATGGAAAAGAAAGAGTATTCCGGTAAATTCAGAATGATATATCCGCCTCTTTTGCAGAACGAAACCTACCTGGGGTTTAATAAACATACAAACAGAACAGATCTTCTTGAAAGACTTAATCTCGAAATCAGGGAGTTAAAACAAACAGAAAAATACGATGAGTTAGTCAATCAGATTCTCCAGGATGAAATTAACCGGGATTAAAATATCTCTTGGCATTTTTTTTGCATTAAAAATAATTAAATGATAAAATCCATAATTTATGAAACACAAATATTTACTTATCCTTTTTTTTCTGATTACTCCTTTTATATACAGTCAGGAGATATCGGAAACATCAATCGAAGTAGATGTTACATTGGATTACTATTTCCCTGTATCCAGTACCGTCGAATTCAACATGCCTATGGATGTCTTTACAGACGCTAAGTTCTGGAAGAACTTTAATTTTTCAGCCAGATATATGTCCTATGATCCCTGGCTTAATCCGTTAACGACCATTGAGTTCGGGGCCGGATTAGGCTACAAAGTGATCAATAATGAGAAATCCCATCTTCTTTTCAGCGGTTATTTCAACCTTCAGCTCGTCGATTCGGAATTATCCATCGTACCGGGAGCATCAATAAACTGGATGAGGAAACTGGGAGAACATTTCTCTATAGGTATTGATCTGGACGGCTATTTCTGGAGCAACGCCGTAGGGCTTGAGCTCTATGTTCCTTTCAAGATCTATGCCGGCGATCTATTCTATTTCAAAATCAGTCCGGGATGGTCGGCCTATTCAACTGACATTCTGTATCACGGCATGCGCAGCCAGGTCGCGGCAGGAGTATCATTCTAATGAAAACAACTACATTTCTAAAATTATCAATTGCTGCAATTTTGATCCAGACAATTGGAACTCTCCTCTCCTGCGGCGAAATGCCATCGGAAAGGCTTCCTTCGGCCAAACCGGTTTCTTTTATGTGGAACGATGAAGCCAACACACCTGCTCTATATGCCAGTCCGGCCAGAACGCTTTCCTATACGCCCGGAACGGATTCGAGTCTGGATGTATATGATGAAGTCTATAGTCTCTTCGGGACAAAAATCGATGAGGTTACTCCCACGCACTTCAGAATGATGATTTCAGTGATATACCTCTATAATGACTTGCGGGGGTATGAGTTTGTTCCCGATCATGAACTCGACGAAAACGGCTATTTACCGGAAGGAGAAACATGGTCTATTCCCGTTGATTTTTGCGAAGGGACATTAACACTATTTCCCGATGTCCCCGTCCCTCAGGGGGAATACACAAGCATCATATTCGAATACACCGGTAATTTCTTTTCTGAATTAGGAGGGCATCTGAATCCCGAATTCGAACCCAATAGTATTGCCGGAACTATCATAGAGGCAAATCTTCCCGGATTCAGTTCAAACCCCGACTTTATGAATAGAATAAATTTTAGACAAACAAGTGGAAGTTATGACTTACCATTATGGACAGATGAAAGCGATCTGCCTATCGATACATTCCGATTTGATTATTGGGAGATAGACCCCTATGATCGTCTGGCAGAATCTTCCAACTTATACTTGGCGGATCCTGATTACTATAGTATAGAACCTGTCTCAACAACATTCAGCATATTTCATTCAGGATCGGATTATCAAGCAATTTTTACAGGCAATGAAGGTCATGCCGATTCATTTGCTGACGCTTTGGCGGATATAGGAGCAACGGCCCCGGGATGGTATTTTGATGGTGATATCGATGCCCTGGTCATGCCTATGAATACAGTAACTATACCCAGTAAAGCGGATGGAATAATGGTTGAGATATCCTGGGACACAAACGGCCTTATCGAAATATACGATAACAGCACTCCCGCCGATACGACAGACGATATCGCTGTTCTGGCAAAGAATTTCTGGGAACGAATGTCTATTACAATCACAGCTCAATAATCAAAGAGGCAAATAAAAACGCCCCGCTGCAAAACGGGGCGTTTTTTTATTCTTCATCCTCGACTGTCGAAGCGATGAAAAGCTCCTCCATCTGCTCCTCTTCCACATTACCGGGAGCCTCTGTCATCATACAGGTGGCTTTCTGTGTTTTGGGGAAGGCGATGACATCGCGGAGCGACGGCGTCTTCAGGAACAGCATGGCCATTCTGTCCAGACCGAGCGCCAATCCTCCATGGGGAGGCGCGCCGTAATCCAGTGAGTCGAGGAGGAATCCGAATTTGTCTCTCGCTTCCTCTTCGTCAATGCCCAGTATGCGGAAGACACGCTCCTGAACATCTTTCCGGTGGATTCTGATCGATCCGCCTCCCAGCTCGCATCCGTTCAGAACCAGGTCGTAGGCGTTTGTTTTTACGTCGAAAACATCGTCCTCCATTCTGTCCAGGTCTTCCGTTTTAGGTGCCGTGAAGGGATGGTGGAGCGATGTAGGCCGGGCTTTGTGGTCCTTCCCGAACATGGGGAAATCGACGACCCAGGTAAAGTTCAGTTCGTTCTCATCAATGAGTCCGAGCTTCTTCCCGAGATCCAGTCTCAGAGCCGCCAGAGACTGGCAGACCACTTCCTCTTTATCGGCCAGGAAGATGAGAACGTCTCCGGTTTCCGCTTCCATTCTCTTATAGAGTTCCGCCGATTCCTCTTCGCTGAAGAATTTAACGATGGGAGACTGGGGTCCCTCGGCTGTCATCTTGATCCAGGCGACACCTTTCGCCTTGAACCTGGCGGCAAAGGGCGTCATATCGTCGAGGTCTTTCCGGCTCAGTTTTTCCGCGGCCCCTTTCAGGTTGATGGAGCGGACAGCCCCGCCGTTTTTAACGGCGTTCTTGAAAACGGAAAATCCCGTATTGACGAATACGTCGCTGAGATCTTTGATTTTCAGTCCGAAGCGGAGATCCGGTGCATCGCATCCGTATTCCAACATAGACTGATCGTAGGTTATCCTGGGAAGAGGAAGAGTCAGATCTTTGCTGAACATGTCCTTCATGAGCCCGGCCATAAGTCCTTCCGTAACGGACATGACGTCTTCCTGATCGACGAATGACATCTCGATATCCACCTGAGTGAATTCCGGCTGGCGGTCCGCTCTCAGGTCTTCATCGCGGAAACAGCGGGCAATCTGGAAATAACGGTCGTATCCGGAAACCATAAGCGCCTGCTTGAAGAGCTGGGGACTCTGGGGAAGCGCGAAGAATTTCCCGGGGTTCGTCCGGCTGGGAACCAGATAGTCCCTGGCGCCTTCGGGGGTCGCTCTTGTCAGGATAGGGGTTTCGATTTCAACAAACTGCTGATCGTTGAAGTAATTCCGGATTTTATTGGTCAGCTCGCTTCTGAAGATAAGGTTCTTCTGCATTTTCCGGCTTCTCAGATCGAGATAGCGGTGCTTCAGAAGCACTTCCTGATTGGTTTCGCCCGAGTGGTTGATCTCAAAGGGAGGTGTTTTGGATTTGTTGAGCAACTCGAAATCGCTGATGTATACCTCTATCTCTCCGGTTCCCAGTCTGGCATTGGCCATGCCTTCCGGCCTTGCAGAGACTTTCCCCTCGATGGATATCACATCCTGGCTTCTCAGGGTATGGGCGATTTTATGGTGCTCTCCGGCGATATCGGGATGGAAAACGATCTGCGTCGTCCCCCATCTGTCATTCAGGTCGATAAAGGCCACGCCGCCGTGGTCTCTGTAGTTTTCCACCCATCCGCTGAGTCTGACGGTTTCGCCGTTATTATTATTGGTCAGCTCTCCGCAGTTATGTGTTCTTTTCAATTTCATGTTCAACTCCTTCGCGGAAATTATTCCGACCCTTTAATCTTGTTTTCTATCATTTCTCTGGCCAGCTGGGGATTAACCTTCCCTCCCGTGGCCTTCATCAGCTGCCCCATCAGGAAGCCGATCTGCTTGTCCTCTCCCGCCCGGATCGCGTCAACGACGGCCGGATGGGCGGCAAGCACCTCTTCAACGACTTTCTCCACAGCTCCCGTATCGGAAACCTGTTCCAGTCCTTTTTCTTTAACGATAACCGACGGATCCTTGTCTTCATCGAATACCGCCTGCAGTACGTCTTTTCCAATATTGTTGCTGATCCTGTTGCTGTTGATCAGGTCAAAGAGCTCTTTTATTCTCTCCGGGGTAAAGGGAGACTGATCGATGGCAGCGCCTTCTTTGTTCAGCACTTTCTGAATATCTCCGGAGAGCCACCCGGCTGCCTGGGAAGCATCGGCGCCGGCGGCCAGAACCGCTTCGAACCAGTCGGCCGTATTCTTCTCGGCTGTGATAAACGCCGCCTGATCCGCCGTCAGGTTCAACTCCGCCTCATAACGCTTCTTCCTCTCGTTGGGAAGTTCGATCATGGCCTCCTCCACCCGGGCCATCAATGCCGCGCCGGGTCGGAATGGCGGAAGATCCGGTTCGGGAAAATAGCGGTAGTCATGGGAATCCTCTTTGGACCGCATGCTCCTGGTCGTGGAACTGCCTTCATCCCAGAGACGGGTTTCCTGAACGATGGAATCGCCTTTATCGAGAACTTTTGCGTGGCGCTTGATCTCATAGGTCAGAGCCTTGTTGACGAAACGCGACGAGTTGAGGTTCTTCACTTCCGTTTTTGTACCCAGCCCTTTTCCGGGCAGGTTGATAGAGGTGTTGGCGTCGCAGCGGAGCGATCCCTCTTCCATGTTTCCGTCTGTCACTTCCAGATAGCGTACAAGCTGGCGGAACTGCTGGACAAAGAGCTCAGCCTCCCGTCCGTCCAGAAGATCCGGCTCCGTAACGATTTCCAGAAGGGGTGTGCCCGCCCTGTTGTAGTCGAGCCGGGACTGGTAGGCATCGTGAATCATTTTCCCCGCATCCTCTTCCAGGTGGACATCGTGAATCCGGATTCTCTTGACCGAACCGTCATCCAGTTCCAGATCGAAATAACCGTTGATTCCGAAGGGAAACTCGAACTGGCTGATCTGGTAGTTCTTGGGCATATCGGGATAAAAATAGTTCTTTCTTTCGAAAACAGCCTTTTCATTAATGTGGCAGTTAAGGGCGCGGGAGACTTTCAGCGCTTTAAAAACGGCTTCCTCGTTTAGCGAGGGAAGCGCGCCGGGATAGCCCATGCAGACAGGGCAGACATTGGTATTCGGCTCATCTCCGAAGTTATTGGGACAGCTGCAGAAAACCTTCGTCTCCGTAATCAGCTGAATGTGGATTTCCAGTCCGACGAATGATTGATATTTCATGCTTTCCACTCCTGTGAATACCCTTCCGGTTTCTGTGCGGGGAAGACAGATTCCAGTTTCTCGGCGATTCTGAACAGCCTCTCCTCTTCGAAGGCGGGGGCCATAAACTGAACCCCCACGGGAAGTCCCTCTTCAATGGTCGAGGGAACAGCCAGAGCGGGAAGACCGGCCAGGTTGGCCGAACAAGTATAGAGGTCCGCCGCTTTCTGCTGAAGCTGGGTCAGATCAGAAGAACCGTGACGGAAGGCCGCTGTCGGGAAAACGGGCATCATCAACGCATCGGCACTCTCGAAGATTCTGTTGAAATCATTCAGGATAGCCGTCCGGATTTTCTGTGCCCGGTGGTAGTACTGATCCTGAAATCCGGACCGGAGAACATAGGTTCCCAGAAGGATTCTCAGCTTCACCTCATCACCGAAACCGCTGTGCCGAGTTTCCTCCATGAGAGCCGAGGGTGTTTCAGCACCTTGTGCGGCCAGTCCGTAACGGATTCCATTGAACCGCGCCAGGTTGGCGCTCGCTTCCGCTGTCGCTATGACATAGTAAGCGGGAACGACGTATTTCAATGTGGGAAGTTCCACTTCGACAGTTTTATACCCCTGCTCTTTCAGCCTGGTAATGGAAGTGTTGTAAGAACGGAGAACATCATCGCTGAGGTCTCCCTTCCCCACTTTCAGGACGGCGACGGTCTCAACGTCATCCTTACCCGAAGGAGAATAATCAACTGTTGTATTGTCCATAATATCTTTGCCGCGCATGGCGTTGAAAACCTCTCTGGTCAATCCGGCCGTTTCAGCGCAGACTCCGATTGTCTCCAGAGAGGAGGCATAGGCGGTCAGGCCGTAACGGGAAACCGTGCCGTACGTTGGTTTCAATCCGTAGACGCCGCAGAAGGAAGCGGGCTGGCGGACCGAACCGCCTGTATCGGAACCCAGGGCAAAGGGCACCTGCCCCGCCGCGACAGCTGCGGCGCTCCCGCCGCTTGATCCGCCGGCAACCCGGCTCGTATCCCAGGGGTTGTGGGTTTCCGCCAGAGCGGAATTATCCGTCGATGAGCCCATTCCGAACTCATCCATATTCATCTTTCCGACGGGAACGGCTCCGGCTTTCTGAAGATTTTCTACAGCCGTCGCCGTATAGGGACAGTCGAAATTCTCCAGGATTTTCGAACCGCAGGTCATATTGAAGCCTTTGACGGCTATATTGTCTTTTACGCCGAAGGGAATGCCGGCGAGTATGCCTTCTCCCGAAGAATCAGCCTTTGCGGCCTCGGGATCGAACTGAAGGAAGCTTCCGATTTTCTCTTCCCATGATCCCACATATTTTTTATAGGAGTCGGCGCTGTCCGTCAGCGCCTTTGCCCACCTTTTTATATCACTCATAAAACCTCTTCTTATTTGCTTATACTGCGTTGTTCGTTGTCAAAAGTCCTCACGTTCTGTAGTACGCTGCGGGCTTTTTCCGCCTCATGCCTTGTCTAATCAAAAAATCTTTCGATTTTTCAATATTACATAACATTGGGGATAACGATAAAGCGGTCCTCTCTTTCGGGAACGCGGTCCAGGAGATTATTGGACAAATTAGAGGACCCGGGGCTGTCGCTCCGGGTACGGTTCTCCTTCTGCAGGGTTTGGGTGGTGGGCTCGAGTCCTTTGACATCAGCTTCCATCATGGCGGAAAAGTTGTCGAGCATGGCTGAAACTTCTGCGGCCAGTTTGTCCGCTTCTTCATCGTCCATTTTCAGTTTTGCCAGAGCTGCCGTTTTAAACAGTTCGTTTTTGTCCATTATGTTCTCCTGTATACCTAAAAAAAGCCGCTTTGATGAAAAGCGGCTTTTATGCTTATGAGGATTTTTCCTCAACCCTTTTCATCAAGTAATCGTGGATGCAATTCGATGCCTTCCGGCCGTAATTTATGGCGTGTACGACAAGGGAGGCACCCACATTGGCATCACCGGCGGCAAAAATGCCGTCGATATTGGTCATGAAATTATCATCAACGGCAATATTGCCGCGGTCAGTCAGGTTGAGTCCTGTATTATTATTGACGATTCCGTTGTGTTCAACGTGCTCGAATCCCATGGCGAGAAGGACGAGATCCACTTCCAGTTCGAATTCGGTACCTTCAACAGGCTTCAGCTGGGGACGGCCATTATCGCCGGGAACCCATTCCACTTTTTGGAACTGCCCTTTGGTAACCGTACCTTTTTTTCCGAAGAACTCATTGGTGGTTACGCACCAGTCCCGGAAACAGCCTTCCTTATGAGAAGAGGACGTGCGCAGAATCTGCGGCCAGTCGGGCCACTGGGGATTATAGCTTTTGTCCCATTCCAGAGGCTTGGGCATGATTTCAAACTGATGCACAGATACGGCTCCCTGTCTGTTGGCTGTTCCCACACAGTCCGATCCCGTGTCTCCGCCGCCAATTACAAGCACTTTTTTGCCCATGGCGTTGATCACCGGTTCATCGTAGGATTCTTCTGATACATTTTTATTGGATTGAGAAAGATAATCAAGTGCAAAATGGATGCCTTTTAGATTTCTTCCCTTAACCGGCAGATCTCTTGCCTTTCCGGCGCCGATTGTGATGAGCACCGCATCGAATTTGTTCTTCAGATAGCGAATGGAAATGTCGTCGCCGATGTTCACTCCGGTCTCGAACTCCACACCTTCGGCCCTCATCTGCTCGACTCTTCTGTCTATAACAGATTTATCGAGCTTGAAATCGGGAATCCCGTAGCGGAGCAGTCCTCCGATTTTATTGTTTTTTTCGAAAAGAGTGACTTTATGGCCCATGCGCCTCAGTTCCTGGGCTGCCGCCATGCCCGCGGGTCCGCTTCCGATAACGGCCACACTCATGCCCGTTTCGACTTTCGGCTTACGGATTTTCACCCAGCCTTCGCGCCAGGCCGTTTCGGCAATCTCCCATTCGATATTGCGGATGGTTACCGGCGCGTCATTGATGGAGAGCGTACAGGAAGTTTCGCAGATGGCAGGACAGATTCTTCCCGTAAACTCGGGGAAGTTGTTCGTCAACTCCATTCTCTCCCAGGCTTCCTTCCACTGATTGCGGTAAACCGCATCGTTCCACTCGGGAATCAAATTACCCAGGGGACATCCCAGATTGTGGCAGAAAGGGGTGCCGCATTCCATGCACCTTCCGCCCTGATCGATAAGCTCATCGTTAGTCATGCCGATGGCCACTTCTTTATAATCCTGCAGTCTTTCAGAGACATCTCTGTATTGCTGCGCTTTTCTCATGGTTTCCAGAAATCCCAGTGTTTTTCCCATTACAGGTAAACCTCCTCGGTAACGGTTTCGCTGTCCGATTCAATCATTTCTCTTTCCATCAGTTTCTCCAGAGCTTTTTTGTAGTCCTGAGGCATAACTTTAACGAAAAGAGGAAGCGATTCCTCCCAGTTTTCAAGAAGCCGGAGCCCCTGTTTACTGTTGGTATATTCAGTGTGCTTCGAAATCATTTCGTAAAGAATATTCTTGTCCTCTTCCTCGACAACCGGCTCGATCTCAACCATCTCCAGGTTACACTTCGTGTCGAAAAGCTGGTTTTCATCGTAGACATAGGCGACTCCGCCGCTCATTCCCGCGGCAAAGTTCACACCGGTCTTGCCGATGATGACGACGGTTCCGCCGGTCATATACTCGCATCCGTGGTCCCCGACGCCTTCGACGACCGCTTTGGCTCCGCTGTTTCTAACGGCGAACCGCTCTCCGGCCCGGCCGTTGATATAGACTTCGCCGCCCGTCGCTCCGAAGAGGTTGACGTTTCCGGTGATGATATTTCTGAACCCGCTGAAGGTGGATTTCAGAGGCGGATAGAGGATGATTTTTCCGCCCGACAGTCCCTTTCCGAGATAGTCGTTGGAGTCCCCTTCCAGCTCGAAGGTGATTCCTTTGGTCAGAAACGCTCCGAAACTCTGTCCGGCGCTTCCGTCGAACTTGACGGAGATCGTATCATTGGGGAGCCCTTTGGCTCCGTATTTGGCTGTGACGCGGGAACTGAGCATGGCTCCGACCGTTCTGTTGCAGTTGCGGATCGGCATGGCGATATTGACCAGCTGCCTGTTGTCCAGAGCCGCCTTGGATTTCTCAATCAGCTCGGGATCGAGGGACAGCGAGAAATCGTGGTTCTGTGACGATGTGCAGTAAAGGGTTTCCCCTTCGGGCACTTCCGGCACGGTGAGTACTTTCGAGAAGTCCAGGCCTTTCTTTTTGTAGTGATCGATAGCTTCGGAAACATCGAGCCTGTCGACCCGTCCGACCATTTCATCGAAAGTCCGGAACCCCAGTTCCGCCATGATCTCCCGCACTTCCCTGGCGATAAACATCATGAAGTTTTCCAGATGCTCAGCTTTTCCGGGGAAGCGCTTTCTCAGCTCGCCGTTCTGCGTCGCAATCCCCACGGGACAGGCGTTGGTATGACACTTGCGCATCATAACACAGCCGATCGCCACGAGAGATGCCGAACCGAAACCGAATTCCTCGGCGCCGAGCATGGCGGCGATAACTATGTCCCGCCCTGTTTTCATCTGTCCGTCGCACTGAATCCTGATCCGGGACCGCAGTTTATTCATGACCAGAACCTGCTGGGTTTCGGCCAGACCGATTTCCCAGTAAGAACCGGCATATTTGATGGATGATAAAGGAGAAGCTCCCGTACCTCCGTCTCCTCCGCTTATAAGGACCATATCGGCCTTGCCTTTGGCGACGCCGGCGGCGACCGTACCGACACCCGCTTCGGAAACGAGTTTTACGGAAACCCGGGCAGCGGGGTTGGCGTTTTTCAGGTCGAAGATCAGCTGGGAAAGATCCTCAATAGAGTAAATATCATGATGAGGGGGCGGAGAGATAAGCATGACCCCCGGCGTCGAATGGCGCACTCTGGCAATGACATCATTTACCTTGTAGCCGGGAAGCTGTCCGCCCTCTCCGGGCTTGGCACCCTGGGCCATTTTGATCTGAAGTTCGTTCGCGTTGTAGAGATAATTGCTGTCCACGCCGAAACGTCCCGAAGCAACCTGCTTTACATGACTCCTTCGGTCATCTCCGTTTGGCAGGAGGTCGTACCTTGTATCATCCTCCCCTCCTTCACCGGAGTTGCTCATACCGCCAATGCGGTTCATGCCGACGGCCATGGTTTCATGGGCTTCCTTGCTGAGAGACCCGAAAGACATGGCTGAGGAAACGAATCTCCTGACAATGGAATCTTCCGTCTCGACCTCATCAATGGGCACGCTTTTGCCCGGCTTGAAGGCAAAGAGGCTGCGGAGCGTGTTGATCGCCCGGCTTTGATCGTTTATTTCATTGGAATACTGTTTAAAAATGCCGTAGTCCTTATTCCGGACAGCCTTCTGCATGGTGACGACGGCTTTCGCCGAAAAGAGATGTCTGTCGGCTTTGACTCTGGCGCTGTATTTTCCACCTGATTCAAAACGGCGCGAATAAGTATTGGACGGTTCATATGCGGCTTTATGACGCTTAATGAGGTCGATCTCCACCTGTTCGATGCCGATTCCGTTCACGTTGGATGTTACGCCGTTGAAGTATTTATCGGTGAAATCGCCGGCGAGACCGATAGCTTCGTACATTTTCGATCCCTTGTAACTGCGGATCGTTGAAACGCCCATTTTTGACATAACCTTGAGCAGTCCCTTCTTGACGGCCAGGATGTAATGCTCTATGGCGTGGGATACCGTCAGCTCCTGGCGGATATACCCTCTGGACTGAAGATCGGTCAGTGTTTCAAAAACGAGATAGGGATTGATGGCGCTGGCCCCGAAGCTGATCAGAGTGGCGAAGTGATGAACTTCCCTTGCCTCTCCTGTCTCGACGACAAGACCGATAAGATGCCTTTTTCCTCTGGCGATCAGGTACTGGTCAACAGCTGCCACGGCCAGCAGGGCCGGAATGGCGGTAAACTCTTTATCTATACCTCTGTCGGAGAGAATGATAAGAGAGTTTCCTTCGTTGACCTTATCCTCGGCATCGCGGCAGAGCCTTTCGATAGCCTTTTCCAGAATCCCTGTGGTTTCGGTTATCTGAAAAAGCATGGAGACCGTGGCCACCTTGAAATCCTTCATATCATTGCGTTTGAGATAGCTTATATCATCATTGGCCAGAATAGGGTGAGCCAGTTTCAATTGATGGCAATGCTCGGGTGTCTCGGAGAGGAGGTTTCTCTCCCTCCCGATATAGGACATGAGTGACATGACCAGCTGCTCCCTGTAGGGGTCGATCGGTGGGTTGGTCACCTGAGCGAAGAGCTGCTTGAAATAATCGTAGAGAAGCTGCGGTTTTTCCGACAGAACAGCCAGCGCCCCGTCATTACCCATGGACCCCACGGGCTCCTGGGCATTGTTCGCCATGGGAGTGACAATCTGCCTTAAATCCTCAAAAGTGTAACCGAAGGCCTTCAGCCTCTCGCGCAGCGTATCGGAATCGTATTTGACATCGCCGGGCGTCTCGAGGAGCCCTTTCAGCTCTATTTTGTTTTCCACAAGCCAGCGGCGGTAAGGCTGCTGCCGTGTAATGTAATTTTTGATTTCGTTATCGCGGATAACCCGCTTTCTCTCCATATCGACGAGGAACATCTTACCCGGAGCCAGACGCCCTTTTTCCAGCACGTCTTCAGCGGGCACATCGATAACACCTGTTTCCGAAGCGAGTACGACTTTACCGCTTTTGGTCAGGGTATAGCGTCCCGGCCTTAGTCCGTTTCTATCCAGCGTCGCGCCGATTCTGGTTCCGTCGGTAAACACCAGAGCAGCCGGACCGTCCCAGGGCTCCATAAGGGCGGAATGATATTCATAAAAGGCTCGTTTGTCTTCGGAAATATGATATTTGGAACCGAACGCTTCGGGAACCATCATCATCATGGTGTGTTCCATCGACCGTCCGCCCTTGTGTATCAGTTCGAAAACATTGTCGAAAACAGCCGAATCGCTTCCCATGCTGCTGGCTACCGGAAGGAGCTTCGGCATATCGTCTCCGAAAATCTCCGAGGTGAGAGTCGCTTCGCGGGCGCTCATGTTGCCGGCGTTCCGCCTGAGCGTATTGATCTCGCCGTTGTGGGCGATATAGCGGAAAGGCTGGGCCAGAGGCCATGAAGGAAAAGTATTGGTACTGTAGCGCTGATGTACCAGAGACATGGCGCTTTCAAAATCTTTTTCCGCCAGATCGGGATAAAAAGTGACGAACTGGGTGGATACGAACATCCCCTTGTAGATCATGGTTTTCGATGAAAGTGAGGGTATGTAATAAAGATCCTGATTAAAACCCTTTTCCCTCGCTCCCTTCTCAAGGGCTTTTCTGAGGATATAGAGCTTGAGTTCAAGATCGCTCTTCTTAATATCTTT
The DNA here is from genome assembly GCF_014207565.1 of Spirochaeta isovalerica. NCBI lineage: Bacteria > Pseudomonadati > Spirochaetota > Spirochaetia > Spirochaetales > Spirochaetaceae > Spirochaeta > Spirochaeta isovalerica. The sequence goes on along the minus strand of NZ_JACHGJ010000003.1, from coordinate 206,873 downwards.
AAAAGTTACAAAAATCTGTTTGAAAGAGGGCATGACCGAACGGGCCTGTTCGCCCAGACAGTCGGCGTTGATGGGAACATTTCTCCATCCGAGAAGAACGGCGCCTTCCGCGGCAGCGATATCTTCCGTCAGACGGCAGGCCTCTTCGGCCCGGGTCTTGTCTGCGGGAAGGAAAATCATCCCCGCACCGTATTCGCCCTCAGGGGGAAGATCGAAGTCGACAACGCGGGAGAGAAACTTGTGAGGAATCTGCAGCAGCATGCCCGCGCCGTCCCCCGTCTTCATATCTCCACCCACGGCACCTCTGTGTTCGAGGTTGCAGAGAATCTGAACTCCTTCCTCGACAATTCGATGAGACCGTTTTCCACTGATATCGGCGACGAATCCGACACCGCAGGCATCGTGTTCGTGCTTAGGATCATATAAACCTTTTTTCTCTAACATAGACATATCCCCTGGAAAACTAGTGTTTACCAGATTTTCCAGGAAACGAAAAAGTAATGCAATAGAAAATAACGACTTTTTTCATCTTTTATTCTGTTTTTTATATAGTTATTCAATTTTTTGACGATTTTTTTGTTATTTATTCAATATTCCCAAACAGATTAACTCTAAATAAACAAAATAAACCACAAACAAACCAATTGTTCTTATATATAAGAATACTTTTCAACTTAGCAATTTTACTTTTTAGGAACAAGTAAAGTAACTTTTTTACGAAATATGCATGTAGGATAGCTTATTTTCCGAAAGTCTCTGTTTTTCAGGTTTTAAATAAAAAAGGGCTGCCTCCCCGGAAAAAATCCCGATGGATCCTTCCGCAGAGCAGCCCTTTTCCGGTATTTATGATAACCGGCTATTTTATTGACGCTTTTACAAAATCTTTAAAGAGAGGGCCGGCCTTAACCGGTTTTGAAGTGAATTCAGGGTGAAACTGAACAGAGACCCCCCAGGGATGATCGGACCACTCAACTGCTTCAACAAGAGAACCGTCGGGCGTGTATCCGGAAATAACCAGACCGGCATCCATCAGCTGCTGCTTGTATTTGTTGTTGACTTCATAACGGTGACGGTGTCTTTCCCAGGCTTCCGATGATCCGTAGGCTTTCTCGATTCTGGTGCCTTTTTCCAGCTTGGACTTGCTCAGCCCCAGCCTCATCGTTCCGCCGAAAGCCGTAACATCAACCTGCTCTTCCAGCAATGTGACAACGCTGTGCTCTCCCTCGGGCTTGAACTCGGAGCTGTTGGCTTTTTCCAGTCCCAGAACATTCCGGCTGTATTCGATGACCATAATCTGCAGTCCCAGACAGATTCCCAGATAGGGGATCCTGTTCTCCCTGGCATATCTGGCCGCAATGACCATACCGTTGATACCCCGCTCTCCGAATCCGCCGGGGACGAGTATTCCGTCGACACCGTTGAGCAGTTCATCAGGGGTAACGCCGTTTTCAAACCTTTCCGAATCGATTTTGATAATATTGACTTTAACGCCGTTGGCAAGAGCGCCGTGAACAACCGCTTCATCAATGGATTTGTAAGCGTCAGCCAGTTCAATATATTTTCCGACCATGGCAATATTGACCGTTTTGTCGGCGTTTTTATAGGAGTCGGCCACTTTCTGCCATTCGCCGAGCTTCGCTTTCCCCACTTTCAGTCCCAGCTTGCGAACAACGACTTCGCAGAGTCCCTGCTGATTGTAAATAACGGGTATTTCATAAATCGTCGTATTGACATCATGGGCGGAAAGAACGCTGTCAAAATCAATATTGGTGAAAAGCGATATTTTCTTTTTCAGGTCGTCTCCGAGCTCGTTCTTGCAGCGGCAGAGCAGAACGTCGGGCTGAATACCGATTTCTCTCATCTCTTTGACCGAATGCTGTGTCGGCTTGGTTTTGACTTCCCCTCCCGTCACTTCGGGAACGAGCGTCAGATGAACCGAAAGGGTGTGGGATTTCCCCTTCTCGTGGATAACCTGCCTGACTGCTTCCAGATAGGGAATCGACTCGATATCGCCGACAGTTCCGCCGATCTCGACGATGGTGACATCCACATCTTCCGCTTCGCCGAGCTTATAAATCCGGCTCTTGATCTCGTCGGTGATATGGGGAACGACCTGAACGCACTTTCCAAGGTACTTCCCTTCTCTTTCCTTATTTATGACAGACTGGTAGATCTGACCGGTTGTAATGGAGTGGGCTTTACTGAGCCGGGAAGAGGTAAATCTACCATAATTCCCCAGATCGAGATCGGTTTCCGCTCCGTCGTCGGTAACATAGACTTCTCCGTGCTGAAAGGGACTCATCGTGCCGGCATCGACATTGAGATATGGATCTACTTTGATCATACAAACCCGCAGGCCGCGAGTCTCGAGGAGGCTCCCAAGAGAAGCAGCGGCAATACCTTTACCGAGGCTGGAGCACACTCCGCCCGTAACAAATATATACTTCTTCATGGGATTTCATTATCTCCCGGAAGCCTCGGCACTGTCAATTCTCGCCTGCAGCTATAATTTGAATTCTCTGTCTTTTTCAACTAAATTTATTCACAGCAAAGAAAATCGGAATGGGATCATTAAATTCTCCCTCGCGGAGCCACAGTGAAGAAATTTACTCGGAAATGAACATGGAGCAGAACATGAAGTTCTGGCGAAAGAAAATCTGCGATTCCATTTACTATTTTCTTTCGGTTTTCGGGATCATAGCCTATATTCCCAGCGTGCTTCTCTCTATCCGCGACGGGCTTCCCGCCGTGGCCATCATCGACACGATAGCCTACGCTGCGGTAATTTTCATAACCATTAATAAAAAGATCAATTACCGGGTTCGGGCCCTGATGGGATCGGCTCTTTTCTACCTTCTCGGGTTATTTCTCATTATAACCCTGGGCCCGGTCGGGGCCGGGAACCTCTGGCTTTTCGCTTTTTCCCTCATAGCCGGACTCACTCTGGGCGAAAGAGCTTCGATTATCAGCCTGGCGATCAATACCTTAACCCAGATCATGATCTACCTGGTCCTCCATTTCCAGATTCTGCAATATGAATTCTCTTACTTTTCTTCGGCGGATACCTGGCTGATCCGGGCTGTCAATTTCGTCATACTCAATTTTATCATAGTCATTTCCCACATTATTTTCGTCAGAGGCTTCCAGACTCTGCTCAAAAGAGCCAATGAAACAAAAAAGGCGACCATAATCGGCCTGGCCAGCCTGGCGGAACACAGGGATTCCGATACGGGAGACCACCTGAAGAGAATACAGCACTTTACTACCCTTATTGCCGGAGGTCTGGCGGAGAACAGAGATTTCAGCCGTTATATAACTGCCACCTATATCAACGATATCTCCCTGTCCTCGATTCTTCACGACATAGGCAAAGTGGGCATACAGGATTCCATCCTTCTGAAACCGGGTCCGCTGACAAATGAAGAGTTTGAAATAATCAAACAGCATACCGTTTTCGGCGGCGATGTGATCAAAGAAATAGAAAACAATATAGAAGGGCGGTCGCTCTACCTTCTGGCCAGAGAAATTGCTTATTATCATCATGAAAAATGGGACGGAACAGGCTACCCCGAAGGACTGTCAGAAAAATCCATTCCCTTATCCGCAAGAATCGTCGCTCTCGTCGATGTCTATGACGCGCTGACAAGCAACCGGCCCTACAAGAAGGCCTACCCCCACGAGCAGGCGAGGGAGATCATTATCTCCCAGGCAGGCAAACATTTCGATCCCCTCATAGTGGACGTTTTTTTGCAAAAGGAAGAAGATTTCATAAGACTGAACAGTCTTGCGCAGTCCCGCGAATCTGTCTATTCTTGATCCCATGGATTTAACTTCTACACTTATGAATGACTTCGAAGAGGAAATCTTTGATAAACAGACTCTTTTTACGGCGGAACTTGATGAAATGACATTCAGCGACTGCCTTTTCCGGTTCTGCCGGTTCAGCGACTGCACTTTTACGGGTACCGTTTTCCGAAACTGCCGTTTTGAAAACTGTGATTTTTCCCTTGTCAAAGTGGACAGCACAGGTTTTTCCAACTGTCTGTTCAAAGACTGCCGGATCCAGGGAGTAAACTTCCACGACTGCAACCGCTATCAGTTTAATCCCGATTTCGAAGATACCGTTATCGCCCACAGTTTTTTCAGCGATCAGGATATGGCGGGAAAGAGTTTCCGGAGGTGTACGATCAATGACTGCGAATTCGCCCATACCCAGTTAAAGGAAGCGGATTTTTCAGAGTGCTCTTTTAATGATACAAAATTCAGCAGCTGCAATCTGGAGAAGGCCAATTTCAAAGGCGCGACCGGATATGCCTTTCATCCGGGAGAGAATAAGGTGAAAGGAGCGAAATTCTCCTATCCCGACGTGGTCAATCTGCTCAGTCCGCTGGGCATTATCATTGATGACTGATTTTTTTTCCGATGACAAAAATCCCGTAAGATATCATACAATTATAGTATGAGAAACTTAATTTGCCTTATCTTCCCTCTCGTATTTCTAACCCTTCCCCTTTTGGCGGATGGATCTGAAAAATCCTATTTTTTCGATACGATCTCAAGAGAGGACGGACTTTCCAATTCTTCTGTATCCTCTATCCAGCAGGACAGTAAGGGGTTTCTCTGGTTCGGCACTCAAAGCGGACTACTCCGCTATGACGGATACATCTTCGAAAAGTGGAGCCATAACGCCTTTGACACCAACACCCTCCCCCACGAGCTTGTTCAGACTCTATTTATCGATGAACAGGATATAATCTGGGTCGGTACATACAACGGCCTTTCCCGTTTCAGCCCTCTCGAAGGAACATTTACCAATTATTCCTATGAAACCGAATCCGATTCATCCATCAGCAACAGTATAGTCACCGCAATCGCGAAAGACAGCCGGGGACGCATCTGGGCAGCAACGCTCGACGGTCTGAACAGACTCGACGGGGACTCCGGCGGATTCACCAAATATTTTCATGATGAGAAAGATCCTTCATCCCTGGCTGATAATGTCGTCCGCTCGCTGCTCACCGATTCAGCGGGGCGCCTGTGGGTGGGAACCCTGGGAGGAATGGATCTTTATGACGAGGAAAGCGATAGCTTTATCCATTACAATATATTCCCCAGCTCCTACGTTATGAAAATCATGGAACTGGACAGCGATACATTGCTCGTCGGAACCTGGGATGGCGGTCTTTCGGAATTTTCCATCAGCAGAAAGTCAATCAGCCATAAAAGCTTTGCCAACAACAGCGTTTATTCGATAGAAACTGATTCTTCGGGGAATATCTGGGTGGGAACCTGGGGCGGAGGTCTTTTTATTTACAATAGAAAAGACGATTCTGTAGTCCGCCTCCAGAGCGGCCCGGGTGATCTTTCGCTGAAATCAGACACGATATACTCTCTGTTCCGCGATGGATCGGGTGATATGTGGGTGGGAACCAACGGGGGAGGAGTAAGCGTTCTCAACCCCGGAAAGCAGGACTATAACTTTCTCTCCGCCGACAGCCCGGCCCCTCCGGTCATAGATCAGGGAAAAGTCAACGCGCTTCTGGAAGACAGAGAAGGCTATTTCTGGATAAGCATCTACAACAAGGGGATAAACCGCGTCAATCCTCACAACGGCGAAATTATCCGCTTCTCCAGAGAAGCGGATAATGAAAACCGAAGACTTGAAAACAACATCGTCGCCGATATCCTGGAGGACAGGGACGGAAACATATGGATTGCGACCAATGAGGGCCTCAATATGTGGAACCCTCTCAATGATGAAATGCACCGGATATCTCTCAAAGCCCTGACCGGTTATTCCCGGAACGACTATTATATCTTTACCGGCATCTATCAGGACAGTGAGGGCATTTTCTGGGCGGGGACTCATAATTCGGGACTCATAAGATATGACAGTGCAAAGAACAGCAGTCAATTATATTCCATGGATCCCGAAAATGAGTCTTCCATTTCCGACAATCTGATATATGACATCCTGGAGCGGAAGAACGGTCAGCTATGGATCGCCACAAACAAAGGGCTGAATCTGCTGGACAGGAAGACTGGCCTCTTCACGAGGTTTCTTCTCGACCGGAGCAACAGGACGGGCATAAACAGCAATAACGTAAGACAGCTTCTCGAAAGCCGGAATGGAGAACTCTGGATTGGAACCGGAGGGGGGGGAATCAACCGTTATAACGATGAAGATGGTACTTTTACCCACATAACAAACAATGAAGGCTTATCGGACAACTTTATTATGTCTCTTGTAGAAGGAGACGGAGGGAAGCTCTGGATCGGGACAAAATACGGCCTGTCCATTTATGACCGGGAAAGCGGTAAAATAGATATTATCGATAGCAATAACGGCTTGAAATCACCGGAGATAACCTCCGGAGCTCTAAAAGGTTCCGACGGACAACTCTATTTCGGCGCAGCCGACAGAGTTTACAGATTTCACAGCTCCTTAGCTGACAGAAATAGCATCATCTCGCGGATCCATGTTACATCGATGGAAATCGGCGGTGAAAAATATGATGATTTTTTGTCCTACCGGCCTTCCGGCAATATAAAACTGGGCTACAGCGATTCCCGCTATATATCATTCGATTTTGTCGCTCTTAACTATCTCGAAAGCCGAGAAATCAGCTATACGTATAAACTGGAAGGATTCGACAGGGAGTGGAGGACGCCGTCGACCAGACGCTATGCCATTTATACCAATATACCACCGGGCAGCTATATTTTTAAAATAAAGGCTTCCCTGGATCAGCGAGATTGGAAAGAGATGGAAGTACCCCTGAACTTTACCATTACCCCTCCCCTCTGGAGGCAGTGGTGGGCTTATCTGATCTACGCCCTCGTCTTCACGGCTATCCTGTATCTGATGATTTCCCTCCGCATCAACAGGATTCGCAGGGAGCAGCTGCTTGAATTGCAAAGAACCGAAACATATCTGTCAGAAATACTCAACTCCATGCCCTCTCTCTTCATGGCTATAGACGACAACCGCATAATCACCCAGTGGAACAAGGAAACGGAAAAACACTATGGCATAGGGCCGGAAACGGCACTGGGAAAAGATATACTCTCCATCACCGATGATATCCCCCTGTCGGCGGAGGAAATAGAGCTGTGCATGAATAAAGGTGAAATCATAAGCAAATCGAGGAGAATAGAAGGAGCGGATCAGCAGATCCGCTGCGAATCCATAACGATCTATCCGATTATATCCCACGGGATCAGAAGCGCCGTTATCAGGATCGATGATGTAACCAAAGAAGTACAGCTCGAAGAAGCCCTGGTTCAGAATGAAAAACTGCTCTCCATTGGAGGCCTGGCCGCGGGAATGGCCCATGAAATAAACAATCCCCTGGCCGGAATGATACAAAATGTATCGGTCCTGCAAAACCGTCTTCTCAAAAGCGAAGGAAAAAGAATCAATGAGGAAGCGGCCCGGAAAGCCGGATTAACCCCGGAACAGATAATGGCTTATATGGAAGAGCGGAAGATTCCCCAGATATTTGAGGCAATCAATACAGCGGGACGACGAATTTCCGACCTGGTGAAAAACATCCTCTCTTTCGCCCGGAAGGGAAGTTCGGAGTTCTCCGAAGAGGACCTGGCCGAACTGATGGACAGCGCCCTGACTCTCGCGGCCACGGATTATAATGTTGAGAGAACCTTTGATTTCAGAAAAATCCGGATCGATAAAAAATATGAAGAGAACCTGCCTCCGATCATGTGTGAGCGAACCAATATCCAGCAGGTTCTCCTTAACATTTTGAAAAACGGCGCGCAGGCTATGGAAGCGAAGGGAGAAGAATCTCCCTGCTTCACCATAGAGATATACAGAGATAAAGAAGCCGGAACTATCGTTCTTTCAATAAAGGACAACGGGAAAGGCATGGCTCCGGAAGTGAGAAAAAGGATTTTTGAACCTTTCTTTACAACAAAACAGGTGGGAGTGGGCACAGGACTCGGCTTGAGCCTGTCCTATTTTATCATTAGGGAAAACCACAAAGGGAATATAAAAGTGGATTCCTCTCAGGGCAAAGGGACCCGTTTCACAATAGAGCTTCCCCTTAACAGGGCAGTATAGGAAGCTAAGGGGGTAGCCCGTCGAAATCCCCGCTGCTGTAGCGGTTTTTATAATCGCGGGGACTGACTCCCGCCTCTTTGCGGAATATCCTGCTGAAATAATTAATATCTTCAAAACCGAGCGAAAGGGCCACATCGGTAACCGGCTCCCCGCTATGGCGGAGCATCCATTTGGCTTCGAGGATTCTTTTTTCCCGAATATAGGCTGAAATGGTTTTTCCGGTTTCCTGATGAAAGCGTCTCGACAGATAAGACCTGTTTGTTCCCGTATGTTCCGCCAGGTCGTCCAGTCCGATTTTTTCATGGAGATTTTCCAGAATATAATGACAGGCTTTGACGATGACGGCGCTGTGGTTTTCAATACCGTAGTTGTGTACGGCATCGCAATATTGCAGGGGAATGCGGGATGTATATTGAATCACGTCTTTCAAAGAGGACAGTTTTTCGATTTGTATGGAAATGTTTTCCGACAAACTGTGGAGAAGAAAAGGAGGCAATCCTCCCTTTTCCGCGCTCAGACGCCCAATCGAGTTAGTGACAATCGCCATATTTTTATAGGCCCGTACAGGATTATTCGGCATGCGGGAGGAAAAATCGAACCCCTCTTCCAGGTCATATATCAATTTTTTCAGCGAAGCGCGATCTCCCAAAGCAATAAAATGCCTTATTTTCCTCTCCCATTTGTATCTTTTGTCAATCAGTTCGATATCGGGGCGGTAACTCTCTTCGAAAACGGGATTATGCGTCTCTATTTCGCTTTCCGCATCCACACCGGGAAGCTCTTTCTGTTCCGTCAGAAGCTTCAAGACTGTCAGATAAGAGTGGACCTTTGATTCGGATCTCGCAGGCAACTCGATGCCCGCAAGATTATTGCCGCCGATACGCGGAATAGGATCTCCCTCAAGAATAAAGGGACCTGTTAATAGAATACCCGTATCGTATACGGAGCTGATAAAACGCACACCCGTCGAATCTTTTACCAGCTCCACTTTGCCGCTTTCCGGAAAATCTCCCTCCAGAGAATATAGCGATGAAAGCACATCATGGTTTTCTTTCGGGATGTACCGGACTTCCAAATCCGTCAAATTATGAATGAAATCAATTTTTTCATGATTCATAGTTTGATTATATTCAAATAAATGCTATTCGGGTAAATAAAATCCATGTGATATCTCTATTTTCGTTATGTAATGAAGAAAAACGAAAATAAGAGGAACTTTTATGAAAAAACTCTCTTTTAAAAATTATTTCGGATATGGCATGGGAGACCTGGCCAACAGTCTGACTTTCGGCATGTCAGCCGGTTTTCTCCTTGCTTTTTACACCGATGTCCTGGGAATAACCGCCGCGGCGGCGGGAACTCTTTTTCTCATTGCCAGAATCTGGGACGCCGTTAACGACCCGATCATGGGCGGCCTGGCCGACAAAGCTTTTGTCAAACGGCTGAAGAAACTCAACGGAGCGGGCAGAAAAGCTGAAAAATTCCGTCCCTACCTACTCAAAGGAAGCTGGCCTGTCATCGTCGCCGGGATTCTTATGTTTATCGCCCCGGCAAATTTCACCATGACTCAAAAACTTATCTGGGCTTATGTCACCTACATAGCCTGGGGAATGACCTACACATTTATAAACATCCCCTACGGAGGCCTGGCGGCTGTTATGACACAGGATCCTATTGAAAGATCCAAGCTCTCCGTTTCCAGAGGTTTGGGAAGCCTTTTCGGTAGTATTTTTCCCAGAGTTCTCGTACCGATTTTCCTGGTACAGTTCGCCGAAGAACAGGCCAAAGCGTGGTTTATCATTATGATCATCCTCGGGCTTATCGCCTTCGCCTCCTATATCGTCAGCTATCTGACAGTTGAGGAAAAAGTCGAAACCAAAGCGGAAGCCCAATCAAAGTTCAAAATCAGCGACAGCTTTGCTGTTCTGGCCAAAAACAGACCCTTTCAGTCCATATCTCTGGCTTCCATCGCCATGCTGACCGGTCTTCTCATCCAGGGAAGCGTCAGCATCTACTACTTCAGAGACAACCTGGGCGCTCTGGAGCTGATGGGACTGACAGGCGTCGTGATGATTGTCCCCATGCTTCTCGTTTCACCTGTGGCTCCCAAACTGGTACGGAATTTCGGTGTCAAAAAAGTCACATGGGTATCAAGCCTGATCTCGGCGGCTCTTTTCGCCATCCTCTTCGCCCTGCCCGACAATGTGTGGCTCTATCTGGCGGGAACCTTACTGGCCTCATTCTTCATGATGATTCCCAATATGATTGTCTGGGGAATGGTATCGGACTGTATCGACTACAACCAGTACCTTTCCGGCTCAAGGCAGGAAGGAGCCATTTATGGGCTTTACTCTTTTGTCAGAAAAATGGGACAGGCTTTCGCAGGATTCATCTCAGGAGTGGGAATCTCCGCTTTCGGATATGTAGCCGGAGCAGCTCAGCAGAGCCAGACAACGCTGACGGGAATCAAATTCCTCTCTCTAGGCGTTCCGGCCATAGGGATGGCGATCGCCTTTTTAGCCTACTTTTTTATCTGGAACCTGACTCCGGAAAAACAGGCCGAAGTCACAGCGGCAATCAGCGCCGAAGCCTGAAAAGGATAAAAACAAAATACATACCGGGCGGACCGGGGCATGTCCGCTCAATTAAATAAGGATTAAAATGCATGAAGAGAATCAATATCAACAACACATGGACATTCAATAAGGAGAACGAATCTCCTGAAATTGTCACCCTACCCCATACATGGAACGGCCTTGACGGGCAGAACGGTGGGAACAATTACTATAGAGGAGAATGTTCCTACAAAAAAAGTCTCTCTGTTTCATTCGAAAAAGGACAGAAAGTCTATGTCGAAGCAGAAGGGGCCAACAGCATAGCCACCGTTCTGGTCAACGGAAAGAAACTGGGTGTTCACAAAGGCGGATATTCCACGTTCCGCTTCGAAATATCGGAAATTGTCGAATCAGATAAGCCTTTCGATCTGGAAATACGCGTCGATAACGCCCATTACGAGGATATTTACCCTCTGATGGCCGACTTCACCTTTATGGGTGGCCTCTACCGCGATGTGAATATCGTGGTTGTCAATCCCGTCCATTTCAGTCTTGAAGATTGCGGATCCGAAGGTGTTTACATTCATCAGGATGCCGTATCGGAGGAAGTGGCTCTTCTGAGAGTGGCTTCAGAAGTCTCCGGCAGCGATGATTATGAGATCCAGCTGAGACTGGTCGATCACCGGGGAACCGTTGTGGCCGAGACTTCGGGGAAAGAAAATGAAATTTCCCTGGAAGTTGTTTCACCCCGTCTGTGGAACGGGACGGTCGACCCTTATATGTACACTTTTGAAATTGATCTTCTCTCCCATGGGAAAATAAGCGATTTCAGAAGAATCCCTCTGGGCCTCAGATCCATTGCTGTCGATCCCGCCAGGGGATTCATTCTCAACGGAGAAGTCGTCGATCTTCACGGAGTGAGCCGCCATCAGGACAGAAAGGATATGGGCTGGGCACAGGGACCAAAGGAGATGGAAGAAGATATCGCCATTATCAGAGAAATGGGAGCCAATTCAATCAGACTGGCCCATTATCAGCACAATCAGTATTTCTACGATCTCTGCGACCGCGAAGGTATCATCGCCTGGGCGGAGATTCCCTATATAAGCATTCATTCTTCGGAAGATATGACAGGTGCCAACGCGCTGAGCCAGATGGAGGAACTGGTTAAGCAGAACATCAATCATCCCTCAATCGCCATGTGGGGCGTTCAAAACGAAATCACCATCGGTGGAACCGATGAAATAATCATGAATACGGTGAAGAAGCTCAACGAACTGACTAAGCGACTTGATCCGAACCGTCCGACAGCCCAGGCTCAGGTGGGACAGCACCCCGATGACGATCCCCTGAACAGGGCGACGGACATGATCGGATACAACAAATACTACGGATGGTATTATGACTATACAGATGCCATGGGTGTCTGGCTCGATAAATTCCATAGCGAAAACCCCCATATTCCCCTGGGAATTACCGAATATGGATGTGAAGCTATCCTGAAATATCACAGCGACACACCGGAAAAGAGCGACTATACGGAAGAATATCAGACTTTTTATCACCATGAGATTCTCAAAACATTCAACGCACGCCCCTGGATCTGGGGAACTTATGTGTGGAATATGTTCGACTTCGCTTCCGATATGCGCGATGAAGGCGGCGTTCAGGGCATGAACAACAAAGGCCTTGTAACCCACGACAGAAAAACCAGAAAAGACTCTTTTTATATCTACCAGTCCTACTGGTCCGATAAAGAGGTCCTCCATATCGCTTCCAAAAGATATGAGAAGAGAGTGAAGGGAAAAACGGATATAACTGTCATTACCAATAAGGAAGACGTGGAACTTATCGTAAACGGCAAATCAGCCGGTACAGTTAAGTCCAATGAAAACATCGCCCGCTTTTCAGGCGTGAAACTGAAAAAAGGGGAGAATATAGTCGTAGCCAGAAGCGGCGGACTCGTCGATACGGCGATTTTCAAGGGTCAGGCGAAACCGGATGAATCCTATGTTTGCAGCGACGGAAAATCCAATCCAATCGGAGAAGTCAAAAACTGGTTTGCTTCCGATTACAGCGACGACGTTCCTGAAATGGAATTCCCCGAGGGACGTTACTCCATCAAGGATAAAATTTCCCACATTCTGAAGAATCCCGAGGGAGAAGCGGTTCTGAAAAAGCATATGGCTCCCATGTTCGAGCACGCCATGTTCGCCATGATCAAGAATGCTTCACTGGAAAAACTGGCGGGAATGGCTCCCGACATGATGAGCAAAGGTTTTATCTACCAGGTCAATTCAGAGCTGATTCAGATCGAAAAAAACTGATGGTTTTCCCCTGATGCCAGAGGGCTGCTCTGACGGGCAGCCCTTTGTCAATATCATGAAATGTCATATAGCATATTTGATATTCGGAATATCCTTAATCTTTCCGTAAAGACGGTCCATCTGGCTTTTATCCTCGACCCGGACTGCAACGCTGTAGCTGAGGTATTTGCCCTCTTTGCTTAGTTTGGATGACCATCCAACCCCAATTATGTTTTCCGAAAGCAGAACCGCTTCTATGTTCTTTCTGTTTTCCTTGTCTGTCAGCATGTTTTCGACAATGACTTTTATAGTAAAGTTCTGGGGAAATTCAAGAGTTTCTCCATTCATTTGCATTCTCCTCTATTTTTCGGGCTATACTTTATCATAGAGGTTTGTTTTTTGTAACTGCCGGAGGACTGAAGACTTTTCTTAATTGTAATCATTTTGTATGATTCTCTGACGACCTATTAGGAGGGTTTCCTTTTGAAAAAAATTACAGCGGCGATTCTCGTCTCACTGATCTTCTTTTCCTGTACCATGAAAAATGAAATCAATCTGGAAAAAGACGGATCGGGAACCGCCAGTGTTGAAATAAACCTGAAAAGCTTTGTACTGCCGACTATTGAAGATCTGGCGGAAATTTCACCCGATGTCGATCCCGACGAAATGCTGAACCCCGAAACAATTAAGGCCCAGATGGAAGAAAATCCGGAAGTGAGAAATGTCCGGGCTTCCCGTCCTCTCAAGAACCGGATCAAACTATCTTTTGATTTCGGCAGCGTGGAAAACCTGTTCAATCAGGCCGAAGATGATGTGCAGAATTCCGGCTTGATAAGGATTGAAGAATCGGGCGATAAGATGAAACTGACGCTGACAGTTAATAAAGAAACCTACCGGGGCTTTTCCCATCTTATTCCCAATATGGACGATCCCACCATGGCCGCGCTGGCGCCGGATCCCGATATGGTGGTTGAGGAAAGCGAATATCTTGATATGATCGAATTCTTTTTCGGTGAAGATGGTCCCGCCGGAGTCATGGACTCAAGTCTGGACATGACCATTAATGTCAACGGAACGATTCTGGATCAGAAAGGCGGAACGAAAGTGGACAACAATACAGTTGAATTCAAAGTTCCCCTGATCAGAGTCCTTCTTCTGGATACCAATCTGGAATATTCAGTGACTTACAGATAGAAATCCCGTAAATGGGATTTCCGTATTAAAAAAAGAAAGACCCTGCGGAGCCCTGCTCCGCTTTTTAATTTTAGCAGCAGAGGTAAAAAAAATGGAAAGAACATTCATTATGCTTAAGCCGGGAGTGATCCAGCGACGGATTGCCGGTGAAATAATCAGCAGAATCGAAAAAAAAGGCCTTCAGATCACAGCTATGAAAATGACGACCCTGAACAGAGATATCGTCAGAAAACACTATGAGGAACACCTGGAACAGGAATGGTATCCACTGGTTGAGGACTTTATCATCAGCGGACCTGTCATTCCTATGGTCGTGGAAGGACCGAAAGCCATTATGCTTATGAGAAAACTCTGCGGCGGAACATTTGTGGAAAAAGCCGAACCGGGAACAATCCGCGGTGATTATGCCCTGGGGAGCATCAACCCCAACAACGTGATCCATGCGTCCGATTCTCCGGAAAGCGCTGAAAGGGAGATCGCCATTTTCTTTTCAGAAGAAGAAATAACATCATGGGACGATCCCGGCAAAGGATGGGCCTAATGAATAAAGGTGTTGGCGTTCTCGGCGCGGGAGCTTTCGGAACAGCTATTGCGAAAATCATCGCGGAAAAGGGAATAGAAGTCACACTGTGGAGTTTCGAGCAGGACGTGGCCGATGAGATCAACCGGGAGCACACGAACCGCTATCTCCCCGGCGTAACGCTTCCTGAAACGGTCCGGGCCGTTACCGATGTGAAAGAAGCAGCGGAGGGAAGAGAATACATCATTCTCTCCAGCCCTTCTCTCTTTATCCTCGATACGGTTAAAAAAATAACATCCGTATCCAATATTATGGAAGGGATGAGCAAAATAGCCGTTATCACTAAGGGTTTTCTCGACAGCGATCAGGGACCGCAGCTTCTGCTGGATAGAATCGAAAACTACCTCCCCGGTTTTTACAAAGGGAATGTTGTTTATATTTCCGGACCGAGTCATGCCGAAGAAGTGGCTCGCGGCAAAATCACAGGACTGATCAGCGCCTGTGCCAATCCGAGGATGTCCATACTCTTCCGCGAACTTCTTTCGGGAGAAACCGTTCAGGTGTTCTCTTCCCTAGACGTGGTCGGAGTTCAGATCAGCGCCGCGGTCAAAAACGTCGTAGCCATAGCCTTCGGTTTACTCGATGCTTTGAAAAACATTTCAGACAGAGTGGGCGATAACACGGAATCCTACCTGTTTGCCGTTGGATTGAACGAAATCATGAAGCTCGGCATGGCCATGGGAGCCACTCACCCCGAGACATTTACATCACTGGCCGCCGTGGGGGACCTTCATGTAACATGCCGATCTCTATACGGACGGAACCGCCGTTTCGGAGCGGAGATTATTGACAAGAAGGTTCTCGACCAGTTTAAAGATATCGATGACATGATAGCCAATATCGGAAAATTAGGATATCTGCCTGAGGGGATCATCGCTGCGAAGTACGCCGTCCGCCTGGCGGAAAAATACGGTTTGAAGCTTCCCCTGATCCAGTCGGTCTACCAGATGTGCAACAAAGATCTCAATCCACTTGAAGTGGTCAAATCCCTTGATCCGGGATTTCCCGCAGATCTTCAGTAAGGGACGAGAGTCCGCTCGGTGCTGAATATCTATTTCCTCGACAACCGGCTTCTGGTTGCCGGGGATGATTTTTCCCGAAGTTATCACCGACACTATTTCTATCAGATTATGATTTCTCCCCACGCCCCTTTTATTGCCCGCCTGAAGGACGGTTCTGAAAAAGAAGGCCATATTATGCTTATAAACAGCAATTTGGAACACTGCTGCCTTATCAATAGTCCTTCGCTCTCTCTGTTCATTGATCCGGAAAGCCCATTGGGGGATTTATTTATTCAGCTTATCCCCGAAGGCTCTCTTCAAACAGCTCCTTTGGATATTCTGGGAACGACCCTGAACGGGATTCTGTCCTTTCTCTCCGAAAAGGAGCATCGATGTACTGACGCTGCGGCACTATCGAATCACATTGTGGAATTGCTTTTTCCCGGACATAAAATGATTGGCCCTGCTGATACACGCATAGCGGCCGTTCTGAATTACATACCGACTGTTCCCGATAAAAAGATACAGGTTTCGGAATTGGCCCGCATAGCCGGTCTGTCCGAGTCGAGGCTGATGCATCTCTTCCGGGAAACAATGGGTATTTCCATCAGGCGCTATCTTCTCTGGAAACGTCTGCTCGACGGACTATCGCTTATAGATAAAGGAGAATCAATGACTATGGCGGCCATGGAAGCCGGGTTTTCCGACTACGCCCATTTCAGCCGCACTTTCAAAGAGAATTTCGGTACGAGCCTCAAAAGCATTTTTCGCAACAGCAGGTTTGTTCATGTTTCATTTTGCCATTCGTGATATACCCTGAAAAAACACATTCAGGAGTGCCTTATGTTAAAAACCACAATTGACAGGATAGCCAAACCTTCCATTCCTCTGATTTTATACGGACAGTTAAAAGGATATGAAAGCCGGCCTTTTGCCGTTCTTTTAAAGATTCTCTTTTCCACAGGTTCTTTATCCAGGAAAATTTCCGACAGATATCCCCGGGATCTCCGAAAGGTCAGTGCCCTGATCTATTCGATTTATCATCATTACGCGAATGAAATGGATAACCGCCGCGCCCTGGCCCTGACAAAAGCACTGACCATACCCTTCGCTCTGTCCGTCCAGATGGCCAATTTCCGCTATGTGGAATCCGACAGATCTTTCACCGATCTAATACAATACCAGAAGCGGACAAACAGCGATGGACCGACCCGGATGAACAAAATGACAATAGTGGAGGAAAATGATCGAAACTATATTTTTGAAATCAGGGGAGAGTGCTGTTTCTTCAATATTTTTTCCGCTCTGGGTGCGCCGGAACTGACAACGGTCTTTTGCGAAACAGACAACGCCATATTCAACATTTACCGTCCCGACGAAATAACCTTCGAAAGAAGCGGAACCGGTAAGCGGATAGTCGATGGCGCCTCAGCCTGTACTTTCATCTGCCGGAGTAATGGTGGTGATTAAATGACATGACTTACAGCCAGCGCGCTGTAGAGAAGCAGAACGCTCATAAGCAGATTGAAAAACCGCTTATGACGGCTGATGATTTTCCGGAACAGGGATCCGAAAAGGGCCCAGCTGTTTATGGAGAGAAAGGAAAACGAAGCGAGAAGGACAGAGAAGAGAGTCAGCCGGACAGGTCCTCTGTAATAGGGTATGACGAAACCGGAAAGAATGGTCAACCCGTAGAGGATAACTTTAACATTGACCAACTGCATCGTCATTCCTACGCGGAAAGAGTTGACTGTGCCGCTACTCTCCTCCTCCACCTTATCGGATGCTTTTCCGCCGAACCTGATCCCCGAGACTTTCCATGCCAGATAGAGCAGATAAGCCGCTCCGATATATTTCATGATCGATGTGATTTGCGGAATATATGTGTAAAGAGCCAGATTGAGGTAGGCCGAAAAAAGCATTATAAAAAAGAAACCTGTAAAAATCCCCGCCATAAATCCGAGAGTCCTGACATAGCCGTCCCGCCCCGAATTGAACATGGACATGAGGTTGTTCGGGCCGGGAGAGAAGGTCATGGCCACAGCATAGGAAAGAAAAGGCAAAAGCTGAAACATGAAAACCTCCTGACCGATTTACCGGACTACTACAGAAAATCTATTCTATCGAGCTTCCAGTATAAACCTGTTCCAGTAGCCGTTAACAAGGGTGATTACATCATCATCTTTTCCGGGAGTTCCCTTATCATAGATTTCGATAATGTCTGTCGGGTCCAGAGAGAATGACAGAGTCGTATAGTCATCGACTGCAAATTTGTCAAAAGGGAGCAGAAGACAATCCCGGCCTGTTATATTTTCTCCGACCAGATTGCCGTATTCCGAAATATTTATAAGATCCTGAGCGTTAATTCCCGGCTGGATGAGCTCGGCTTCAGTATATCTGTCGGAGAATACATACTCCGCGATATCATCAGATGCATTAACTTTCGGAAGAAGATACTGGAACTCGAATTTAAAAACACTGCCTCCCAGATTCTCTCTGACATAATAGACAGGATTCATATCCGCATCGTATAAGTTACAGATATCGGGCCAGTCATCAACGGTATATCCGGGAACTTCTATGACGACATAAGAGAAAGCGGCGAAGTCGAATGACCGGCTTTGGCTGCCGAGATGAACATCCGAGTAGGATATGAAAATCGAAATGTTCATGGTATCGTAATCGCCTTTAACAGCCGTACCCTCGACTTCATAGGGATAATCATCGATAAAGTCGACATGCATATATTCTTCCATCGCCTGGGCGTTTTCCAGAGCATTCCACCATTCCCCGAAAATGATTCCCCGGGCTTCGCCGTCAATCATACCTCCGATAAGAGGCGATCCCATGGCGAGAACGAAGTTCGTTGGAGTGAATGCCGTTTTCCCGTCTATCTCGACTTTACTGCCTAGTGCGGTGTAGTAATCGTCTATTTCAGAAACAAAATAATTATTATCGGATACGGGCCTTGCCGCGCTTTCCGAAGCGAGGCTTCTCGACTGATTGGTAACAGATTCGGTTGTAAAAAGGATCACTCCTGAATTGGAAGGAGCGCAGGAAAGCAGAAGCAGCGGCATAAGCAGGTAAATGATTTTTTTCATAATTAATCCTGATTCAGTATTTAATAATGGAGATAATATGCATCAGAATCATTAGATTTTCAACTTATAATTATTTGATTTAATGGTTTATCGATTCCATCAGCCGGCTGACGATTTCCGACTGATGTTCCAGAGCTTCGCGGCCCGCGTCATTGAGGTCGTAGACTCCCCGGCTGATGCGGTCAAACCATCCGTAAACATTCCCCGAAAGGATCTGCTGGGTCTTGTTTCCCGCACCGCTTTTCACTAAAGCAGAAGGCGAGAGCGGTCCCTGCTCTTTCAGAACCGAAGCTATATAGAGAGCCTGCTGTCTGTAGGCGCTGACCTTTCTATCGCCCGAAGCGCTTCCCGCCTTATTGAACTCGGAATACCGCCCGTCAATCTCCCGAATAATGGAAGCCCTTCGGCGATGGGCTTTCCTTGGCGCGAAGGGAACGGGATGGAGCGCAACCTCAACCTTCGTTTTGCTCTTCATAAAGCGAACGAGAATCAGTCCTGTCTCCAGACGGCTCAATAGCTTTCTAACCTCTTTATACCGGGGAATGGTTTTCTTCCCCTCAGCCACGGGAACGGCGACGTAAACAGAATCGGAAAGGGCTTTCCGGTTAACAGCCTGATAAACCAGATCGAGAGAAAAGCGCGTTTTCAGTTCAACGATGAGAAGCTCGTCTCCTTTCCTGGCGACGATATCGCAGTTTTTCACCTCGCAGGAGACCTCATAGCCCTGCCCTTCCAGCCATTTCCTGACCGGTTCATCCAGATCCGTTTCTTTCATCGGTTTCAGCTTAACACGGATCGCCGCAACCTGCTAAGATCAGAAAGAGATGAATGAACCTATTGCCGTTATGGCCGACATACATGGAAATCTCCCCGCTTTCCTCGCCATTAAAGAAGACCTGCAAAAAAGGGGAATTGAAAGAGTGATCGTCGCCGGCGATATGATTTCCGACTGTCCCGATTCAGATGAAGTTCTGACTCAGGTGAGGCTTTCCGATTGGATCGTCATAAAAGGCAATAGGGAACAGTATTTCATAGATCACTGTGCAGGTCTGCTTGATCACTGGACCCATGCCAGACAGATGTCCGCCCTTATGTGGACTTTTGATAAGCTGAGTCGGAAGAACCGGGCTTATATCCGGACTCTTGCAGATCAGAAAAGTATAGAAATCGATGGTTTGTCCATAAGGATAACCCATGGATCACCGGATTCCCTTTCTGAACTCCTCTATCCCGATAAAGAGAAGGAGCGCTTCGGGGAAGTGATGGATTCCATAGAAGAGAAGCTGCTCATATGCGGCCACAGCCATAATCAGTGGTTTGTCGAAGGTAAAGGAAAATGGGCCCTCAATCCCGGTTCGGCCGGTGTTCACTTCAATAAAGGAGAGGGAGCCCAGTACGCCTTATTAAGGATTTCCCGAGAAAGACCCTCGGCAGAACTGATCAGCGTCCCCTACTCACTCAAGGATCTGGAGAAAAGATTCCACGAAAGCGGACTCTACAGAGCCAGTCCCCATTGGAGCCGATCTATAATCGAAAGCCTGAAAGAGGGGGAAAACCTTTCTCTACTCATGATCGATTACGCCCTGAATCTGATGGAAAAAGAAGGCATAAAAGATGCCCTGACCATACCCGATCACATATGGGACCGGGCGGGGGAAGAATTTCTCAGGAATCGCGGTTGATATTCTCGTCCCTTTTGATTTTATTGCTGGCCGTCTTTATAAAAGGGACCTTCTCCTCTATCATATGAACGATTTTAGATGCCATGGGAAGTTTGGAATTGACCTCGCGTTTCAATGATTCAAGCCACTGCCCTCTTTGCTCCTCTTTTTCACCCTTCTCCATCCTGTCGACGTATTCCTTATTGGGAAAAACCCGGCTGACAATTTTGTGGTCTTCCGCATAGACGAGAACCTCATCCACAAAGGGTGAAGCGGAGATAAGCGATTCGATCACTTCGGGATAAATGTTTTCGCCGGACGGGCCGACAATGACATTCTTGCTGCGCCCTTTCAGATAGAGGTAACCGTCCTGATCGAGATAACCGCGGTCTCCCGTTCTGAGCCACCCCTCATCGGTGAGCATTTCAGCCGTGGCTTCGGGATTTTTCAGATAGCCTTTCATGACGCTGGGGCCTTTGACGAGAATCTCTCCGATGCCCGTTCCCTCTTCGGGATCTTCGATAGCAATCTCCACATCGGTTATGGCGCTGCCGACAGAACCACGGCGGGCGTCTTCCCGGGACTGAAAGGTAATCAATGGCGCCGATTCGGTCATTCCATACCCCAGAACAAAGGGGATCTGCCCCATATTGAGGAATTCTTCCACCTCTTCAGCCAGTGCGGCGCCTCCGATAATGGCACATTCCAGTCGGCCGCCGAAAGCTTCCCTGAACTTTCTGCCTATGAGTCTGAAGAAAATCTTTTTCGTCCAATCACGCTTTACAAGGAAGCGGAAAAGAGGCTTTCCCCCGATGAGCGGCGCAACTTTTTTGGAATAGATTTTTTCAAAAATAAGCGGAACGCTTCCCAATATGGTAGGTCTGATGACTTCAAAGGATTTCATCAGGGCTCCGATCGTCGGTTTACGCCCCAGCATATAGAGTTCGGAACCGCAATAGATGATGGACAGAAAAGCCGATGTGGATCCGAAAGCATGGGCCATGGGAAGAATACTGAGAGTCACCGAATCCTTTGTGATGCATTTCAATCTGTCGGGACCTTCAAAGATATTGGAAACCAGATTTTTCTGGGTTAGCATAACCCCTTTGCTGTGCCCGGTCGTTCCGGAAGTAAAAAGGATTTCGGCCAGGTCATCCTCTTTCACCTCTTCACGGGCAGCCGGTTTGTCCCCCCTGTTGTGTAGGATTTCATAATCATCCATGCGGACAAGGGCTTTAAAAGGCGTGTAATCGTACTCGCCGAACTTTGCAATAATCTGTTCCGAAAGAACCAGAGCGTCAGATTCCGCAAAATCGATTAAATACTTGATGTCATCTACGGGAAAATCCTCCATGACGGGAACGGCGGTTGCTCCGATGGACATAACAGCGAGATATGCCATAGCCCACTCGGGAGTGGATACCCCCACAATGGCGACACGGCTTCCCCGTCCGATTCCAAGAGAAAGAAATTTATTCTCCAATGATGCGACGCTCTCTCCGAATTCCCTGTAGGTAATGGCTTCTCTTTCCACTGTGCCGATGGAAAGCTCATCGGCGTACAACTCAACAACTCTCTTGAAAAAACAATCTATAGTATATTTGGTTAATCCGAATTTCATCTGTTCAGTATAACTTGTAAAGAACGGATTGAGAAGTTAGAATGGTTTTGTATGAACCGTTTAGCACCACTCGTTCTGCTGATTTTTGCCCTTCCTCTATCCGCTCTGGAAATACATCTGAACGGGATTTATTTCGGAAGTTACAACCGCGACAGCCTGAAGGATTTATCCTATAAACTGCCTTATGCAGATGAGGAAGGTGTGTTTCTGAACGAATTGCTTCCTCTGATGGATGATGTGCGGCGCTTCCGCCTCTATTCCGGCGATTACATTCTGGAAACCGGCCCGTCAGAAGATTTGCGTATAGTCACCAACGA
This sequence comes from Spirochaeta isovalerica, assembly GCF_014207565.1. Lineage (NCBI taxonomy): Bacteria > Pseudomonadati > Spirochaetota > Spirochaetia > Spirochaetales > Spirochaetaceae > Spirochaeta > Spirochaeta isovalerica. The sequence goes on along the minus strand of NZ_JACHGJ010000003.1, from coordinate 184,457 downwards.
AGATCAGATCTATCTGAGGGGAGAAGGAATCGGAAGTCTTTTTCTACCGGACAGCATTGAGCTGGAAGGTACGGAAAGAGAGGAAAAACCTCTCATTGTGTGGTTCGACAGAAAAGATGCCCACATGGAGAGAGAACTGTCTCTCTTTGCACGGCTTCACCACAGGGAAATAGAGTTCCGCGTCGACCCCGGGATTGTCAGCCTGCTGGAATACAACACCTTTAACGATAGAACACTACCGGATCTGATAGTTTTCAGCCGTGATAAGAAAAATTCTCTCAGCCCCCTTCTCAAAGAGGGGGAGATGAAAGAGCCCGTCCCCTATAAATTCAGCCGGACAGTTTATCTGAGCGGTTCGACTTATGGAGAGAATCAGATAATCGCTGCCGATTTCGCCGATCTCAATATATTTTATCCTCTGGCTCTGCATTACGGCCTGACAGAACCCTTTACAGTCGACGATCCGGCTGTTTCCGAAGCGTTAACTTATCTTCGCAATCTTTACAGAGCCGAAGCCTACAAAATTTCCGCCGACTATCCGGGTGATTTCATTTCCGGAAAAGCCGATCGGTATTACGGTATGTCGTCCGTATTTTCCGAACTGCCCGGCCCCCCCATAATGCTTGACGAGAGGTTCCCGCTTATGCCGGGCGAAATCCCCCCTCCTCTAAAGGTATCCATTCTAATGGGGATTCCCGGAAGCACCGGTTCAACCGGTACAGCTGAAGATCTGATCGCCTATCTTACGGGATACGGTGTTCAGCAGCGGATCGATCCGGAAACGGGTTATCTTCCGGTAAACGAAACAGTATACACGCTCCTCAAAGATAATGCGGCAAAAGACACTCTTCTTCTCGATCTGGAAAGAGCGGTTGAGCTCCCCTCTGACGACAGGAGCGACAAACTCCGCTTTGTTCTGCCTAAAATTATCCGCCTCGTTATAAACGGCCGGCTGACTGTTGAGCAGGGACTGGCGGAGATAGGCAATTATCTGAATAAGGAAAAATAACGATCGGGAATATGGAGAATATTCCACGAGACGACGACACCTGATGTTTTTCCTTTCAGAGCATTTATATATCCTTCCAGCATTTTTTCACTGATCCTGGTGGAAAAATACGGAGTGTTAACCATTTCCAGGCCGGCGAAAACCGGAACTTTCCCTTCTATCAGATATTCAGCAGAGCTTAATTCTTTAGCGGCGTTTTCCGGATTGATGCCCCGGCTTATGATTTCACTCAGAGTATCGGGAATCTCCAGGCCGCTGTGCCGTTCGAATAGCTTAAACGCAGCCCTTTCGGTAACCTTCGGAGCCAGTTTGAGAAGGCCTTCAATCAGACACCGGATTTCAAGAGGAAATGCGGCCGGCCCCATGGCGTAACAGTAGGTCATGTCCTTGATCCAGTCGCAATGGCGAGACAGCATTTGATAATCCTGAGCGGTGAAAAAGGAGAGGCTGGAGGGAAGAAGATCCAATGCGATTCCCTTGTGCATTTTATGCGCCGCATTTTTGTAGGTTTTGACTGTATTTTCTATATTCTCTCTTTTAAAGCGAAAAAAGTCCCCGAAAGGCTGCAGCATCTCATCAAGCGAATTGAAGCTGTTTAGCCGGTCATCATCCCAGTTATTCAGATCCGAATAGAAGACTGATAACAGGTTGCGCACCTCTTCGTGTACTCTTCCCGCTTTCGTGCGATTATTTAACCAGGATGTGAGATATGTAGAAAAAAGAGATTCGAAACCGTTCGCCGGCGAGGCATAGCGGATGCGGTCAAGAAAAACGCCATCGAAATCATACTCGTCCATAGTTTTAAGAAATATATCGAAGTTCTGCCGGTGATAGCCCGGGTCAAGAGGATCGACAAAGAGAAAATTCTCTTCTCCTGAACCGATTTTATCCCATATACCGGAGAGCTTTTCAAGACTTGTGAAACCGGGAATTTCCGCCATTGTTTCGGCAGTGACGGGAATGTCGTTCATATCGGCCAGAACAGGGTGCCACAGCCAGACTTCTATGGAATTGGAATGGCAGAAGCGGATGATTTCTTCCGTAAGAATTCCGGGATGAGTATCCCAGAGAAGAAGCCGCTTCAGGTCGAGGGATTCGGCTGCAGAGGTGATTTTCTCCTGAATCTGATTTTGTGAAAAGACTTTCTTCTCCTGTTGACCGAGGTATAGTTGGGCGCTGAATATCATGTTCATAAAAAAAAGGGTATCAGTGAAATTTCCAGTTGTCTACAATTTTGTTTTCACGTTAAAACACATTAACTATTACTTGAGAAACCTGTGAACGGAGAGAGAATATTTGAGATATTCAATTGTCTCTGATTCTCCGGTTTCGGTGTATCAGAGAGGATTTTTCTTAGAGTGATTTTCAGCTCTCAACTCTTTTATTTTTCAACTTTTTTATTAATGATTTATGCAATGGGAACTGTTATCATATTCCTGATATAGGATGACACTAATCATGCATAGCAAAAGTTTAAAAGTTGGCGCCTTTCAGTTTTCCCCTTCCAGTGATATTGATGAGAATCTCCATTGCATTAAGAGAGGCATTGAAGAAGCGGCATCTCAAAACGTCCGATTATTGCTCACTCAGGAATGCGCGGTCTGCGGCTATCCCCCGGTAGAAATTGAATCGATTGATTCAATCGACAGAATCCAACAGGAAAAAGCGGTCCAGGAAATCAGAAAATTAGCAGAAAAGCATGATATGTACATTGCTTTGGGAATGATTACTTTCTCGGATGAAGGGACTTTCAATTCAGTACAACTGATTTCGCCAAATGAGAAAAGATATAACCGCTACCATAAACGGGCCTTGTGGGGATGGGATACAGACAATTTCATACCGGGAGATGAACCGGGCATTTATTCTATAGACGGAGTAAAAATAGGCATCCGCATCTGTTTTGAAGTTAGATTCCCTGAATATTTCAGAGAGCTTTTTGCAGATGAAGTCGATCTCTGTCTTGTATCGTTTACCGATATAGGTCCGAAGGAGCAGAAAAATAAAATTGATGTTATTCAATCTCATCTTGTCAGTCGCGCAGCCGAAAATGTCATGTATCTCTTATCTGCCAACTCTATTTCACAACACCAGTTAGCGCCGACCTGTTTAATCAATCCTGATGGATATGTTATTGAGAGGGCGCCTTTGAACAAAGAATCATTAATTGTCAGGGAGATAGATTTTATGTCGCCGGACTTCGGGCAGGAAGGACGGATAAAGCATACCGGGCAGCTGAGCTATTATAGCAGAAAGGTTTAATCCTTCTCCGGGCAGTAAAATGAATGTCATAATTAATGGAGAAAAAGTTCAATTAAGAAAAGCTCAATCCGAAGATTCGTTCAATATGTCCCGATGGTATTCAGATCCACGAATTATGATACATGTCGGCTATTCAAAAGGATTAGGAATCAGCCCGGAAGATTTGCAGAGGAGAATCACAAACCTGGATGATCGACATCAGATATTTATAATCCTGGATGAAAACAGCAAGGCCATAGGCGAATGCAATTACAAGACTGATAATGATGATATCTTTGAAATCGGAATCAAAATCGGAGAATGCGATAAACAGGGACTGGGATATGGCAAAGATGCTCTTTCAGCATTCATTCAATATCTTAAAAGCGAAAAAAAGGCCCGAAATATTGTTCTGGAAGCATTGGAAGAGAACAAGCGAGCTGTTAGCTTATACACCAATGCCGGTTTTAAAATTGTGAAGCGAAATAAAAATTCCTGGACCGATCCTGATGGAAACCAGAGGAGCAGCGTGTTAATGGAGTTGAATTGTATAGAAAAATGGATCTATTCGATAAAGCCGGGAATATGCTGGAAGGCCTTCACAGCCGGGGAGAGACAGTGCCGGAAGGATCATATCACATGGTCGTAGCGAACTGGATCAGAAACGATAAAGGGCAGTATCTGATTCAAAAAAGAAATAAACCTTTGCGCGAATATGTCGACCCGTGGTCAGTTACAGCTGGTTCGGCGATTGCCGGAGAAATGAATATTGAAGCCGTTCAAAGAGAAACATTAGAGGAAATGGGTTTGTATTTCAAACAGGAAGAATTCAGATTTATGGAACGAACCTTTTTCGATGATTTCTTCATGGATGTTTTTGAAACGACCTGGAACGGGAGAGCTTCCGAAATCGATTTTGATCCTGTTGAGGTTCAAGATGTCAAATGGGTAACAGGAAATGAGCTGCGAAAAATGTACCGTTCCAAAGATTTCTATGATCATAAGACTGTTTATCTGACTCGCATTCTGGATATTGAAGAGAATATCGCAATGCAATCCCCATAGCCCCCGCTCACAGAGAGCAGGGAATTTACATCACATCTTCTTCCAGTCAATCCTCCACTCATGATCCTTCAGATCCGAGGCTTCGTAATCAACTCCCATCTGTCCTCCGGGATTCATGATATTGTTGGGATCGAAATGGCGCTTCAGGGTCTTGAGGACATCGAGCTGCACTTTCCCCAGGTGTTCCTCCATCCAGGGCGCGATCATCCGGCCGACCCCGTGATGGTGCGACAATGAGCCTCCATTGGCGACAATCGTTTCAAAAATACCCTTCTGGAAACGTCTGTATTCCTCCAGCTTATCCATATGGGTAAAAAATATTATATAAAGATTCGTCCCTTCGGAATAGAAGTGGGAGGCATGGGACATAGCCATGGTATGCGGGCGCTGCTTGATGTACTCTCTCAACTTCTGATGAAGATTGTGGAGATTGCTCCAGCTGACCGATGTTTCGAAGGTGTCGATAATGAGTCCGTAATCCCCCAGGTCCTCTCTCAGATAGGGATCGCGATACCGTCCATGCTCCCATTTTTTGATGGGATATCCGGTCAGGTACATGGCGCCGTGTTTCCGGCAGATTTTACGAATATTTTTCGCCACATTGCGGGCGAACCCTTTCTCCCCTTCCGCCTGCATAAGGAACAGGCTTCTCTCCCCCGATTTGTAGCCGAAAAGGTCGATGGCGGTGCCCATCCAGGTTCCTTCGATACCGTAAAGCTTCAGTCCCATGGATGTCTCCTCGCCATCGGAAATCCGCATGACTCCGGGAAAGCCGAACTCACCCTGTGAGATTTCCCTGGCCGCGGCGATTCCCTCTTCGAATGTCTTGAACATAAATCCCATGGGGACGTAGTTTTCCGGCTGATGATAGAAGATTTTGCAGGTCACTTCCACACAGATGCCGTAAGTTCCTTCCGAACCTTTGAGGATATCGTTGACTTTGGGACCGGTGGCCGTTGCCCTGAAGTTGTGGGTCTTAATATCTCCGACGGGAGTGACGAACTCCATCCCCAGAACGATATCGTAGGCATCTCCGTAATAGGAAGATTGCTGACCCGCTCCGAGAGTGACGATCCATCCGCCCACTGTAGAATATTCGAAGGACTGGGGATAATGGCCGCAGCAGTAATTCTTCTTCGTTCCGAACAGCTCTTTCGCGTTGTTCAGAGCCGATTCGTAAGCCGGCCCCATCATTCCCGCCTGAACCGTACAGGTTTTGTCCATCTCGTTCAGTTCAATCACTTTGTTCATATGAGTGCACATGACAAGTGTTATCCCCCCCTTTGTCGGACGGAGGCCGAAATTGACAGATGATCCGCCGCCGAAAACGTAAATGGGTATTTTGTTCTCATTGCAGTAGCGGACAACAGCCCTGACATCATCGGTATGGCGTGGATGAACGACCAGATCGGATATTTCATGGATTTCTCCGCTGCGCATCTCCATAATTTCCTCCATGGCATAACCCGAGGAGTAATTGAGACGGTCGTAATCGGAAAGCGAGATATTCTCCTCGCCGACAATATTCTCAATAGCTTCGACATGCTTTCTATCAAGAAGCGACGGATGATCGGGCAGCTCGACCAAATCGAAGCCTTCATTTTCCGGCTTTTCAAAATGGCTGTCAGGAAGATTGAATTCAGAACGGATCAGGTCGAAAAGCTGTTCGCTCGGATGTTTGAATTCCTCGGGGTCTCCCCATTTGAATATGGACCGGTAAGTCCCCGGCTCGGGAGCCTGATTGTTCCAGACCGGCATTGTGAGTTTTTTGTTAGCCATTGCATGTCTCCTGTTTTTTTACTTTTTAAAGGCTGAGTTTTTCAGGATAGCCCGTGGCAGCCTGAATCTCGTCAAATATGTTTTCCAGCAGCGGATTGATTTTCAGAAATATGGGATAGAGTTTCTCATAAAGAGCATTGTTCTCCTTATCGGGATGGAATTCCTTTTCCTCATAATGGACCATATGCTCTACCGCCTCCTCATAAGAGTCGTAGAGTCCGATCCCCATGGCTGTATTGATCGCCGCTCCCAGAGCCGATGTTTCATAGGTCCTGCCCCGGACCATGGTTCGTCCGAATATATCCGCCGACAGCTGGCAGATCCGGTCGCTCTGGCTGGCTCCTCCGGAGACCATGATCTTCTCCGCCCGTTTACCGCTTTTTTTCTCGATTTTCTCCAGACCTTCCCTGAGGGCGTAACCGAGGCCTTCGAGAATAGCGCGGTACATATGGGATTTCTTGTGGGCGCCGCCGAAACCGATCATCGATCCTTTTTCGAAGGGTTTTTTCAGACTTGCTCCCCAGAAAGGATGAACCAGAAGCCCGAGAGATCCGGCGGGAACCTGGTCGAGAAGCGCATTGAGATACTCTTCGGGAATCCGTCCCGTCTTTTCCGCTTTCTTCAGTTCCTCGTATCCGAACTCGTCGCGGAACCAGCGGATCATCCAGAACCCCCTGTAGATCATCAGTTCAGGATTGAATTTGCGGGGAACCGATGCGGGATAAGCGGGCATAAAGCGAACCGGTTCGTAATAGCGGTGCGAAGTGGTTTGAACAGTTGCTGTCGTTCCGAAACTGAGAGAAGCTTTTGTCTCATCGAGTACGCCCATACCCAGAGTTTCACACCCTTTGTCGCTGCCGCAGCCGACAACGGGCGTTCCGGCCGCCAGTCCCGTCAACTCCGCCGCTTCTCTGTGAATCGTACCGACAACAGTTCCCGGATCGACAATCTCCCACAGCTTGTCCTTCTCCACGGGAAAGAGATTGCTGTTCTGTCCGCCTTCTTTCTCCCAGCGCAGTTTTTTGTAATTCACCGGATAATGGCCTATGGTCGAGGCGATGGAATCGCGGAATTCTCCGGTCAGTCTGAAATTGAGAAAAGCGGAGATCCCGAGGTACTTCCAGGTCTTCTCCCATATCTCCGGCTCGTGCTCGCGTATCCAGTTCGACTTGCCCTCGCACTGAACTTTGGCGATCGTCTCAGTCATGCCGATAATGCCGTAGATTATTTTCCAGAGAAGATTGGGAATCCACTGCCGGGAGGCTTTTCTGTTGTCGAGCCACGATATGACAGGGCGCAGGGGCTTGCCGTCCTTTCCCAGATTGATGCACGTATCCCTCTGGGCCGTTATGCCCACAGCGGCAATGGCTCCGAAAGCTCCGGGGTTTTTCTCCTTCAGCAGACGGCATCCTTCGACAAGGGAATTCCAGAACAGCTCGCCGTCCTGCTCCGCCCAGCCGGGGCGGGAGCTGAAATAGGGTTCATATTCCATCTTCGCCTTTTCGATTATGTTCCCTTTGCTATCGAAAATAATGGTTCTCAGGCTCTGGGTTCCGCAGTCCACGGAAAGGAGCAGTTTATCCATCAGTACAACCTCTCAGTCAGAATCAGGTCCACATCGCTGTCGCAGAGCCCCCGGGCCAGGACGGAACCGCATTCCTTTTTTTCTTCCAGAATAACGCCTTTAATGGCATCCATATAGGAAAAGATCTCTCCCAGGGGGACTTCTTTCGATGTCCGGACAGCCACTCTTCTGCAACCGGGCAGATTTGTCCGGATAGTGGTCTGCAGAGTTCGCCTCGGGTCGGTCATTTCCTGAAGGGCATACTCCTCCCCTCGTGGACACAACGCGCCGCTGACACGAAATCCCTTTTCTTTTTCTTCAATCGAAAGAGAACAGCCTTTGGGGCAGACTATACAGGTCATGCTTTTCATGCTGTTGCCTCCCTCACGTATTGCGATGCCGCAGCTCCGGCAACTTCCCCGCTATCTGAAACGTAATCGACCAGATCGTAGACATGATGGGCGTTGCCGCAGGAAAAGAGTCCCGGAACATGGGGGCTCTGCATCTGTTCATCAGTCACGATCCCTCCCGTGCTGCCGTCCCGTTCCACGGGCAGATCCTTAAGAATATCGATTTCCGGTATCAGGCCGACCGAAAGAATGAGACAATCGCAGGGGATGATGGTTTCCGTTCCGGTTACAGGCTTCATCCGCTCGTCGACATAGACGACTTCCACCGCTTCAATGCGGCCTTTTCCGAATATCCGGGACACGGTTCGTCCCAGATGAAGGGGAATGGAAAAATCATTGAGGCACTGACTGATATTCCTCTGAAGGCCTGACGGCTTCGACTGGATTTCATAAACTCCTTCAACCAGGGCTCCTTCGAGAGTCAGACGGCGTGCCATAATCAGTCCGATGTCCCCGCTCCCCAGAATCACAGCCCGTTTCCCCGGCATATATCCCATACGATTGATAAACGCCTGAGCCTGCCCTGCCGTAAAAATCCCCGCCGGGCGGTCTCCGTGAATGAAAATCTGACGATCCGAACGCTCCCGGCACCCCGTGCTGACAATGACCGCTTTCCCTTCGAGCGGGAAGACTCCTTTTTCGGAACTGACCAGTTTCATAAGGAACAGATCCTTCCTCTTTCTCAGTTCCAGCAGAAAAGTGCTTGTCAGAATCTCTATTCCCGCCTTCTCGACTCTGCCGACATAGAGATCCGCATATTCAGGTCCGGTGAGTTTTTCCTTGAATTTGACCAATCCGAATCCGTCATGAATGCACTGATTCAGTATTCCGCCGGGTCTGTCTTCGCGCTCAATAATCAGAACGGAATCCCCTCTTTCTGCGACCTCCAATGCGGCGGCCATGCCGGCCGGACCGGCACCGATAACAATGACATCGTAGACCCTGTTCATTTTGTCTCTCCCGACAGTACCGGCGAACTGTCTCCTTTTCTGGTAATTTCCACCATGGGGATTCCCAGCTCGTCGGAAATGATCTCCATGATTCTGGGTGTACAGAATCCTCCGTGACACCGTCCCGCTCCGGCGCGAATCCGCCTCTTTATTGCATCGAGAGACGTGACAGGAAGCGGGCCACGAAGAACATCGCGGATCTCCTGCTCCGAGATTGTCTCGCAGCGGCAGATGATATTACCGTATAGGGGGTTCTTCACGACCATTTCCCGCCGTTCTTCAACAGAATCAATCTGATGGTATGCCGCTTTTCTCACCGGTTCGAAATCCGTCCTTTCCCCGACGGATTTATCTTTGGATAGAATCTCAACAGTCATTTTTGCAAGATCGACAGCAATAGCCGGAGCGGAAGCCACTCCGGGAGACTGTATGGCCGCTCCGTGAACCAGATTCTCTACCCTTTGGGAAGGTTCAATAATAAAATCCTCCTCCCAGGAAGCGGGGCGGATCCCTGAAAAATAGGTGATGACCGATGAGCCGCTCAGTTTTTTATTGAGGTCCAGCTTTTGCAGCAGCTCTGTAAAACTATTCCTGTCTGTGGAATAATCCTCTCTCCAGGGTTGCTCTTCTGCCGTAGGCCCCAGCAGAATATTTCCCTCGATACAGGGAACGACACCGCCGCCTTTGGTTTTTGAATTTTTCTGAATGAGCCGGGGCATGGAAAGGATGCTATGCTGGGTCAGCCCCGTATTGCGATCGAGAATGCACTCGGTCCCTTTCCGGCCGTGAAGACTGAAAAAGCGGTCATCAGCCAGCCCGGCAATGACATCGGCGAAATTACCGGCGCAATTGATAACAGCTCCGCACTTCACCGTTCCCCTGCCGGTCCTGACAGCGGCGATTCTGCCCTCCCTCATCTCAAAGGATTCGACAAAGCAATTGAGAAAAACCTCAGCGCCGTTCTGAACAGCATTTTCCGCCATGGCAATGGTCGCTTTATAGGGGGAGATGATCCCCGCAGAGGGAAGAAAGAAAGCGCCCTGCTGATCTTCGGTGACATTGGGTTCCATTTCGAAGACTTTCTTCCGGGATATATAGCGGTAATCCCCGTCGACGCCGTTTTGCCTTGCCCGCCTTTTCATTAAGGGAATCACATATTTTTCCAGTTTTGAGGGAAAAAGGACAAGGGATCCGGGGCGTTTCAGTTCAAAACCCAACTCTTCTGCCCACTGAGTATACATTCTGTTTCCCAGAACATTGTAATGGGCTTTCTTCGTTCCCGGATGCGCGGCGAACCCCGGGTGGATCATGCCGTCGTTCCGGCTGGAAGTCTGCATGGCCAGATCCTCTTCCTTCTCCAGAAGAGCAATAGAAATATTATATCGCGCCAATTCCCGGGCCGTCGCACAACCGATGATCCCGCCGCCGATAATGACCGCATCAAAATATCGCCCCTCAAGGACCCGGTCTCCCGGATCGAATCGGTAGATTTTTTCCTCTCCAATGCCTTCGACAGTTATATCGTTCAGGACGCCTTTATATCCCCGGTTAGCCGCGGCGAAACCTGCGGCGACTTTCCGGTCCCAGGAATCGACATGGCCTGTCAGGCGGATGGATTTGCGGAACTCGTCAGCCTTGACAGTTCCCGACAGACCGAGCTTCGACAGCTCTTTTTTCACTTTTTGCAGTTTATCCATAGAGTTCCTCACTCCAACGTATATGAACTGAGTTTTTTCATGATTTTCCCCGCCTTTTCCCCATCGCTCTGGCGGAAACAAACAAGAAGATCTCTCTGGAGATCGCGAATTTCCCGACTGTCACCCTTTTTCCCGTAGAAGTTTTTCAGATACTCCAGATAGACGGGTCTGAGTGAATTGATTAAAAGGGGATAGACAATATTTCCGCTTATCAAAGCGATCTGCTGATGTATCCGGAAATCTCTTAAAGCCAGCTCTGAAGGATTGGAGAGATGATGGTCAAAACTCATGATCTCTTCCAGCAGATCCCAATCAGCAGTTTTTCCTGCATTGCAGGCCAGAACGGCAGCATCGCTCTCCATCAGGGCACGGACTCTGTACAGGCTTGATAAAACGTGAGGATTAAGATTCTCTTCCTCCGTATGCAGAAGAAGAGTGGTGAGAAGATCGAGCGTTCCTTCCTGACGAAAATCATTGACCACGACTCCGTGGCGGGGCCGCATTGTGACGAGACCCCGTCCCTCAAGGATGAGAAGAGCCTCGTGAATGACCGGCCGCGATACAGCGAATTCAGCCGCCAGATCCCGTTCGGGGGGAAGTCTTTCACCGGGATCATACTTTTCAGAGAGAATCCGGAACTCCAGTTCCTGTACAATATCTTCTTTTAAACGCTTCATAAGACCTCTTGGTGGTATTACCACCAATTCAATCTTAAGCCTGCATTTTTATGCCGTCAACAGAAAAGATCAATTTCTTCCGCAAATGACGGATGGATATCAAATTTCGACAACTATGCTGTACATGAATATTCAAAAAAAGGGATGAGCTTCCGGGGATGAGTAAAATATCAAATATCCCCTCCTATAATCATGGAGGGGATATTGCGTTTATTTCCAGAACTTTTCCATTCTCCGGTTCAGTTCGGCGCGGTAATGCTCCCAGTCGGAGATAGGCTTTTTTGCGACTCCTTCGTCACAGGCGGCTTTAGCCACAGCTAAAGATTCCCATTCAATAACCCTGTGATCAAAAGGAGTGGGAACCAGGTATTCTCTTCCGAATACCAGATCTTTACCTTTATAAGCATTTTTTACGGACTGGGGAACCGGCTCCTTTGCCAGATTGGCCAGGGAGATCGCCGCAGCCATTTTCATCCCTTCGGTAATCTTTCTAGCACGGACATCGAGAGCTCCGCGGAAAATAAAAGGAAAACCAAGAACGTTATTGATCTGATTGGGGTAATCGCTTCGGCCTGTAGCCATGATGACATCGTCTCTTGTGGCGTGTGCCAGTTCGGGACTGATTTCGGGATTGGGATTGGACATGGCAAACACAATGGGATCGTGATTCATGGAAAGAAGCATATCCGCCGTAAGACAGTCGGGTACGGAAAGACCGATAAATGCATCAGCTCCTTTTACGGCGTCAGCAAGGGTCCGGGCATCTGTTTCCCTTGCGAAATTGGATTTAAGTCCGGTCATCCGCTCTTTTCTTCCCTTATAGATGACGCCGATGGAATCGCACATAATAACATTTTCACTTTTTACACCGGCAGCGATAAACATCTCCGTACAGCGAATTCCCGCCGCTCCGGCTCCGTTGACGACGATTTTCAGGTCTTCCATTTTCTTGCCGGCAATTTCCGCCGCATTTAAAAGACCGGCTGTAGAAATTATAGCTGTCCCGTGCTGATCATCATGAAAAACAGGAATATCGCAGAGTTCGACAAGAGCATCTTCGATTTCGAAACATTCAGGAGCTTTTATATCTTCGAGATTGATGCCTCCGAATGTAGGCTCCATCATTTTCACAACTTCGATAATTTTGGCCGGATCTTTTGTATCAAGTTCAATATCGAAAACATCCACATCGGCGAATCTTTTGAAAAGGACGCCTTTTCCTTCCATGACCGGCTTACTGGCAAGCGCGCCTTTATCGCCCAGGCCGAGAATTGCCGTTCCATTGGAAACAACAGCCACAAGATTTCCCTTGCTAGTGTACAAGTAGGCATTTTCTTCCTGATCGGCAATTTCCAGAACCGGCTTGGCAACACCGGGAGTGTAGGCCAAAGACAGTTCATCGGCTGTCATACAGGGTTTAGTGGAGACCACTTCGATTTTACCGGGTTTATTATTAAGACTGTGATATTTCAGTGCTTTGTCTTTCAACTCATCCATTTTGTTCGATTTCCGCCTTATTTTGATCGTTTTAGAACTATTTTATATTATTTATGAATTGTTTTAAAGAGGATAGCATCAATATTCTGTTTCCTCTTGTCCTTCTATGATGTATTATTCTCCTTATGATGACTGTAAAAGCACTGTATATCAAGCCAGTGAAGAAAGGTGAAGCCAGAACGGTAGAAAAGATCAATCTGATAAAAGATTTCGGTCCCGAAGGAGATGCCTACGGCGGACCGGGAGAACGGCAGATCACTCTGCTTGGAGATGAAGACCTGAAAGGTCTGGAAGAGGATCGGGAAAAAGGTCTGTGCATTAAAAGATTCTCCGCCAATATTATTCTGGAAGGAAGTACGTCCCTTTTAAAAGAAGGAGATATGTTAAAACTCGGGAAAGCTACTATCAGGATAACAGGGGAAAAGAAGGTTTGTCATAAGGGTTGTGCCATAGTAGAAGAGGAGAAGAGAATCTGCCTTCTTCCCGGATCCGTCCGGTTTGCCTCAATCGAGACTGGCGGCGAAGTAAAAAAAGGCGAGACTCTCCGATAAGAATTTTAATTGGTAAACAGATCGAATATGTTCCCCATCATGCTCGAATCAGCTTTGTACAACTCCGTGAAACGGCAGCGGGTGCAGCTTACGGTTGTAAAACGCTTGCTCTGAACATCAAAAACCTTGGAAAGCATCCCTCCGGTCGCGCGAAATTCATCAGTTTCATAACGCGTGTTACCGCATTTGGGGCATCTGTAATTGTAATCATCCATATATTTTTCCTCTGTTTGTCATAGTATTTAATAAATATAACTCCATAAACTCTGTCCAAAACTTAAATCCCGTTTATATTCAGGAATTTTCCCCTACGTATGGACAAAAAAAAACAGTTCTGCTATATTCTTCAACGCACAGGGCGCCGTACCCAAGCGGCTAAGGGAGTGGATTGCAAATCCATCATTCAGCGGTTCGAGTCCGCTCGGCGCCTTAAGATTCTAAAGACCGGCTTCGGCTGGTCTTTTTTTTTATAAACCTGAGCGGACTCGATCCGGAATGAGCGCCGACCGAATAGGGAGGAATAGCAGACAGGATGTCTGCGCCAGCGAATGAAGGCGGCCCGTAATAAAAAATCACGACGATTTTTTATCGAAGGGTGGGAAGCTCGGCGCCTCAAGATTCTAAAGACCGGCTTCGGCTGGTCTTTTGTTTTTTATAAATCTGAGCGGACTCGCCCACCCCGTCGAACTCGACAGGACAGTCGAAACCTAACAGCTCCTGAGTACCCTCTTTCCCCCTCCCGTCTCATGGCATGACTTTTGCAAAGCTGCCTGTAATATATAAAAGTAACGGAGTTATCCATGAAAGCCGCCCATATCAATCCATTTCTCAATTCCACTCTGAAATTAATGGAAAATATGATAGGGAGAATGCCCATGCCCGGTCAGAAAAGCCTTCTTCAGAATTTTCACAGTCACCGATGGGATGTTTCGGGAATCATTGGTGTCACAGGTAACGCCGAAGGCATAATCGCCATCAGAATGACCAAAAACATGGTAGAGAAACTCCTGGCCGCATCGGGTGTCTTTTTCTCCGATGTCGACGAGTTCAATGAGCTTACAAACAGCATGATCGGAGAAATCGCCAACGTCATCGCCGGTAACGCCCTGAGCGATATAAGCCAGTACAATCTCAATATTACAGTGCCTATTGTCATACAGGGAAAGGATCATACCATTGCGTGGCCTCATAACAATCCGGTCATCGTCATCCCCTTTTCCAGCGCTTTCGGTCCTTTTGAGGTCTGCGTCAGCTTAAAGGAAAATCTGGTAAGATCTTTTGCGTGACAGATCCTTATGCCTTATCATAGGGCTAAGGAGTCTATATGCATCACGATTACAACATCCGCTTAATCAAATCGGAAGACAGAGAACAGTTTCACCAATGTTTTGACTCAGTCGCCAGAGAAGGAATTTACATGGCCAGAGATACCAATCAAACTGCCATGGGGCTGAATTTTTAGAATTTTCTATTTACTTTTATTATCAACTGTCAAATAATCAACTTTATGAAAAAAGTGAACTATTCTATTTACGCCCTTCTATTCTTTGCTCTGCTGCCGTTTCTCTCATTCGCCTCAGGGCGTTCAGAAGAAATCAAAGTACAGAACTACAATACGATCCGGATTGTCGGTGACTCGGAAGAACAAAACAATATCGATCCCGAACATAACAGGAAGATTCTTCCCTATGTCCTCAAAGAAGACCTTCTCGATCTCCTTGCCGGAGGCATCGTCATAAATCTTCCCGATGAAAATTTCGATTCGTCTCCAGTTCTGAAGAACCTCATCCTGCGGGATTTCGCACCAACCACTTATGTCTACTATTCCAATGATACAAAAAAAGCGGATACGGAATGCTATTACCAGGGAGAGGACCTGATCTACTACAGCCGGACGGCTTACAATTACTGTCCTTTTCAGAAAGTCGGAATGACAGAGGAAGCAAAGGAGATAAAAAAAGATTACAGACAGGAGGATATTACTCTCAATTTCTCCGTTTATCCGGTAAAAACGATAGACCGGAATACAGCCGAGTATGGAGCTTTCTGCTCTTTTTTCTATTTAGAAAATGATGATAGGGATAACATTTTTAAAGACGCGGTTGTATATCTCAACGATACAAAATTAAAGTCTGTCAACTCGGGCTTTTTCAAAATAGATAAGAAGCTGCCGGTTTTCAGAACAGGAGAAACCATAAGCTTCAGTATCGAGCACGAACTTATTGGAAAGATAAGCGGAGAACTGACGGTACCGGCTCCTCTCGATTCCTTCACTCTGGAACCGGCTTTGCAAACAGGCGTCCCCAGCGACACAGACGATTATCTGCTCAGTTGGGAAAAGCAGAATTGCGACGGCTATGATCTGACTGTATACAGAGCTATGGAGGAGGAACAAATTGATAGCTACGGATTATCGACCGACAGCCTTTTTCATAAATGGGATCCATGGGAACTGCAGGAAAATGGAGATCTTGTCCCCTTTCTACGGTTTTCCGTCAGCACAAGCAATATAATAAGACCTGAAGGCTTTAACTAATGGTCGGGCATCTCCGTGCTTTCACCATCGGCGGCCTATAATGGGAATTTTTTACAGGAGTGATATTTGAAAAAAACAGCCTATATTATCCCGGTTCTGCTGGCCGCTTTTATCCTCACTGCTTGTCTTGAATTCAAAGAGGGGTATTCATCGACCAGCTACGATTCAAGCTTCGGGGAGACAGATAAGTTCACATCTGTTCTGGATGTAACTCAGACTCTCGAACCGGTACACTTCAGAGGAATAATCAATCTGGAAAGCGGAACATGTTCTCTGGTTATTACAAAACCGGGCGGGGAAATAGCCAGGGAGTATCATTTCGATAGTCCGGGGCGGAAAAACCTCATTGCCGATTTTAACGCAGTTAAAGGCAGATGGAAATTAAAGCTCTCCAGCGAAAACGCCAAAGGGACTTTCAGAATCCACTGGGATAATAAAGAAAAAGATAGTTGAGATCTCATCAGAAATAATTCTTGAATCTTTCACAAAAGGAACTGTTTTCATTTACATTTGCTTCATAACTCTCCTTTACCTTTTGGAACATAAAGAAACAGAAGAGGTTCCGAAGGAGCTTCCATAGGAGAAAAAAATGAAAAAAGAATTATTGGTTTTAACAGTGGCTTTAGGTATGGCAGCAGCGCTTTCGGCAAACGGACAGCAGGATGAGGCCAGCGATTTCTTCGGCAGAGGACGAGCAAACGGATCGGGCAGAGGCTTCAATTATGACGCGGCAGAGGCTGAGCAGTTTCAGGCGGACCGTCAGGCTGAAAGACAGGCTGAAATTGATTCCTGGATCGAAGATCAGGAACCGGTTACCGTGGAAGGAACACTTCACCTGGTAAACGGCGAACTTCCCTATGTCGAACAGAATGGTGAGAAGTTTGTGATTTCCGCTCCCTGGGCTGATCTGGAAGATATCAGCCTGACCGATGGCATGACTGTTACAGTCGAAGGCTTTGAGGCTCCGGGAGCCGGATACAGATGGGATGATTCTGAGAAGGTTCTTATGCTCACCAAAGCTACGGTCAACGGTGAGGAGATTACCATAGAGCATAGCGCCGATGGCTCCGGATACAGAGGCGGAGCAGAACAGGCTTACGGAAACCGGGGCGGCCGAGCCATGGCCCAGGGTGGACCGGTCAGAGGAAAAGGCGGACCTTCCGCCGGTGGAATGATGGGTCGCCGCTTTTAAGGCATCCGATGAAACTGCTCCTTCGGGAGCGGTTTTTTTTTGGCCTCGACAACAGAGGGGAATGATTTCATAATTAATTATATGGATAAGAAAAAACTATTAACGCTGATCTGGATCGGAGATATTTTCACCAAGCCGATTTACCTATTCATTGCCTGGCAGCAGTATAATGCCGGATTGATGGAACCGGAGATTATCCCCATGATCAGTTACATTTTTCTGGGTGTCGGTATCGCCGCCGCTATCGGTGGGATTCTTGTTATCCGGGAACTCTCGAAGAGGGATTCCGCCCTTTTCTCCCTTTACAGCAGGTTTTACAGCCAGTCTCCCGGCGGGACCGGAGGCGATCCCCTTTTCGGCCTGTACACTGTCGGCCTGGGCCTTGTTGAGACATCTTCCCTGTTCGCTCTGGTATCCTATCTTTCAACCGGCGCGCTAAGACCTTCGCTTATCATGGTCGGAGTCTGGTTTGTTGCCTGGTTTTTCAGCCGTCCGGTTATAAGCGAATGAAAGTCTTCACATCAAATGCTTTTGCTTCCGTGCCGGAAGGAGGTAATCCCGCGGGAATATGCCTCGAGACAGAAGGATTGACCGAAGGGGAAATGCAGGCTATCGCCGCCGAAGTGGGCTATTCGGAAACGGCTTTTATTTTTCCTTCGGATTCTGCAGATTTTAAAGTCCGTTTCTTTACGCCGGCCAGCGAAGTTGATCTCTGCGGACACGCCACCATCGCCACATTTTCCCTCATGCATGAACTGGGTATGATCGGTAAGGGTACCTATAGGCAGGAAACGGCGGCGGGTATTCTCGCCATCGAAATAGATGAAGAGGGAACGGTTATGATGGAGCAGCTCCTGCCCCGCTTCGGTGGTTTTGCCGAAAAGGATCTGATTGCCCGTTCATTGGGAATCAGCAGCGGATCAATAGTTGAAAACCTTCCGGTTCAGGCGGTTTCAACAGGATTGATGGATCTTATCGTTCCTGTACTGGATTTGAGTGCAATGGAAAGCATTAAACCCGATTTCTCCCTTATTTCAGAGATCAGCCGGGATCTGAATGTCACGGGCTATCATGTTTTCACGACGGAAACTCTTTACGGATCGACGGCCCATTGCCGGAACTTCGCTCCGCTGTTCGATATCAATGAAGAAGCGGCGACGGGAACGGCGACGGGAGCGACGGTATCCTATATGCACAGCCACGGTATGCTGGATGGATCAGTCCTGACAAATTTGAAATTTGAACAGGGGTATGAGATGAATCGGCCGTCAGAGATAAAGGCAGTCCTGGGTACAGAAGGGAAAAGAATTACAGATGTCAGGGTCGGGGGAACGGCCCGGCGATCAAAGACGCTTCATTTATAAAAAAAGAAACCCCGTAACAATGACCCGGGGCAATAAAATCAGCCAGCATTTCCAGCCGTAAGGGCTTTTCTCTGTGACTGAATACTTTATATATCGGAATATACCTCGGTTATGTTAGAAAAAGGTAAAGCTGATATTAAAGTTTGGTAAATTGGAAAAATCTCTCTATATTCAAGATATGGAACAGGATTTTGTACTGATAGTGGAAGATGACAGCGAAATATCGAAGATACTCTCTGTAAATATTGAAGATCTGGGATTGAAGACAAGAATTTGCGATAACGGACAGGACGGCCTTGAGCTGGCCCGGTCCGGAAAATTCTCTTTGATCATTCTGGATATCATGCTCCCCCGGCTCGATGGGGTCTCGCTCCTGAGGGAACTGAGAAAGAGCGATGCCCGTACGCCCGTCCTGATGGTTACCGCCAGAGACAGCGAACTGGACCGGGTTCTGGGACTGGAACTGGGCGCCGACGATTATATGTCCAAACCATTCAGCGTCCGGGAAATGACCGCCCGGGTCAAAGCCCTCCTCCGCCGGTCGCAGCTGGCAGATGATGCGAACGGCTACAGAGATAAGCCCGTTTCCATTGGAAAACTCACTCTCGATCCTCTGAAAAGAAAAGCTTTGCTGGGGAAGAAAGAAGTTGATCTGACCGTGAAGGAATTCGATCTGCTTTCTCTTTTTATGAAAAATCCCGGACGGGCTTACAGCCGGAGCGATCTGCTCAATCTTATCTGGGGTTATCAGTTTGAAGGTTACGAACACACGGTTAATACCCATATCAACAGATTGAGAGCCAAAATCGAAATCGATCCGGGAAAACCGGAGTACCTGAAAACAGTCTGGGGAGTGGGGTACCGCTTTGCCGAAGAGAATGAGTTAAGCCATGATTAAACCTTTGCGCTCTTTCTACGGACGCCTTTCCCTGCTTTTCCTCCTCCTGGTCATACTTCTGGCGGCATCGACCCTTTTCATAGCCTTTCAGGCGGCGGGACATCTGTTCGACGAAGTGGAACAGGAACTGAACAGAAAATACGCTTCGAGCCTGGCTGTAGAGCTCCAGCCTTTCGTCACCGATGAAATTCAGACTGATATGATAATGGATAGGATTCAGTACATGATGGTCCTCAATCCCATGGTGGAAATTTACCTCATAAGCGGAACCGGTGAAGTTCTGGCGTATTTTACGGGACCGGGAGATATGGTGAAACGGCATCAGATCGATATGGTACCGGTGAAGACCTTCGTGTTCGGGCAGAACAGCGAACTGATACGGGGAGACGACCCGCGGACAACTGATCAGGTGAAACCTTTTTCCGCTGCGCCTTTGAAAATCGCCGGAAAGCAGGGGTTTGTTTATGTCATACTCAGGGGAAGGAATTTCGACCGCTCCCTCGGAATGATCAGGAGCAGCTATTACATACGCTCGGGTCTCATATCCTTTCTTCTGGCTCTGGCAGTGACTCTCATTGCCGGCTTCTCCCTCTTCTCACTGCTGACCTCCCGGCTCCGCAAGC
The DNA here is from genome assembly GCF_014207565.1 of Spirochaeta isovalerica. Taxonomy (NCBI): domain Bacteria; kingdom Pseudomonadati; phylum Spirochaetota; class Spirochaetia; order Spirochaetales; family Spirochaetaceae; genus Spirochaeta; species Spirochaeta isovalerica. The sequence continues at coordinate 164,404 of NZ_JACHGJ010000003.1, read as the reverse complement.
TGGGTAAAAGCGTAAAAGGCTTTGAGGAAGGAGATTACGGGAACCGCGTTGAAGTGAAAGGAGCTGACGAAATAGCCGGACTCGGAAGGGCTTTCAATGATATGGCCCGGTCTGTGGAAGAGAGCATAGAGCAGCGGAATGACCTGATAACCAATATTTCCCACGACCTGAGAAGCCCTCTCACATCCATAAGAGGCAATATTGAAACGGTTCTGCTCAAAGACGCTCTGTCGGCGGAAGAGCAGAAGACCTACCTCGAGTCGGCTTTGAAAAGCGTATCGGCATTCCAGAAACTGGTGGAACAGCTTTTTGAACTGAGCAAACTGGAAAGCCGGGATATTAAAATCAACAGAGAAATTTTTATACCCGCCGAACTGGCTCAGGATATCATCCTGAAATACAAGCTACAGGCGGAAAAAAAGGACATTGAACTGAAGCTGAACCACAGCGAGAGAAACAGCCCCTTTTCAGGAGATATAGCCCTGCTGGAAAGAGCCCTTTCGAATCTCCTTGAAAATGCCATTAATTATACCGGAGAAGGGGGAATAGTATGCTTGACTCTCGAGGAGAAGACGGGAAAGCTTTTCATTTCTGTAAGCGATACGGGACAGGGCATTCCCCCGGAAGAAGCGGAAAGGGTTTTCGAACGATTCTACCGGGGTGACAAAAGCCGGGACCGCCGTATTTCCGGAACAGGACTGGGGCTATCCATTACCAGGGAAATTGTGGAACTGCACCGGGGAACTATTAATTTGGAGACCTCCGGCAATAGAGGAACCACTTTCATTATCGAGCTCCCGCTTTAAGTTTACTAATTTAATGAACTTTTGTGACACTTTTGTTATATTTTGATAGTACCTTCCAATCAGGAGGGAGATCCTATGCTATTATTGACATTTGTTGCTTTTCTTTCGGGAATCATTACCATACTCTCGCCGTGCATCCTGCCGGTCCTGCCCATAGTGCTGTCAGGTTCTGTCGGAGGAATCAAAAAGCCTCTGGGAATTATAAGCGGGTTTGTGGTCAGCTTCTCGTTTTTCACTCTCTTTCTCACCGCTCTTGTCAGAAGATTCGGTTTTTCCGCTGACACATTGCGCATTGCAGCGGTGGTTCTGATTGTTTTATTCGGAGCTGTTCTTCTCATTCCCCGGCTGAATCAACTGTTTGAGAAAACTGTATCTCTCCTTCAGAAAAGAACGGGAAAAAACAAAAACAGACAGGGTTTTTCAGGCGGTCTGCTGACAGGCTTCAGCCTCGGTTTGATATGGACGCCCTGCGCCGGGCCTTTGATGGCTTCGGTAATCAGCCTTTCCATAACACAGAGCGTAACAGGTTACTCGGTTCTGATAACACTGGCCTACACAATCGGGACATCGCTGCCTATGCTGGCCATTATGTTCGGCGGCCGCAAACTTATTAACAGAGTCCCGGGATTATTAAAGAATAGCGGGAAAATCCAGAGATTTTTCGGAGCTGTGCTCATTTTCACAGGCTTCTCCATTGCCATGGGGTGGGACAGGGACTTCCAGCAGACCGTTCTCGATGTATTTCCGGGTTATGGGGACGGGCTAACCTTTCTCGAACAACTCGATCCTGTACAGAAAGCCCTGGACAATTCACTCAACAGCGATTCAGGACCGGACATTGATGAAGATAAAGCCGTGCCGGCTCCTCCCCTTGTTACGGAGGGACAGTGGTTCAACAGTGAACCTCTGTCGATGGAAAGTCTTGAAGGCAAGGTTGTCATAATCGATTTCTGGACTTACAGCTGCATCAACTGCATCAGAACGATTCCCTATCTCCGGTCCTGGTACGAGACCTATAGGAAAGACGGCCTTGAAATCATCGGCGTTCACTCACCTGAATTCGCCTTTGAAAGGGAACCGGAAAACCTTCGGAAAGCTATTGATGATCTGGGAGTTACATGGCCTGTGGTTCAGGACAACAGCTTCCTCCAGTGGCGTGCCTATAATAACCGTTTCTGGCCGGCCAAATATATAATTGATAAAAACGGGAATATCCGCTACAGCCATTTCGGAGAAGGGGGATATGAAGAGACCGAGGCGGTGATAAGAGAACTGCTCGGTGAAACAGGTAACATTCCCCAGGGGAATGCCGACCTCCCCTCACCCGATGAAAATCTGTCAAAAACACCGGAAACCTATTTGGGATACGGCCGGAGCACAGGCTTTTTGGCCCCAACGGAAGATTACCGGAATATGTACAGAGACTTTAAATCGCAAAAGGTAAAAGAGAGCGGACAGTGGACTCTCGAGGGGAATTGGGCTGTAACGGAAAATTACATAGTCAACGAAGAATCGGGAACCCTGGAACTGTTCTACGATGCCAAAGACGTTTTTCTTGTCGTCGAGCCTGTTGATGAAGATGTGACTCTGACGGTTACGGTCGATGGAGATGTTCCCGCTGACACCGGGGATCTGGTCGACGGGAAAATAAACGTAACCGACAGCCGGCATTATCATCTGGTAGGAATGGGGAAGGGAAACAAACATTTATTGAGAATTGAGATAGACGGAAAAGCCCGTTTATTCGCCTTCACTTTCGGATAAAGAGAGGTAATTTTTATGAAAAAACAGATACGTATTATTTCGACCATACTGCTGGCCGGTGCCGGTTTGATTTCTCTGGCGGCAATGGGCGGTCAGGATGATGCCGGACAGGTCGCCGGTGAAACGCCAAAAATGGAAGGATCCATGCAGATGATGATGGATGCCCACCCGGCGGTCCCCCCGCCCGGATATGAGGGCAAAACTTATATGAAGCCTGCGGAAGATGAACTGCAGAAAAATCTTACGGACCTTCAATTCCGCGTCACCCAGTACGATGATACGGAAAGGGCCTTCAGCAATGAATACTGGGACAATCACGAAGAGGGCATCTACGTCGATATCGTTTCGGGGGAACCGCTTTTCAGCTCTACGGACAAATACGATTCCGGAACAGGCTGGCCCAGTTTTACGAAACCTCTGGAAGAGGGAAATATCATATCCGTGACCGATGACAGCTTCGGTATGATACGGGTTGAGGTGAGAAGCATCTTTGCCGATTCCCATCTGGGACATGTTTTCAACGACGGCCCCCGTCCCACAGGCCTGCGCTACTGCATCAACTCGGCTTCGCTGAGATTCGTTCCGGTTGACCGGCTGAAAGAAGAGGGATACGGGCAGTATCTTTCTCTATTCGAAGGAGAATAACATGAAAAAGAGACTGTTTATATTGATTCTGATAACTTCCGCCCTGATCCCTCTGGCTGCATTCGGACAGAGCGATCCGGGAAAGGAAATGGAAGAGCCCCTGCCCTATATGTCCGGGGGCGCAAAGGAAACAGCCGTTTTTGCAGGCGGCTGTTTCTGGGGAGTTGAAGCCGTTTTCGAAAGCCTGAAAGGGGTGGAAGACGTTCAATCCGGATATTCGGGCGGCCCGGCCCGGCTGGCCAGCTACAGGATGGTGGGAACAGGAACAACCGGCCATGCCGAGTCTGTCATAGTCGAATATGACCCGTCGGTCATTTCCTATGAAAAGCTTCTGGACGTCTTTTTTCTGGTAGCTCATGACCCGACGCAGTTTAACTATCAGGGCCCGGATATCGGGCCGCAGTACAGATCGGCGATTTTCTACAACAGTGAAAGCCAGAAGGAAAAAGCGGAAGACTATATAGAAAAACTGGAAAGGGAAAAAGTGTACGGCCAGCCAATAGCAACAGAAGTGACGGAACTGGAGGCGTTCTATCCCGCGGAGGAATATCATCAGGATTTTATGGCTCTCAACCCCGATCACCCCTATATCGTTTACTGGGATGCACCGAAACTCCGCCACCTGGAGGAGATGTTCCCTAAGCTGCTGAAAAAGTGATGGATTTCGATTTGAAAGAAATGTAATAAGCTCTTAAAATTGAGGAAAGGATCGTTTTATTGAAATACCTGTTTACAATTTGTCTATTCTTCCTTTCCTCAATTCTTTTCGGCCAGATTGCCGTTCAGGTCGTGACAGAGGAATGGGAGCCCTATAATTATATAAGAAACGGAGAGGTTGTTGGAATTTCCACGGAGATAGTGAAAGCGACCCTCGAAGCGGCCGGACTGACTCCCATTTTTACCGTAAATCCCTGGAGTCGTGCCTATTACAAGGCCCTGAACACTCCGGACACACTGATCTACACCATTTATCGCAACGAAGAGCGGGAGAACAAGTTCTTCTGGATCGGCCCGATAAACTCAGCTCCCCGCCATTATTTCTACAAACTCAAATCCCGCGAAGATATCAACCTGAAAGCTATAGAAGATGCCAAAGATTATAAAATTGGCCTTCTCTCCAACAATTACGCCCATCAGAAGCTGATAGAAGAAGGATTTGACGAAGAAAATATCACTTTAAACAGATCAACCGACCTCAGCATTCAGATGCTGCTGGCCGGAAGGATTGACCTTTTTCCCGGAGATCAGATAGCCACCGCCCTTGAACTGAAAAAAATGGATATTCCCGAAGGAACAATCGTTCCGGTGCTGCAGATATTCGAGACAGAAGCTTTGGCGTACATGGCTTTCAATCGCCAGTCCTCTCCTGTTCTTGTGGATCGCATCAGGAATGCTTTCGAGATAGTCAAATCCCGGGGGCTTATCGAAGAGATGACCGCAAAATATAATTCCTTACCCTGAGGACTCCGACAATGGAAACAGCCTGTTCTAACTGTTATACTGCCTCTGTATGAATATAGATATTATCGACACTCTTATGAATATGACGGCTTTTATACTGGCCGGATCTCTTCATGAATGGGCTCATGCTTTTTCCGCCTTTATCATGGGAGACAGGACAGCTTATGACAGCGGACGTATGACATTGAGTCCCGTGGCACACGTGGATTTACTGGGTACGGTTCTGTTTCCTCTCTTCCGGGCTTTCTCCGGGATACCAGTAATCGGGTGGATGAAACCTGTTCCGGTCAATCCGGGTAATTTCCGGCACCAATCGAAAGGAATGGCTCTTTCCGCTGCGGCAGGCCCCCTCAGCAACCTCCTTCAGGCTTCCGCAGCCATCATATTGATCAAGCTTCTTTACATGGCAGCCCGGCTGTTCAATTCCGGTCTTATGGGTTCTCTATACGAGTTTTTCACTCTCTATTACATAATAAATATCTCTCTTTTTCTGTTCAATCTCCTTCCCATACCCCCGCTCGATGGATCGAAGATTCTCCGCCACGGACTTTCTGCGGAAAACCGGATCCGATTTGACAGAATATCCCGTTATGGAGGGATCCTGCTCTACCTACTCCTTTACGCCGGTTTTTTCCGCCTCATATTATCTCCCATGATAGGCCGGGCCTACTCTCTGCTATTTTTGTTTTTGTCTATGAAGTTTTATTTCGCCATAATCCCCTTTCTGGTCATGATGCTGATCACGGCGATAATCTATCTGCCTTATCTGAAGAATGCGGCCACATATTTGCGGTTCAGAAACAGATTCGGAACTGCTGAACAGGCAAGGGAGATATTTGAAGAGCAGGTGGGCAGGACCAGAAGCCGGAACGAATCCCTCAGAAAAACAGCAGTAATGCTGTTGGAAAAGAAAAAGGCAAAAGAACTCAACACTTTGATAGACAGTAAAATAGTCCGGCGGATCGAAAAGGAAATGACGGGCTTTTCAAGACTGTGCGTAAACAGGACGATCGATCCGGAAGAAGACAGGTGCCTGGAATGCACCTATTTTGCAAACTGTCTTATGAGAGAACTGGAGCTATCTCCGGTAAGTGAAAAGGAATAATCATGGTATATGTAAAATCTAATGACGAAATAAAAATAATGAGGGAATGCGGAACCCTTCTGGCAGAAATGTATGAATATCTGGAGCCCTATGTACAACCGGGCATGACCGGTCTGGAACTGGATAAAATAGCCGAAGACTTTATTGTCAAAAACAAAGCCGTGCCGGAACAGAAGGGCTATCATGGCTATCCGGCGACTCTCTGCATTTCCACGAACGAGCAGGTTATACACGGTATCCCGTCAAAAAAGAAACTGGAAGAGGGAGACATAGTAGGCCTGGACTGCACTATCAGCATCAAAGGACTGATGACAGACTCTGCCCGGACTTTCGCTGTCGGGAAAATCGATAAAAAAAAGCAGAAACTGATGGAGAGAACGGAAAAATCTCTCTATATAGGCATAGATGCCGTAAAAGCAGGCGGAAGAGTCAATGACATCGGGCGGGCTGTCGAAAACTATATAAACCAGTTCGGCTACGGTATTGTCCGCGATTTCTGCGGACACGGCGTCGGTTACGAAATCCATGAAGAACCGACGGTTCTCAACTACTATTCCACGAGGTACAGGAACCGGCTAAAGGAAAATATGGTTATCACTGTTGAGCCGATGATAAACATGGGAACCTATGAAGTCAATGTTCTGGGTGACGGATGGACTGTGGAGACAGCAGATAAAAAGCCTTCCTGCCATTTCGAACACACTGTTGCTGTTACGTCCGAAGGTTACGAAATTCTCACAGTCAAGTGAGGGAATCGGCAATGGCATCCAGTGTTTTCACTGTGGTGTGCCAGCTGTCGTCATCGATCGCCGAACGAATCCCGGAAACCCATTGTTTTGCCGTTTCCTCAACTTTTTCCCTTACAGCTGCCCCCTCTTCAGTAAGAGTGATGTTCCAGGCCCTTCTGTCTATTTCCGAAGGCCTTTTTTCCAGATAACCCGATGATTCCAACGCTTTTACCGCTCTGGTAACATTCGCATTATCCACGGCCATCCTTCGCGCCAGCTCATCGAGGATAAGAATTTCTCCCGGCAGAATGGATAAAAGATAAGCCTGCTGTCCCGGTCCGATTCCAAAAGGTTTCAGTTCACGTTGAAAATAGGCGGTAGCAGCGCGGCTGAGTATGGAAAGGGAACGGCCGAAACTATCATCTAAAACCCTCATAGAGCCTTCCCGGAAAGAACCGAGATGTTCCGTTTAATAAAATCATCCAGCTGAACCGGAGCCCTCCCCAGAAGCAGTCGGGAGTCATCTGTCGTAACATCCCCTTTTCCAGTCTTTACAACTGTATATAGAGCCAGCATGACGAGTGTCATTCCCGGAGTTCTCCCCGTTCTCAAATGATGAAATATAAAGCGAAGCGGACCGGGATTGATGAAACGGATTTCCCGCCCCAGCCCCCTGCTCAAATGCCCGGCGATTTCTCTATGGCTGAAACTCCGGGAACCTGTAAGGGTATAAGCCCGGGGCGATAAATCGCTATGGGTAAGAAGCCCGGCAGCTATCTCTCCGATATCTTCCGTATCAATAAAATTCGTCCTACCTTCACCGGAAGGAACATAAACCACATTATCGTCACGGATCTCTTCCAGATGAGTTGTCGTTAGATTCTGCATAAAAAAGGAAGGGCGTAGAAAAACATAGGGAAGTTCGAGAGTACGGCAGTATTTTTCAATTTTATTGTGAGGTATCAACTTATTATTTTCCGCGCCCTGCACAGAAAGTAAAACTATCTGCTCGATCTTCCTCTCTTTCAGAAAACGGAGGAATGGAAGCATATCCCTCTTGATATTTGAAATATGAGGGGGCCGCATGAGAAAGACACGGGACACGCCGTCAAGAGTGCTGTTCCAGGTAGTTCTGTCTGTAAAACTGAATTCGGCTCTCCCTTTCGGAGCCACGACAGAACAACCCTTTTTTTCAAGATATTTGACTACATACGATCCGACATTTCCGCCGGCTCCGGTTACCAGTATTTTCATTCGATCTCCACATATTTGCGCACGCAAATAAAGCTAATCCCTTTTTCACATTCTTTCAAGTATCTTTATCTCTTTTCTCCCTTTTACCGCATGTGCCAGCAAAGAAAAAACACCCCGAGATTCGGGGTGTTTCCTTCCATTGAGTGAAATCCTGTTATTTTCTGGCGTTGGCAAGAGCCTCGTTTACCAGTTCATAGAAAGGATCGAGACCGATTGTTGCACCGGAAACGGCATCAGGCATATTGATATCCTGAGTTGCCAGAAAGTTATTCTCAATAGCGGCAGCCTGTTCAAACCAGGGAGCGGAAGCTCCTCCGTTCTCTACCATACCGTATTCGCCATCCATTGATCTCTGAGCTTTATTGGTACCGCCGTCTTCAGCGAGAGCATCGAGATTGATAGCTACAATGTAGCCACTGATGACTGTTATATCGGCAAAGTATTTGTACCCGTGATCAAAAGCAGGCTGTTCCGCATGGTAAACACCATCTTTATAGGGACCGTAACCGACAGGGCCGGCTGCAAGAGCTTCTTCTGCGAGAGAGAAAAACTCAATGACATGAATCGAAGCGCCGGAGAAAGAATCGGTATGTCCATCCTCGTCAACATAGTTAACAGAAGCAGGATCCTGTGTTTTCAGGAGATACACTTCAGCAGCGGCGGCCTGCTCAAACCAGGGAGCACTGGCTCCGCCTTTTTCGACCATTCCATATTCGCCGTCTTTTGACACGGAAACCTTGTCTTTTCCAGCGTTGATATTCGCGCCGTTCCAGACAGCCTTGACGATCTTGCCGTCTTTGACTTCCAATGTAACATTGTATTTCCAACCGGAACCGCTGAACTCATCTTCCTGTGCGAAATAAACACCGTCTTTGTAAGAAGGCATTTCAGCTACAGCTTTTGTTTCAGCAGCAGGTTTTTCTTCTTTGCTGCAGGAGAAAAGAAGAACGGAAAAAACCAGAAGCACCAAAGTAATCTTTTTCATAAAAACCCCTTAAATAAAAATTGCATTAAAAAGCTTAATATCCACAACCCGGATATAATTATAAACACTTTGATAGAATTGACAAAGGTCTCCTTCTTATCCTGTTTACCGGCGAATTCCCTGATTAAAGAAATATTGGGAATAAGAGAGAGCAGAACAAGAAGAGAAGTCTGAGGAAGAATCCCCAAAGCTACAGCTGCCAGGATAACCAGATAAGACAGACCGTAGAGAATTATCCAGAGATATACGCTGGCTTTGTTCCCCAGGTATTGAGGAAGTGTATAACGTCCTTTTTCAATATCGCTCTTCACATCACAAATATTATTGGCCAGCATGATATTCGCGATCATAAATACAAGAGGGAGAGAGACAATAAAAACCGGTAGTAATTCCAGAAGATCGATCCGGGCGGACAACACACCGCTTTTCAAAGAAAAAACGATAAAACCGGCATCAAAAACCTGAATATACAGGGAAATGAAGAAAATGACGAACCCCATTAGTCCACCGGAAGCCAGCTCGCCGAAAGGCGTACCGGATATAGGCACGGGACCGAAGGAGTAAAGGACGGCTATTCCCATGCTTACAATCCCGACTGCCAGTATAAAATTATCCGTTCTGCAGACCAGCAGCAATCCGGCTGCTGCGGAAACAGCCAGCAAGGCCGAAATGACACCGACGGCTGTTCCTCTCGGGATATCCCGGCTTTCTACAGGATTAAAATCCTCCCCTTTTTTGAAACCTTCATAATGATTTATAGCTGTTGTAGCCATATCGAGCGTAATGAGGCTCACAAAAAAAATGAGAGTATTTTCCCAGTGAAATTCCCTGTATCTGTAATAGGCGAAAAGCAACCCGACCGCAAGAGGGATAACACTGGCCACTTTTGTCCTGATCTCAACAAAATCGAAAAAAGATTTCAGATTCACCCGGACTGCCTCTTAATGTATCCGATCGAAGAAACGCGGTAGTAATTCCAGAAGCATAGACCGGGCGGGAGTTTCAGGAAGCCCTTGAATCATCTTTTCGGTTTTATTTCTGTAACGGACTACGAGATCCTTCGTAAACTCGATGGATCCCCCTTCCCGGATAAGGTGAATGACCTCATCGACATCATCATCGGATAAACCATCGGCCAGCAGAGTCCTGACTCGTGCGCCATGATCTCCCATAAGGGCATGTATGACAGGCAATCCGTAGTAGCCTCTTATAAGATCGACTTGCAGCTCTTTACCGACGACGGCATCATCTCCTGTATAATCGAGAAGGTCATCCTGAAGCTGAAAAGCCAGTCCGAGCCTGTAACCGATATGCCCGAGCTTTTTCACGACAGCCTCATCGGCATCGCACATGTATGCCCCGGCGCTCAATCCCATGGAAAAAAGCGCGGCCGTTTTACCCGATACTATTTTCAGGTATTCCATGGGAGTAATATCGAGATTGAACCTGTTGGAGTACTGGCGCATTTCCCCTGTGCAGATACGGGAAACGGCTTTTGCCAGAGTCACTCCGAGCTCGCGGGGAATATCCAGCTCAGCGAGGATCAGAAAAGACCGGCTAAGCAGGAAATCCCCCATATAGACGGCATAATCCTTGGAATATTTCGACTGGATCGACTGGATGCCCCTGCGCATCTCCGATTCATCGATTATATCATCATGAATCAGAGTCGCCACATGGAGTGTCTCGATAGCCGCAGCCAGATTAATAATTTCACTTCTGTCCTTTTTCCGTCCGGCCTCGCTGCCTATTATAAGGAGCAGAGGCCTAAGCAGCTTCCCTCCGGAACTGAAGAGATAATCGACGGAACTTTTCATATATTCGTTCCCCTCTTTCAGGTTGTCGACTATCTTCCCTTCAACTTCAGAGAGAAGGCTTTGTATTTCAGGACTGTCTAAATGCACCATCAGTCCCTTCTTTTACGTATAGAGATACCATTTTTTTACGAAGGGGATCTTCACCCACTGCTTCTTGAGCCAGGGAAGTACATAATAATCCATTCCGAATGTGGAGCCGCTTCCTCCGATCATCGCGATGCCTCCGAAAATATACCAGAGCATCTCGAAAGGAGCCATGCCGGAGGACCAGATCATCAGGCCCATGGCAATGGAAACAAGAGAAGCAAGCATGGTAAACAGACCGCCGAGCAGACAGAGACCAACAACGATTTCAGCGATAACCATTCCCGTCTGGAAGACGACAGCCATATAGGTGAACTCTCCCGAGGGGAAGTAGAACATCAGGTTCATAAACCAGTCGACGATCGATGTGATGAATTCGGGAACCGGCAGCGCCTCTCCCCATGTCGCGGCCTCTTCAGCGACAGAAGCGCTGGACGTGGCGACTTTCGATGCGATCAGGAAAATATCGTAGGGATTCTCCATTACGCGGAGCAGCTTCTCCCATCCTTCATAAATCCACATACCACCGAGAAATATTCTTAAGGGAACCAGGAAAAAGTTAGGAGATCTTTTGGCGAAGTAACCGCCGACAAAACTTCTTCTCTCTTCCACATGGAAGAACTCATGCTGCATATATGTCCAGAGCTTGTTGAAACCCGCGACCTGAACGAAATAAATAAAATTGATAAAATGTTTGATAAACATGGCGATGAAACCGGAGAAAACCATATTGGTTTTGCCCATATTGATCTGGGCGACACCGTAACGGCCACCGATTGAAACCATGGCTCCATGGAATTTCGGTTTGTATTCCGATTTTTTCTTATTGTGCAGACTGGCATATATATTTTTTGCAACCGTATCGGCAGAATGCTCGGCATTTTCCACCATCTGGGGTACCGGCTTGTCATGTCCTTCGGGTATGTAGAAGATATTGTCTCCGACGACATAAACATCTTCCATATCTTTGGCGTGGAGATACTTGTCCGTTTCGATCTGGTGGCGCTTTGTCTTGGCGACATTATCTCCGAGATTTTCGACGATTTCCGATCCTTCGACTCCGGCCGTCCAGATAACAGTATCACAATCGATTTTGCCGGCCCCTGTAATATCGATGTGGTGCTCGCCCACATTATCGATACCGGACTTGAGCATGATTTCGACGTTCATTTTCTGAAGTCTTTTAACGGTCTTCTTCTTCAGCTTGTCATCAAAAGCGGGAAGAACTTCAGGGAGAAGGTCGGCAATGATTATGCGGACTTCCTTCTCTTTAATGGAAAACTCACGGCAGAGCTCTGCTCTCCACTCGGCCAGCTCACCGGCCATTTCGATTCCTGTAAAACCGCACCCGATTACAACGAAAGTGAGAAGTCTTTTTCTTTTGAAAGGATCGGTTTCGACACTGGCTTTTCCGAAGACTTCAAGCATGTGATGTCTGATTCTCAGGGCATCTTCATAGGACCACAGGTTGAAAGCATTATCTTTGGCTCCCTGACAGCAGTAGAAAGCCGGTTTTGAACCGGTTCCCAATACCAGATAGTCATAGGTTGTACATGTGTTGTTACCGTTGACAACTTTCTTTTCGAAATCGATATTGTGAACTGTATCGAGAACGACATCTATATTTCTTCTGGAGAAAATCGTTTCGAAATCAATACGGATTCCATCTTCGGGGATACGACCGGCCGCAACTTCATGGAGCTCAGTCAGCATCGTATGATAAGGTTTTTTATCAATCAGAGTGATTTTGACATTTTTATCTTTCTTTGTCTTATTGATCAGTTTCTTAGCCGTGAGAACACCGCCGTAACCGCCTCCAAGAACAACAATGTGTTTTTTCTTTTCCATTTTCGCACCTCTTATGCATGGTCAATTAAATCTGTTTTCACAATTCTTCTATACAGGTAGTATAATCTATATAATTTTATTCATCTAGTATTTACATCAGGATGGTGAACATTAATTTAGCGGAAGTCCTTTTTTAAGTTATTATCAGCAGCTGGCTTTTCAGATCATAAAAAGAGATTATCCCCTACTTGAGAAAACCCCTTTCGAAGCGACAGCAATGAAATACGTCAATTATGAACACAATTCAGCTTCGTTGCGATTTCTCTTAACAGACAGGTCCTTGACCGCTTCACTCTTAATGATCTCCGGTAAAAATGATATGATAAAATTATTCAACTCTTCCGGAGGTCTATTGTGAAATTCGCCGTTCTGCTCGAAAACAGCCTGGATAATCTATCAAAGCAGAGAGAAAGCCTGAAAACCGATCACGGTCTGTCTCTCTATATCGAATGGAAAGGGAGACGAATACTTTTTGATACCGGTCCCGATTCCTCCTTTGCTATGAATGCAGAAAAAATGGGGATAGATCTAAGCCTCATTGATATGGCTTTTCTCTCCCACGGACACAGTGATCACAGCGGCGGCCTTGAAGAGTTTTTCAGACAGAACTCAAAAGCCCCGCTCTATCTGCACAGAGAAGCCCTGATTCCCCACTACTCCCGCAAAGCTGATGGAAGGATTGTCCCGATCGGCGTTGATCCGGTCCTTTTGAAAAGATATGAAAACCGTGTGAGATTTATCGATGAAAATCAGGAGATTCTCCCGGGACTGGATGTTTTTGAAAATATACCGGAAAACTTCCCCCGCCCCATGACAAATCATAACCTCTTTATGAAAAAAAACGGACAAATGGGTCCTGACGATTTCCGCCACGAAATTGTACTGTCTCTTGAAGAGAACGCCGGCATTTACATCATAACCGGCTGTTCCCATACAGGTGTAGTGAATATGGTCAATCTGGTTAAACAAAAAAAACCGGAGTTACCGGTACAGGCCGTCCTGGGAGGGTTTCACATATACAGCCGGGGAGGCAAAGCCGCAGTAACAAACGACTATCTCAAAAGCCTGACTGATGCTTTGAAAGCACTTGATACTGACTTTTATACAGGGCACTGCACAGGAGAGGATAACTTCAGAAAAATAGAGACGAGCCTGCCGGGGAAACTATACAGAATGAATACAGGTTGCTCTAAAGTATTATAAATATGGAAGACCGCCTTCAGAGGCGGTCTTCATTAATCAGCTTGTAGCTTCTTTTTTCGCTTTTTTAAGTTTGCGCTTCTCCTTCAGCGAGTGCTGGGCTTCTTTTCTTGACTCATGGCTGCGTTTATCTTTTTTTCCTTTATCACTCATACAGATTACCTCCTGCATATTCTTGATTTATCCGGAAAAGATTTACAAATATTAATATAATACATTTTTATTTTTTCAGCTAATGATTATTCAATTCTTATTGAATTTTCCACGAGATCGGGTAGAGTTGAAAAATGGAAATCAAATCTGTTCGTTTTTTGGAAAAAGAAGTCCCTCACCTTATATTCGGATCTCTGACTATGGCACCGCTGCAGAGAAATATGCCCCCTGAAGAAGGGGGCGATATCATTGCCTATGCACTGAAAAAAGGCATCCGCTGGATTGATACGGCACAAATGTACGGATCCTATCCCCATGTACTCAGAGGTATATCCCAATCGGGAATAGATAGAAAAGAACTGGTCATATCAACAAAATCAGCCGTAAAAAGCTACGCTGAGATGAATAGGGCTATCGATGAAGCCATGGAAGAGATGAAGCTTGACTACATCGATCTGTTTCTGCTTCACGCCGTCCGGTCTCTGGAAGATTTCGGAGAGAGAGAAGAAGCTCTGACCGCTTTGCTTGAAGCAAAGGAACAGGGGCGGATCGGAGCCGTCGGGCTTTCCTCTCATTCCACAAAAAGCGCATTGGTTCTCGCTGAAGACAGCAGAATCGACTGGTATCATCTGATGTTTAATATCCGGGGTACGGGATTGACCGATGGGACTCTGGATGAACAGATTCAGGCTATCGAGAAAATCAAAAATCGCGGCGCCGGATTTTACGTGATGAAACCCCTTGGGGGCGGATATCTGAAATCCACGGCGGAAGATGCCCTCAAATGGGTAAAAGACCACAGACTGGTCGATGCCGTGGCTCTCGGCATGATGTCGCGGGAAGAAGTCGATATGAATATCGATGTGTTCTCGAACCGCCCCGTTAGTGAAGAAATAAAAAACAGGCTGGGAACTGTAGAAAAAAAGCTCTTCGTATTCGAGGCCCTCTGTATCGGCTGCGGGAAATGCGGGGAAACCTGCGAACAGTCAGCCATTAAAGTAAATGCAGATAAAATAGCTGAAGTGGATAAAGAGAAATGTATTCTCTGCGGTTATTGCGTTCCGGTCTGCCCTAAATTCGCCTTGAGAATAATATAATCGATTTTTCCCTTGATTCGGCAGGAAGGGCATCATAAACTGAAAACTTATTATTTTAAAAATAAAGGAGTTTTCCATGGCTGCTTCAACGAATGTGGAAAGGATACGACAGTACTACAACAATGATGTTCAGCGGGAATGGGACCGTCACGAAAGGCACCGATTCGAATTCCCCGTTACCATGCACTTTCTGGAGCGATTTCTCAAACCGGGCAGCCGTATTCTCGATATAGGCGGCGGTCCGGGTCGGTATACTCTGGCTCTCGCCGAGGCGGGTCATAATGTCACGTTATTCGATCTGGCAGAAGCCAATATCGCCATGGCTAAAGAGAAAGCGGATCAGATGAATCTGGCAGTGGAAAATTTCATACAAGGCGATGCGAGAGACCTTTCTTCTCTCGATGGAGAACTGTTCGATGCGATTCTGATTATGGGTCCCTTTTACCACCTCAGCCAAAAAGGAGACCGGGAGAAAGTGATCGATCAGACGCTGAAGCTCTTGAAACCTCAGGGGATTCTTGCAGGCGCATTTATTTCCCATTATGCGCCTATATATGATAATTTGAGGAACTACCCCCACACAATAAAGGAACAGAGCGAAAACCTACTCGGCTTCCTCAAAGAAGGAACTCATATACTGAGTGAAAATGAGCCCGGTTTCATCGATGCCTACTTTGCCGACCCAGATGAAATCGTACCTTTTTTCTCTTCCTTCGGTCTGAAAGAATTAGCCTTTTTCGGTGCGGAGAGTCTTATAAGCCAGAGCGAGATGAAACTTATCGATCTGGGAGAAGAGCTTCTGGCAGAATGGATAGGTTTCGCCTGTCGGACCGCAGAGACGAAAGGGGCCATTTACGGAACGGATCACCTTGTCTATGTGGGTCGCAAGGCTTAGGGAGAAAATACCATGGGAAAGATTTTCGCAATCGGCGGAGGAGAAATACGGTTCGGGGAAACACGTGAAATAGACCGGAAGATTGTGGAAGCTTCGGGAAAAAAGAACCCGAAACTCCTGTTCATACCTACGGCAAGCCGGGAAGCTGAAGCTTATATTAAAACTGTCGATGAGTATTTCGGAGGCGAACTGGGCTGCAGGGTCGAGACTCTCTTTCTGATAAACAGACCCGTGGATACCCATGCCGTCAGATCTGAAATACTGGACAGCGATATCATTTATGTCGGAGGGGGCAACACCCGCTTCATGATGGAAACATGGCGGAAGCATGCTGTGGATAAAGCCCTGCGGGAAGCATACGATAAGGGAATCATCCTTTCGGGACTCAGTGCCGGATCGATCTGCTGGTTCGATTGCGGTCAGAGCGATTCCGATTTCGCCATAGACGTTCCGGAAGGCCGGTACAGTTGCGTGGACGGGTTGGGTTTCATTCCCCTGCTCCATGCTCCCCATCATAATGAAGACCACAGGGCTGTGGACTTGCCCCTTCTGGTCAGGGAAAAAGAGCGGACGGCACTGGCGCTGAGCAACTTCTGCGCTTTGGAGATCAGCGATGATAAATGCAGATTTCACAAATCATCTGAAGAGGCTTACGCTCTGAAACTTGAAGTCATAGACGGATTGATTCAGGAAACGTCTCTGCCATTGGATGGAACTTTCAGAAATCTGTCTACTCTTTTTAAATCAGAATCAGAGGTAGAATGAAAGAACAGCTTTACATAACCGACCTGGATCAGACCCTTCTTCAGCCCGATGGCACTCTCTCTCCTTTTGCCACAAGGAATCTCAACAATATGATAGCAAAAGGTATCAATTTCACGGTTGCCTCGGCGAGATCCGTTGTATCTCAGCAGATTATCCTCAATAAACTTGAGTTAAAGCTTCCCGTTATCGAATTCAACGGCTCTTTCATTTCGGATCTTAAAACGGGAACCCATCAGGTGATAAACCAACTGAGCCCATCGGATCTTCTGGCAGCGGCTGATCTGTTCGATTCGAAAGGACTCCATTACTTCCTCTCCACTTTTGACGGACACCAGGACAGGCTCTATTACAGCCGAACCGACAATGAAGGAGAACAATGGTATGTTCTAGACAGAGAAAAAGCGGGAGACCGCCGGTTGACAGAGACTGTTGACAGGAGAAATCACTTCAATGAGATGATAGTCTGCCTCACTGTAATTAACAGGATCGAAGAGCTGGAGCCCATAGCCCTGATTCTGGAGAAAACCGGAGAATCGGTTGAAATCCATATACAGGAAAACCAGTATACTCCCGGTTGGTACTGGCTGACAGTCCATTCATCAAAAGCGACCAAAGACCAGGCTATCAGAACGCTGGCACTATCTGTAGGTATGGAAAATTATGCCATTACCGCCTTCGGCGACAATACCAATGATTTGAAAATGCTGAAGGCGGCGGATTGCGGAGTTGCTGTTGAAAACGCGCTTCCGCCTGTGAAAGCGGCAGCCGATAAAATAATAGGGCATCATAGAAATGACAGTGTGGTCCGGTATATTGCCGAAAAAAACGGCATTGAACTTCTATAAACCAAAAGAACAGGATTGAACAATGATTGAAATAAGGCCTTACGAATTAACAGATCTACCCTATCTCTATGAAATTTGCTGGAAAACGGCGCTGAACGGCAACTCAGTAGAAGGTGTAATTGATGATAAATACAAAGTCGGCCATTATTTTGCTGCGCCTTATGTCTATTTCGACAGAGATTGCTGTTTCGTTGTAACCAGGGATAACATTCCCGCCGGATATATTGTGGGAACAGCAGACACGGTTGGTTATACGAAATGGCTCAACAGCGAATGGCTGCCGAAAGTGCGAAGGCTCTACGATATCCCATCAGAATCGTCCGAACCTTTTCAGCAGTTTATCAACGACTGCATTAAAAATGATACACTGGTGGATAAATCCCTCAGCGAATATCCGGGGCACCTTCATATCGATCTGCTGCCGGAACTTCAGGGCAAAGGACTCGGGCGGAAGCTTATGGAAATGTTTTTCAACAGCTGCCGCAGGAAAGGGACGGAAGGAGTCCATCTGGGCGTATCGAAACAGAACCCCGGTGCTGTTGCCTTTTACAGAAAAATGGGAATGTTCGTCATCTCCGAAAGCGAAGGTGCTTATATGATGGGTATTCTTCTTCTCTGAGAAGACATAGTTTAAAGACTACTGATTCGCTCCGGGGAATCAGACCCGGTGTAAATCAATTGACAATATAATAATGTAGGGTTATTTTGCAATCAGCCTGCTCCTTTGATGATTTTCCAAAGCTGCCCCATCAGTTAAATCCCGAATGAGCAGGCTCTTTGAATTCCCTGCCCTTACAGAAATGTTTATCCGCGCAATGAGATGAGGAGATATGAATGCAGTACCGTCAATTAGGAAAAATCGATTTCAAAGTATCAGCACTCGGATTCGGAGCCATGAGACTCCCCTCTATGAAAAACCCTCTCGATCCGCGGGTTGATGAAAAAGAAGCGATCCGCATGATCAGGCACGCCATTGACAGCGGAGTCAATTATATTGATACGGCCTGGCCCTACCATCTGGGCGCCAGCGAAAAGATTCTGGGGAAAGCTCTACTGGACGGATACCGGGAAAAGGTTTTTCTCGTTACCAAATTGCCTATGTTTCTCGTCAATAAACAAGAGGATTTCGGGAAGTATTTCCATGCCCAGCTGGAGAAACTTCAGACGGATTATGTCGACTGCTATCTCTTTCACGCTTTGAATGAGAAGAATTTCAATAAAGTGAAAGATTTCGAACTAATAAAAGAGATGGAAAAAGAACGGGATGCAGGAAGGATCAGAAATATAGGTTTCTCCTTCCATGATACGCTGCCCGTATTCAAGAAAATAATCGACTTTTACGATTGGGATCTGACCCAGATCCAATACAACTACCTGGACACGACTGTCCAGGCCGGAGAAGAAGGGCTGAAATACGCCGCGGAAAAAGGCATGGCTGTCACCATTATGGAACCGCTGAAGGGGGGAATGCTCGCCAAGCCGCCCAAAGAAGCGAGGAAGCTGCTTGAAGCGAGTTCCGTTAAGCGAACACCAGTCGACTGGGCGCTCCAGTATCTGTGGAACCTGCCGGAAGTTTCGGTCGTTCTCAGCGGCATGAGTACTGGGGAACAGCTGGAGCAGAACCTGGAAAGCGCGGAAAAATCGGGAATCGGGAAACTGACTGAAGAAGAAAATGGAACCATAAACTCCATTATCTCCATCTATCGGGAAAAAATACTCGTGCCCTGTACAGCCTGCCAGTACTGCATGCCCTGTCCCGCCGGCGTGAATATCCCGGAAAACTTTGCTCTGGCCAATTCTGCCAATATGAAGCCGGAAACGCTCTGGGACAGGATAATGCTCTTTAATACCAAACGGAAGTACAGGAAACTGGCTTCCAACAAAGTGAAAGTCAATAAAACAGTTCCCGACGGCAATGCTTCGCTCTGCATCGAGTGTGGGAAATGTCTGTCACACTGTCCCCAGACAATTGCCATCCCCGATGAACTGAAGAAGGTGCATCAGTTTTTGAGATACGGAAGAAACGAATTCTGATAAAGCATTTTTTTACCAATTAACTCAGTAATGACATAATTCTGACAAGATTTGATTCTAAATTGACAATGAGGAGGTTTCCAGTTATGAACCGGCTTATTGAAAAGGATCAGACGGCGGACTTTCAACTTGAATCAGTTCTGGAGGACCTGGCCAGTAGACAGATTGACGCCGAAACGGCTAAAGCGATGATTGCCCGGATTGTCGCCAATAAAGGGAATTATGGTAGTAACGATAACAATAATTGCAATTATGATAGCAATGTGGGTCATGACGATCATGCAATTGATTGACAGGACCGGGGGAGAAAAGAAAAACTCCATTCCTTTTGATGACATGATATAAATAACGATTCTTTACAAAAGATAGGTGGATTGATTATTCTGGAAATATAGAATGAAAAGATATTTTATAATACTGGCGGCACTCTCCTTACAACTCCACTCATTGTTTTCCTCTGGAATAATGGAAAGGAAAGAATTTCAGTCCGAGCTATCCGTTCAGTATCCGCAGATAATCGATTCTCTTGAAGCCGGAGAATTGACAGTAGCCCAGGCAAAAAAACAGCTCAGGGAACTGAGGGAAGCCCATAACATATCCTATAATGACGAGTCGGGAATCATTGACTCATTTATCGACCAGCTGGGCGACGGGGAGATTTCCCGGGAAAACGCGCTGCTCTATTTTTCCTACCTGCGGGATAAAAGAATACCGGATCTGAGAATTCAAGAGGGAAACAGTTCCGTACTGGAGTACCAGAAAGAACTGCTCGATACCTATAAAAAGGTGTTGATGGAACTGACCATGGATACAATCTCCGTGGAAGAGGCAATTCTCAAAATGGAGAGCTACCAGAGATCATCAGGTTTTTTAAGAAACAGAATGTTTGTTAATCTGCAGAATCTCCTGGTTGCCTACCAGACCGGATCTCTCTCCAGTTCCCAGCTTCGAAGCCGATACAACAGAACCAGAGACGAATGGGAAAACTCGCTCAGCGATTCTAAGAAGAGATCCTCTTCTTCATCTGGTGGAAGTCATGATCCCGATGAATCGGACGACACCGATGAACCGGACGATCCCGATGAACCGGACGATCCCGATGAACCGGACGATCCCGATGAACCGGACGATCCCGATGAACCGGACGATCCCGATGAGCCGGATGATCCCGATGAGCCGGATGATCCCGATGAGCCGGATGAAAGCTGATGGACAGGAACAGCAGAATCCTGATTATCGAGGATGAAAAGAAGATAGCCCAATGGATCAAAATATATCTTGAGAAAGCCGGTTTTCAAACATCGACTGCTTATGACGGCAGAGACGGTCTGGAAATGGCCAGAAACACGAAACCCGATCTGATTCTTCTCGACTTGATGATTCCGGGAATAAGAGGAGAGGAAGTCTGCAGCAGAATCAGGCAGAGACATGATATCCCCATAATCATCCTCACCGCCAAAAATACCAAGCGGGACCTTCTGAACGGTCTCGACATAGGTGCTGACGATTATATAACCAAACCTTTTGATCCTGAGGAGCTGATCGGCAGAATAAAGGCCCTTCTGCGCAGGAGCCGTAAAGAGACAGCCAGAATACTGCAGTGCGGGCCTTTGGAATACAACAGAGATGAAGGGGTGTTCTCGGTTAATGGAGAATTAATCGAATTAAGTCAGGCCCAGCTCTCCATAATGCTCGTATTTATGGAGAATCCCAATGTTATTCTCAGCCGCTCAAGATTGATCGAATTAGCATTCCAATCCCGATTTTCCGGATATGAGAGAGCTATTGATAACCATATAAAAAGAATCAGACATCTTATAAACAGACAGGACTTCAACCCAATTAAAACGGTTTACGGCGGTGGATACAAACTGGAATGCTAAAAAGAAAGATCAGTCTTTTCCTGAATATTTCAACTTCTTTCGCCTTTATAATTGTCATGTCTTTTTTTCTCAGCATAGGGATTGAGCATTTCAATACAACGAGGCGGCTTCCCATACTCCTTACAGAAGTGCAATCGGCCAATATGGCAAACATTCTCAGCCTTCTCTACTCCAGACAGGGGAACTGGAACAATCTTGCATCCACCGTAAGAGATCTGACATCCACTATGCCTGATAATAAAGAAGGACATGCATTCAGAGTTATCGTTGAAGACAGCACTGGAAAAAAACTTTACAACAGCTTTACCGAGCTGTTTGACAGCCGCGATACTGTTCTCATAGAAGGGAAATCGGAAAACCTGACAGATTATGTCACCAATTTGACAATAGGGCGGATCGTACTGTATGTCGATGAAAAATACCTTGAAACAAAAACAACCGACTATTTGCTGTCCGCATTAAAAGAGCAGTTTATCCTTACGCTCGGAGCCATTCTGATTGCTTTGATCCCTGCCGCGGTCTTATCAAACAGGCTCTCACGTCCCTTAACCAGACTCTCAAGGGCATCCGGGGAAATCCGATCAGGTAACAATATACAGATAACAGAAACCTATAAAACAGCAGAATTGGCGGCTCTTACCGAATCCTTCAACCAGATGTCCCAGACTTTGAAAAAACAGAAAGAATTGCGGCAAAGACTGATCGGAGACCTGTCCCATGAAATCAATACACCTCTCAATATTATTGATCTCGACGCTAGAGGCATCCAGAACGGACTTATTGATAAAGACGAAGGGCTTGAAAGCATAAGAGCTGAAATTGACAAATTATCAGGTCTGATCAAGGATCTGGACTGGCTGGCGGAAACAGATGCCGGTGAAATAAGTCTTGAAATACAGACTGTCGATCTCCCGGGGATTATCAAAAAAGAAACGGAAAGATGGCAATTTAATGCCGACCGGCTTAATATAGCACTGATTTTCCAGAATGAGCTGGATGGCGAAACAATCATTCAGGGCGACGGGATAAGGATCCGGCAGGTTATCTCGAATCTATTGGAGAACTGTCTGAAATATGCCCCGGAATCTGAAGAAATTGTCATCCGTCTTTTCAGAACAAAAAAACAGATTTCGATATCTGTAACCGATCAGGGACCGGGAATTCCTGCCGGTGAGATTGATGAGATCTTTGAGCGTCTATACCGCCTCGATGATTCCCGAAACAGGGGTACAGGCGGCAGAGGCCTCGGGTTATCAATTGCCAGATCTATTATGGAAATGCATAAGGGTCGTCTCACGGTGGAATCTCCTGCCGGAAAAGGGAGCACCTTCATCTTGACATTTCCTATGATTGACACCGGAAAATAAAAAAATCATTTTTTTTTACAATGGCATATTTCTGGCAAATTTCGAAAATATATTGTGTTCCATAAGCAAGACAGAAAAGTCTTTGGAGGACAAATATGAAAATCAAATCCATTAACTTAACAACATCTATTATTCTGATTATGGCATTATCCGTTTTAATTCTGGCCGCTTCTTGTGACAACAGCCCCAGCAGCCCAAGCAGCCCTACATTGACCACCTTTTCAATTCAGGCTACAAAACCGGGAGAAGCTGTTTCCGGATCATCATCGGTCAGCTCATCCATCAGCAGGGTCGCCGGAAGCCCGTCGGTTTCCATAACCGTTACAAACAAAGACGGATCCGATGGCGGCACCCTGACCTTAACAAAAGCCTATATGGCAGTAAAAGAGATTGAAATTGAGCTCGAAGGCGAGGATGATGAGGAAAGCGAATACTCGGGAACCTATCTGGTCGATCTGATGAACAGTACCGTGACCCCCGATTTCCCCGCCATTGACCTCCCCGATGGAGAGTACGATGAAGTCCAGATGAAAATCGATCGGCTGACAGGGACAGAGACTGACGACAGCAGTAATGCCCTGGCCGTTGACGGAGATCCCATGTTCGGCAGATCGCTCTACCTTGAAGGCACATATTCCCCACTGGTCGGAGCGGATCAGCCTTTCGTCCTGGCTTACACTTCCGAAGAGGAAATACAATTGAAAGATTCCGATTCGGTTAATTCATTCGCCATCTCCGGGCTGTCAGAACTGATCGTTGCCTTCCGGATGGATAGATGGTTCGATTTCAGCAATCCAGAAACGGAAAAGAATATCGATTTAACCGCTATCGCCGGAGACATTAATCTTCTTGAGGACAATGGATCGCTGTCAGTCGATGAATTGGACCTGATGAAAGTCATTGAAAAAAATATCGAGGAATCAGCCGACTTCGGTGTCGATTCCGATGATGACGGCATCCTGGAGGAAGATGAAGACGACGACTGATCTATAAGAATTAAAACTGATGTACAGGCCCCTTAATCCGGGAAGTCCAACCTGCCATGGACAACCGGATTAAGGGGCCTTTTTATTCGGGTGATGAAATCGATAAAATTATTCTACTTTATGACAGGAAAAACCGAATATTGAAGAATCAGAACTATATGATTGAAGACATCGCTCTTTCCGAACTGACAAATTACATAATATCTATCAGCAATGAAAACGGTCACTGGCAAATATCCCGGGACAGGATTCTGGAACTCCTCGATCTGGACATGACAGATGTCTACAGGCAGATAGTTTCCAGTACGAATCCCCTGGTCAGCTTCAGCATTTCTCAATTTACGCACAATGATGCGGGAGCTCTCATAAGCCTGTTGGAAACGATTGGTCTGGATAAAGCTCCCGAAGCATTCTGGAATGCCGGTTTGTGGATACCCTTTGCCGTGCAGACAGATCTCCAGTCTTTTCTGATAGAACAGATTTGGGAAGAGAGAAACAATCATCTGATCGAATATGAGTCCTTCCTCTCTATTTTTGACAGATTCGGCAATTTCCACAGGTCCATCGATATATATCTGGAAGAGTACTTTCCTCATGGCCCTATAACAGATAGAGCTATCGGGAAACTGCTGACTTCCATCAACGTTGACCCGGGGGAAAACAGGATAAGACTACTCCGGTCGCTGGCCTATGAACTCTTCCGCCGGGAAATTATCCCATACAGAAACCTCTTTTCCCGATTCATCCCGGAACTGAAGAATTACCTCATATCAAAAGGAAGAATCGAACCGCCGGCCAGACCCCGTTCTCCGGTCAGCGAGGAGGAAAAGATTGCGAGGCGCCTCTTCGCCTACTCTCCCGATCAGCCCATCATTTTAAAGGATCTGAAAGACCGCTACAAAAACCTGATGAAAAAATATCATCCGGACATCAATCCCGAAGGTCTGGAAAAATCCAAGGAGATAAATAGAGCCTATTGCCAATTACTGCCGGGAAAATAAGTGCACCAAAAAGCCGGCAGCTACGGAACCGGAGCCTCCCCTGTTCCGGAAATCCCCAAGGGGAGTTATACTTGTAAATAGAACGATTTGAGGAGCATTACCTTATGAAGTGGAACAACCAAAGCAGAATTTCCTTCGGAGGAGATTACAATCCCGAACAGTGGCCCGAGGAATACTGGTTCCGCGATATGGAAATGCTCAAGGAGCTGAAGGCCGATACTCTGACAATCAATGTTTTTTCCTGGTCTAAAATCCAGCCGGCTGAAAACAGCTGGAATTTCGATGAGCTGGACCGGATATTCGATCTGGCGGAAGAAAACGGCATGCGGATCAACCTGGCGACGCCGACCGCAGCCCAGCCCCCCTGGATGGCCAAATTCTACCCGGAAATGCAGCCTGTGGATAAATACGGCCGCAGGCGGAATTACGGAGCCAGGACCCAGTTCTGCCCGAACAACAGGGATTACCGTCGCCTGTCCGCTTCTATAGCCGGAAAATTGGCTGAGCGTTACGGCAAACGGAAATCCCTCGCCCTCTGGCATATCAATAATGAATACGGAACCTACTGTTATTGCGAAACCTGCCGCCAGGAGTTTATAAGCTGGCTGAAAGAGAAATACAAATCCCTGGAAAATCTCAATGACAAATGGTACACGGCGTTCTGGGGTCATACCTATCACGACTGGGATGAGATTCAGACAGTTTCCGCTCTTTCCGAACTGCTGCCGGGCCGGCTGGGGGATCGGGACGGCACGACGTTTCAGGCCATGACCATTGATTACCACCGCTTCATGTCGGCCAGCATAAACAGCTGCCTGAAAAACGAAGCCGATGTTATACGGGGTATTACGCCGGACATTCCCATAACCACAAATATCTGGGGGATAACACCCTGGATCGATCTTTTCGAACAGGGAGAGATTATCGATGTGGCATCCTGGGACAGCTATCCCTCCAATACGGAACACTGGTCCGGTTCCTCTTTCCGCCACGATATCGTCCGGTCCATCAAAAAAGGGGAAAACTTCATTATTATGGAGCAGACTCCAAGCCAGCAGAACTGGCAGGATTTCAACGCCCAGAAGAGACCCGGAGTTATGCGTCTTCTCAGTTATCAGACGGTGGCCCACGGATCGGAAGGCCTGCTGTTTTTCCAGGTCCGCCAGGGGCGGGGCGCCTGTGAGAAATACCACGCGGCACTGATTCCCCACGCGGACCGTCTCGATACGCGCATGGGACGGGAACTGAAGGAACTGGGAGGGGAACTGGAGAAACTGGGTGACACTCTTCTGGGAGCCCGGGTGAAGACAGATGCGGCTCTGGTTATGAACTGGGACAACTGGTGGTCGGTAAACTATTCGAGCGGCCCCTCCATCGACCTGAATTACTTTGATATTCTCCTGGAATACTACCGGGTTCTGAACAGCCTGAATATTTCCGTGGATATCGTCCGTCCCGGCGATGATCTGCAGGGCTATAAAATGGTTGTCGCGCCGCTTTTGAATATGGTCAGGATGAGCGAGAAAGAAAACCTGGAAAGCTATGTGGCTGCCGGCGGATACCTTATCACCACCTATTTCAGCGGTATAGTCGACGAAAACGACCAGGTTTATATGGGAGGCTACCCCGGTGCCCTGAGAAATCTCACAGGAATATGGGTAGAGGAGGTAGACGCCCTCTATCGGGACCAGACCAATCAGATAGAGACAGGCGGAGAGAAATACGATTGCGGTCTTATTTGCGAAGTCATCCACCTGGAAGGAGCTGAAGCCATAGCCTGTTTCCGGGAGGATTACTATGCCGGTATGCCGGCGGTTACAGAGAACAGCTTTGGAAAAGGTAAAGTTCTCTATCTGGGAACGCAGCCCGACAGGGAGTACCTGAAATATATTCTGGATGATTACGGAGCCGCTGCGGGGATCGACAGAATTGTTGAACCTCAGGATGACCTGGAAGTAACAGTCCGCGTTAAAGAAGGGAAGCAATATCTCTTCCTTCTGAATCACTCCGATAAACTGAAAAAAGTTGATCCCCGGGGTTCCTGGACTAATATTCTAACGGGAGAGAAACTGCAGGGAGACCTCTCCATCGCCGGAAAGGATGTTCTCATACTGGAAAGCTGATCGGTTTTTTCCGAAAACCACCGGAAATCATGAGGCTAAAGGTTCATAATCTGATACCGGTTTTCCAGAAGATCGAAATATAACAGTTTATTTCTGAGTCTCTCCCCTTTCCCGAGAAGGGATTTGAGAACCTCGGCCGCCTGGAAACCGGCTACGACTGCGGGAGAGAATGAGGGATTTCCCGCTGTTCCGTCAACGATTGTATCTACCCCTTCGGGATAGATTATATCAAACAGCCTGTCTCCCGGTTCGATAAGGGAAACCTGACCGTACCAGCCGCTGATAGCCCCGTGAACCAGAGGGATGTTCTTTTTTTCCGCCCCGGACTGCAGAGCCAGCCTTCCCGGAATATTGTCAAGAGCATCGACAGCCAGGTCATATCCGTCGAGAATCTCCAGGACATTAACCCTGTCTATTTTTGTTTTCCGGGAAATGACTGTGATGTCACTGTTAATGGCGGCGCATCTTCGATAAGCCGCTTCCGCCTTGGACGAACCCAACAATTTTTCTTCCGAGAGAAGCTGCCGGTTCAAATTGGTCACATCGAAAATGTCGGGATCAACAGCTCCGATAGTACCCACGCCGGCTCTGGCCAGCAGCTCGATAACATAACCGCCCAGTCCCCCGCAGCCCGCGACCAGAACCTTTTTCCCCTTAAGAACCTTCTGTTCTGACTCAGATATTGTGGAACCGTTCCTTTTATATCTCTCAACAAGCATTAGGCTCTCCTAGAAAGCTTTTAACTCCTCTTTACTCCAGTTCGTCAGTCTCCCGTCTCTGTAACAGAGGAGGAGAACAGACTGGTGAAAGCGGAAGACTGTCTTAATTTTATCATAGAGAAAAACATCACAATCAGGCAATGTACCGTATCGTTTTGCTTCCAGAAATCGAGTTAAAGATGAAGGAGATCGATCTTCCGGCAGCTCTCCGGGATCTGCGATGATGACGCTATCGATCTGTTTGTGATCGACTATCTCTTTTAAGCTGTATGTTTTATCGGGACTTAAGCCTTCAAGTTGCCCCCGGAACCTCCCGTCGTCTCCCGAGAGTCTCAATCCGATTCCCGCCAGAGCTCCGATTATCCCGTCCCCTGTTCCGCCGTGCTCTGATAGAAAAACGCCGGCCTTATCCGCCAGTCCGTAGGCTTTCTCCTTGGTCAGAACCGCTGATTGCGCCATTCTGCCGAAATCCTCCAGCTCTTCCCCAAGGGAAAGATTATCCAAAACAGCAATTGCCAATCCGGGATCGGACCCGGAAGCGCAGGAGCCTACGAGGAAATCCGCAGCTTTTTTCCGGATCCCATCCAATGAATCCGGTTCAATTTCGGCGGAGAAACACATAGTGCTGTTGTGCGATGTATAGGGCACCCGCGGATCCACCAGAAGCTGATGCCGGGAAATGGCCTCGGTGGCACCCCATTCTCTTTCACGGAAATAACTGCGGAATTCCTCCAGGATGTGCCCTGTGCCGGGGCTTTCCAGATTGTCCGTATCATCCATGGCGATCAGTATCTTCATCTTCTTATTCTTCCGCACGAACAGCTCCTTTGGGCATTCTCATCCCCTTTCCCGACAGAATGGACTCAATCATCACATCGTCCGGCCTATAGTCAAAGAAAGTACCGTAGAATTTCCGGATCTCCTCATGCATATCCAGGTCGGGAAAATAAGCGGGATAGAGCGTCGAGGCCGTCCAGAGAAGAGCCAGCGGAGTTTCCATACCCCCGGGATGGCCCCACCGGGATATGCCCACGGGAATCTGGTAGACTTTTCCCTTGCGGACCGCTTTGAGACCGCTCCACTTTTCACTTCCCAGAATATAATCCCCGACGCCTTCCTGATTGTAAATAATGACATCGGGATCCCAGAGGTATATCTGTTCAAGCGAGGCGAAGTGCTTATTATCGTGAAACCGCAATGGATCGTTGATACTCACATTGATCACACCGGCTGCGGCGGTCCACTGGGCTCCGAGCGTCCCGGGAGCATCTGTCCGCGACGCTTCATTTACCGAATGAAAAACCCGGAGCTTTTCCTCTTCTTCAAGGGAAACCAGAGCCTCCTCCACCCGTCGGAAAGCATCATTGTAAAAGCTGTTATATGCGGCGGCTTCTTTCTCACGGCCTATAACGGCTCCGATAATTTCAATTGCTCTCTGCTGTTCTTCTACGGTTTCGTAATCGATAACGATATAGTCCAGGCCGAAGCGCTCCAGCTTCTCGACCTCCGTATCGAGAAGAGCCGTCTCACCTTTGAGGAAAATCACGTCCAGGTCCAGCTTCAGCAGTTCTTCGATGTTGATAATTCCGTCATCGGAAGGTATACCCGCTTCGGCGATATGGGGATTGATCTCAATAAGGAGACGGTCTCTCTTTGAACCGTATACGACGGCTTCGATATCATCGCCGCGACCGAGCATGGTAACCACATGGGCCGTAAAAGCGTAGAGACATCCTATGCGCTCGATATCATCGGGAATGGAGACCTCTCTTCCCCAGCTGTCTATAACGGTTTGTCTCTCCGGCAGGGCACTCTTTTCCAGTTCATCATTCTGTCCCGCGGAAACCAGTATAAAAAAAAACGAGATCACAATGATGATTCGGCCTGTTTTCATGTCTGACTCCTGATAATTTCCAGAGGGAAGAGGCTTGTCAGGTTTCCCTCCTCGTTTTTAAGCTGGACGGCTTTAATCCCGTAGAAGGATGCCATATTTTCAACTGTAAGTATTTCCCGGGGCGTTCCGGAGATAAGACGACCCGATTCGTCCATAAGAACGACTCTGACAGAAAGATCCCGGTTTGCCAGAAAAAGAGCCTGGTTAGGAGAATGGGTCGACATAAGGACCCCTCTGTTACGGCTTTCCGCCAGTTCGTGAATCATTTCCAGAAGTACGAGTTCGTTCTTGAAGTCAAGATGGCTTGTCGGCTCGTCCATAATGATCAGAGGCGACTCCTGAACAAGGGCCCGGAGAATCAGAACGATCTGAGTCTCCCCTCCGGAAAGCTCCCTGTAATCCCGTTCCGCCAGGGACAGCCGGCCGGTTTTCTCCAGAAGATCCCGCACCATCTCCCGATCCTCTTTTCCGGGTGCTTGAAAAAAACCGAGATGGGCTGTCCGTCCCATGAGAATAACATCGGCAACGGAATAGGGAAAATGCTTTTCATGAGTCTGGGGGACATAAGCCGCCATTCTGGCGATTTCCCGGGCTTTCATTTCCGCCAGATTTCTGCCGCCTAACTCTATAACTCCTTTCACCGGAGAATGAAAGCCCAGAAGCGTATCGATCAAAGTCGTTTTTCCACAGCCGTTCGGCCCCAGAAGACAGGTTATTCCGCCCTTCTCCAGTTCAAGGGAGAGATCGGAAAAAACCACCCTTTCGCCATATTGAAAAGTCAGATCGCGGGCTTCAAGAAGATGTTCTTTTTCCATTACCACCCCTTCACCTTCGTTCGGGTCAGGAGATAGATGAAGAAAGGCGCTCCCACAAATGCGGTTAGAATCCCCAGAGGCATTTCGCTTCCCGTGAGCAACCTGGCCAGATCGTCAACAAGAATCAGAATGGCCCCTCCGGCGGCGAAACTGAGGGGAACGACTTTTCGATTGTCGCTTCCCACCACCATTCTGACCATGTGGGGGACAATCAGCCCGATCCACCCGATAACGCCGGCGACCGAAACGGCGCCTGCCGAGGCGAGAGAAGCAAAAACAATTACCAGCCCCCGGATCATGTTCACATGAATCCCCATGGATCTGGCCTCGCGGTCGCCCATGGAAAGGACATTGATTCTGTAGCCGAGCACCACCAGCCCGAAAGCCCCAGTAATCATGGGGATTCCCGCCAGTAGAATATCGCTGTATCTCGCCGATGCCAGACTTCCCATAAGCCAGAAAACAATAGCCGGCAGTTCTTCGAAGGGATCGGCAACATATTTAAGAAAGCTGATCATGGCGGAAAAAAGGCTTCCAATGACCACGCCGCCGAGAACAAGAGATATTCGAGTCTCGGAACGGGTGTATTTTCCTACGAAAAAGCTGAGAACGACGGCCAATATCCCGAAAAAAAAGGACAGGGGATAAATAAAAGGAGTCCTGCCGAAAATCACGATAGCCAGAGCAGCTCCGAATCCCGCTCCCGAGCTGACTCCGAGCATACCCGAGCTGACCAGAGGATTGCGGAATACGCCCTGAAACGCCGCACCGGAGGTCGCCAGGCTCCCTCCGACAAGAAAACCCAGAAGTATGCGCGGCAGTCTTACATAGAGAACGATTCCTTCGTGAACGGGATCGGACGCCCGCCCCGCAAGAGCGTTGGCCAGAACAGAGAAAACTTCTGCCGGCTTGAGCGGATAACGCCCCAGGCAGAGAGAGAGAATCCCGATGAGGAGCAGGGAGAGAACAGTCAGAAAAAAAACGAGCCGCTCACTCCTTTTGCTGATAAACATTTTCTATTTAACAGTAGTAAATGTCAGCTCGACCGGTTCTGCAAGGGAAGACCCGTTTTTAGCCTGAAATGTGGGGGCTATTTCCAGAGTGTAAAGAGTTCCTTTTTCAAGGGGCGACACAGGGCGGACGGCAATCATCCTTTTCTTCTCCGGCTCAAGCTGATCATCGGGAAAAATAACTTCGATTTCGAGAACCTTTCCGTCACCGTCCCTTAAGACTATAGAAGCCTTATTGTTTTCCTGTACCGAAAGATTGACGACATTATTGGAAAATTCCAACTCAAGAACCGCATCAACAGAAATACCTGAAGCTCCATTCTCCGGAGAGGAAGAACTCAGAGAGAGGGGTTTGTTCCCCGCGACAAGGGCAAAATGGAATAAAACAAAAACGATAGAAGCAACGATAATCCTTTTACTAATCATGAAATAAATCTCCTTTCCACAGGGAGGCATGGCCGTTTCCCGCCATACCCTATCGACTGCATGCCATTATCCCGCTTGATTTTAGGCTGAGACAGTTCGAAGATATTGTTATTGTTTCTTAATACTATGACGGGCCAACATAACGGTCAATGTTTTTCTTAAAAGGGGATATAATAAAACATATGAAAACAACAACAGCTATCGCATGCTTTTTAATGACATTAACGACAGTATTATTCAGCCAGGATTTCCCGGTTATACCCGATGGAGAGGTGATACGGTACAAAACCCTTATGGGAAAGAGAAACAGCCGGATAGAATATTCCAGCCAGTCGATCTATCGCATAAGGGAAGAAAACAGAGACTTCTTCCTTGTAAAAACGAACTCCAGCGATCAGCTTACCGAAACGAGGATCACCACAGATTCCTTCATACCAGTAGCCTTGAATAAAACTGTTTACGGCCAGAGAAGCGATATAAACACCAATGTCTCGCTTTTGAAAGAACCTCAGCTTTCACCCGATGAAATTGCCGTTCTGGACACCAATGATCTTGCCAATGTCTTAAGAGCCTACCCCTTCACAAATCCCAGAGATATGAACCTCATTTTTCTGGCGACAGGTCAGGAAATGGAAAACATGTCATTCAGCGTGACTTACATCGGGGAAGAAACCATAACTCTGAACAACAGGCAATACGATTCCTGGAAACTGGAAATGAAGGCTGAAATGAGTGGAGCCATGGCTCTGTTCTCCTCTATGATCCCCAAAACCTATATGTGGTTCAGCAAAGAGGACTCGCGACATCTTCTCAAAATGACAGGCAGCAGAGGACCCGGGGCTGAAAACGCCATAACACTGGAAATGATCAGTTACACGAAATAGGGACTCAGAGCGGTAAGGTCATTGACAATTTGCAGTTTCGGCAGTATTTTTTATTTGAACACTTGAACATATGCTCAATTGTTCAACAAAGGAGAGGGAAATTGAAAACTGAATGCTGCATAAACCGGGAAAATGTCGACGCCGTCGAGCGGGACCTTATTCCGGAAGAGGATATTGTCGATATCTCAGAGATTTTCAAACTGCTTGGAGACCCTTCCCGTATGCGCATTGTCGCGGCTTTACGGATTAAGGAACTCTGCGTGGGGGACCTGTCGGCTCTCATGGAAATTTCCATGTCCGGTGTGTCCCATCAGCTCAGGCTTCTGAAAAAAAGTCATATTGTCAAAACCAGACGCGAAGGCAAAATGGTGTATTACGCTCTCGATGACGAACACATTGAAGAGATGATAGATGTGGCCCTTCTCCACATAAAACATAAAATTCGATAACAGGAACCAGATATGACAGAGTTGCAATTAGACGGTCTAAACTGCGCCAGCTGTGCGGCGAAAATAGAAGAATCTCTCAAAGCCAATGATTTCCTCAAAGAGGTCAATTTCAGCTTTGCCACAAAAAAACTGACAGTGACCAGTCATATTGAAAGAGAGGAACTGAAAGATCTCATACAGAGGGAAGTCGATAAAATAGAGGAAGGAGTCACTGTTTCATTCGGAGAAAACAGAGATCGGGAAGAGCTTTCCTTCTCCTTCCGGAAATTCCTCAGAAAGCACGGGTCCGTACTCTCAGGGGCCTTGATTTTTTTATCTATCACCATCTTCACCTTCCCCGATCCGGTCCGTCTCTTTCTATACGGATTATCCTATATTCTGATAGGAGGGGATATTGTATGGAAAGCGCTTAAAGATCTCATCAAAGGGAAACTCTTTGATGAGAATTTCCTCATGACCCTGGCCACGGTGGGAGCTTTTGCTCTGGGCGAGTGGACTGAGGCCGTAGCGGTTATGCTTTTCTATAAAGTGGGAGAGGGTTTTCAGGATTATGCGGTGGATAAAAGCAGGAGAAGCATTAAATCCCTTCTGAACATCAGAGCCGAATTTGCCAACAGAATCAAAGACGGGGTGATATCCCGGGTTAAACCGGAAGATCTTGTACCCGGGGATTTGATTATGGTGAAAAACGGTGAGAAAGTACCGGTTGACGGTCTGATCAGAGAAGGGAAAACGCGCTTTGATACGTCGGCTCTGACAGGGGAAAGCCGTCCCCGCTCCGCGACGGAAGGAGAGGAAATCCTGAGCGGATTCATCAACAGAGGAACGCCCGTGGTAGTGGAAGTCCGGAAGGAATTCATCAATTCCGCTGTTTCGAGGATTCTCCATATGGTGGAAAACGCCGCGGGGAAAAAGGCCGTGACGGAGCAGTTTATTACAAAATTCGCTAAAATCTACACGCCCATTGTCGTCACCGCCGCCCTTATCCTGGCTTTTGTTCCCCCTCTTTTATCCATGGGAACCTTTGGCGATTGGATTTCCAGAGCTCTCATCTTTCTTGTTATCAGCTGCCCCTGCGCTCTGGTTCTCAGCGTGCCCCTGGGTTATTTCGGAGGCCTGGGAACGGCCAGCCGGAAAGGGATCCTCATCAAGGGCGGCAACTATCTCGAAGCCCTGAACAATACCGATACATTCGTATTTGATAAGACCGGAACTTTGACCAAAGGGAATTTCTCCGTTGAATCCTATAGTTCCGACGAGGTACTGGAGCTGGCGGCCCTGGCAGAACAGCATTCCACTCATCCCATAGCACGGGCCGTAATGGAAGCCTACGGAAAGGCTCCCGGTCTGCATGATCTTTCGGGAGTGGAAGAAATTCCCGGCTGCGGTATAAAATGTGTATACAGGGACAAAGAACTTCTGGCGGGAAATGAAAAGCTCCTCCGGACTTTCGGAATTGAGCATTCGATACCCGCTACGACAGGGGAAACGACCCTTATCCACATAGCATATGACGGCCGCTTCAAAGGGACGATCAATATACGGGACGAGATAAAACCCTCTTCAATCGGGCTCAGCGCCAAATTGAAAGCCCTCGGTGCAAAAAAGACAGTCATGCTTACAGGGGACAGGGCTGCCATTGCAAAGTCTGTTGCTGAAGAGCTGGAAATTGATGAATACAGATCGGAACTCCTGCCGGAGGACAAACTCTCCTATGTCGAAGCAATGACCGCACAAGGGAGGAAAGTGTTATTTGCCGGAGACGGTATCAATGATGCACCCGTACTGGCTGGGGCCCATATCGGTGTGGCCATGGGCGGGCTCGGCTCGGATGCGGCCATTGAAGCGGCTGATATAGTCTTAATGACAGATGAACCTTCCAAACTCATCGACGCTATGCATATCGCGCGGAAGACAAGAAAAATCGTGCTTCAGAACATTGTGTTCGCCCTGGGGGTCAAACTCTTCTTTCTCTCTCTGGGAGCGCTGGGCATGGCGACCATGTATGAAGCAGTTTTCGCCGATGTGGGTGTAGCGTTACTGGCCGTACTGAATTCCATGAGGATTCTTAAGGAATAGCCGGAAGATTGTTTCATTTTTTAACAATTAGAGATACACTGGATTCATGCTTGAAACCAGAGACGGCTACACAATTACCGATTCCCGAGACAATATCGACTGGCTATTTATTATCCGGTCTCTCCAAAGCACCTACTGGGCGGAGGGCAGACCGGAAGAGCTGATCAGGAAATCCTTTGACAATTCCGTTGTTCTCTCCCTTTTCCATGGAACCGATCAGGTCGGTTTCGCCAGGATCGTCAGCGACTACGCCTGCTTCGCCTGGCTGTGCGATGTTTACATTTCACCGGACCACAGAGGCAGAGGATTGGGTAAATTTCTCATGTCTGCCGTTGCCGGGCATGAATCGACTCAGGTACGCATGACAATTCTGGCTACGAAAGACGCCCATGGACTCTATGCGAAGTACGGCTTTGAACGACGGGAAATGATGTTTCTCAAAAAAGAATATGATACATTATTATGATTAATCGAATTGGTCTGCAGTGATATACCCTGCGTAGATGGAAGTTTTGACCTTATCATTCCCAATCACTATCTCTACCACAGCGGCGATCCTGAATCGTTACTGCTTTAGATCAAACGGGTTCCCGCTCGCGGCGGTACTGGCGGAAATTATAGAAATCCCGCTATACTTGTAATAAGGAATAATGAAATGAAACAAATACCCGTTGCGGAAAGCAAACTGCAAATACCCGCAATCGCGCTGGGCTGTATGAGAATCTCCGAAATGCCGGTGAAAGATGTAGCCCGATTGATCGCCTGTTCCCTTGAAGAGGGAATTAATTTTTTCGACCATGCCGATATATATGGCGGAGGGAAATCCGAAGAGGCCTTTGCGAAAGCCCTCAAAGAGCTCCCGATTTCCCGTGAGAATATCATCATCCAGTCAAAGTGCGGCATCAGAGAAGGCTATTTTGATTTCTCAAAAGGCCATATAATCCATTCGGTAGAGGGTATTCTCAAGAGGCTGGATACGGACTTTCTCGATATCCTGCTCCTCCACCGCCCCGATACGCTGATGGAACCGGAAGAAGTCGCCGAGGCATTTGACATACTGCACAAAAGCGGTAAAGTTTTACATTTCGGTGTCAGCAATCAGAATCCCATGCAGATAGAGCTTCTCAGCCGTTATGTCCGTCAGCCTCTGCTCTTCAATCAGCTCCAGTTCAGCCTTATGAGGACGGGCATGATTGACGCGGGACTCAACGTCAATATGAAAGTGCCCGCATCGGTGGACCATGACGGAGCGATACTCGACTACTGCCGGCTCAACGCCATAACCGTACAGGCATGGTCGCCTTTTCAGTATGGTTTCTTTGAGGGCGTTTTTGTCGGGAATGAGAAATTTCCCGAAGTGAACAGAGTCCTGGACAGGCTTGCTGAAGAATATGGTGTAACGCCGTCAGCTGTCGCCGTAGCGTGGATACTCCGTCATCCCGCAGGAATACAAACCATAATCGGAACAACGAAACCGGGCAGGGTTAAGGAAATGTCCGCAGCCTCGGGAATCGAGCTGACCCGGGAACAGTGGTATGAATTATACAGAGCCGCGGGAAATATCCTTCCCTAATGGGGTTTCATCATTTAATATTTAAATTATGAACATCAGATTCGAATGGATAAGAAGAACAACCATTATCTCCTTTCTTCTCATAATGCTTCTCACGGCGTCCGTATTTATATCATTCCCCTTTCAGATATACATCACATCGGTGCTGGCCTTACTGCTCGCCGGAACGGGAGTATATCATTTGATAGAAGCAAACCGCATTCAAAAACTTCTTTTCAGAACCAGTGACATCCTGACCAGAAGTACGGAACGGGATTTTTCCTCTCTCGATGACGGAGAGAAGCACATCATCAATCATGAGATTTCAAACCTCATAGAACAACTTGAAGATTCAGTAAAACAGACTGAAAATATCCTTTCGGAAAAAGACAAACTGGAAAAGGAAGCGGAAGAGCTGCGCCGCAAAGTAAAATCGATGGAACGCAACCTGAACCGCCAGGTTATCGAAGTCCGGGACAGGATGAGAGGAAACAGCGATGCATTCAATGAAATAATCTCCGGTCTTTCATCGCTGGTCGATGCCTGCGGAAGGGAAAAAGGGATGATAGACTCTTTGATGAAAACCTATTCCGGTTACAGCCGGCAATACGGCAGCATCAGGGATTCCGTTAACAATTCCCGTTCTATCTGCGGAAGAGAAGAATCAAGAGGCCGTGATGCCGAAACAGTCCTTAATGCTCTTTATGAGAAAGATGAAGAGAGGGTAGAAAAAATCCATACGGTTATACATGGAATCGGCAATATAAAAGAAGTCACCGGCATTATAAACGAAGTGGCGGAAAAAGCTTCTATTCTTTCGCTCAATGCGGCTATTGAAAGCGCCCATGCGGGAGAAGCGGGAAAGGGGTTTTCCGTCGTGGCGGAAGAGGTAGGCGTTCTGGCCGATATGACAGCGGAACATGCGGAAATCATAAATCAGGCGTTATTCTCCGTAACCGACACCATGTATGAATCGCGTTTTACTGAAACAGATAACGGCGAAGAGGAAACTTTTGCCGTCATCGGAGGAACCATCAGGGAAATGATCGCATCCTTCAGAGAGATCGATCAACTCCTGGACTTTCTGGGACAGCTGGAGCAACCGGAGGATTTTGACATATCTTCAGAAACCCTCAAAGACAGAAACAAAATAGAGAAAACGCTTTCTCTGCTCGAGAACATGAAGAAAGAATGGGAAATGACCCTTGAAGATATTACCAGGTTTCCCCTTTTCGAAGAGTCAGCGGACTTAAGCGGTGCAAAATCATCTCCTCTGACAAGACATGAAACAGCAATCAGACCTGTTGATGACTCGGTCGGCGGAGAAGAACTGGACTGAAAAAGCAATTTTCGGCATTTTTGAAAAAGACTTTAGAAAAAATAGTGTTTTTTATGATACTGTGATCCGTATATATGGATATGAACGGGACACTGAAATTAATCGACAACAGAAAATCGGTCCGCGCTTATGCGGATAAAGAAATCCCCCGGGATTTCAAAGACAGAATAATTGAAGCGGCCATGCGCGCCCCCACGGCGGGAAACATGATGCTTTACTCCATGATTGAAATTGATGATCAGGAGATGAAGGACAAGCTGGCGGTCAGCTGTGACAACCAGCCTTTCATTGCCAAAGCTCCGCTCCTTCTGCTCTTCGTTGCCGATTACCAGAGATGGGACGATTATTTCACGATTTCCGGCGTGCCCGAACTGATGGAAAGCCGGGGAGAACCGATGAGACACCCCGAAGAAGGTGATATGATGCTCGCCTGTAACGATGCTCTTATCTCCGCTCAGACCTCTGTTATCGCTGCCGAGTCCTTAGGAATCGGGTCCTGTTACATTGGCGATATAATGGAAAATTACGAATTTCACCGGGAGCTGTTCGATCTGCCCGATTACGCCTTTCCCGTGACTCTCCTCTGTTTCGGTTATCCTAATGACAATTACCAAGAAAAAAAGCCGGCTTCCCGGTTTCCGAAAAAATACATTCACTACAAAAATAAATATAAGAGACTCAGCCCCGAAGAGTTCAACGAGATGTATCAGCCGATGCAGGAGAGATATTTTTCCGGAGGCAAATATTTCGAAGGGGCATCAAACATCGGCCAACACTTCTACCTGCGAAAACATGCGAGTTCTTTTATGAAGGAAATGAACAGGTCCGTCAGGGCTGCCATGAAAGCCTGGAGAAAAAATGAATCTTAAAATCCAATCGGAAAGAAGGGTCGAATCTTTTGATGCGGACCTTCACAATAAACTGAAAATAAGCTCCATTTTCAATTATATGCAGGATATTGCAGCTAAACACGCCGATGAACTCGGCGTTGGATATCATGTTCTGCAGGAAAAGAAAATCTTCTGGGTTCTCTCCTGGGCGAAAGTGGAGATTGAAGGGCCTCTTCCATCCTATGGAGAATCCCTTACGATCGAAACCTGGGCCAAAGGCAAACACCGGCTTTTTTACATGAGAGACTTTCTGCTGAGAAACAACGCCGGAGAAATCATCATACGGGGAACTTCGGCCTGGCTGCTTCTGGATGCCGAGACCAAAAGGCTCACAGACCTGAACCGCATGGGACTCGATTTACCGGCTTTCCCCGATGAACATGCCCTTGAAGAGTATCCCGGGAAATTTGACTTTCACGGCGGAGAGGCTCAAATCAGCAAACGGAAAGT
This sequence comes from Spirochaeta isovalerica, assembly GCF_014207565.1. Classification (NCBI taxonomy): domain Bacteria; kingdom Pseudomonadati; phylum Spirochaetota; class Spirochaetia; order Spirochaetales; family Spirochaetaceae; genus Spirochaeta; species Spirochaeta isovalerica. Next base: position 125,051 of record NZ_JACHGJ010000003.1, on the reverse strand, counting down.
TCTCTATTCGGATATCGATATAAATAAACATGTCAACAATTCCCGCTATATAGAATTTATACTCGATTGCTACAATTACAGGGAACACGAGACAGGACAGGTCAAGGCGCTGACGATTTCTTACAAAGGCGAAACGCACTTTATGGATGAGCTGGAAATAAGCCGCGCCCCTCTTCCTGACGCTAAAAACTCTGATATCGTCAATGCTATGAGAGAAAGCGACGGAAAAGAAATCTTCAACTGCCTGATTGAGTGGAAATAGAATAAAAAAATCCTTTTCTCTCTCGTAACAGTTCCTACATTAATGTATGATAATCTCATGACTGCAACTCAAGACTCCATACATTACCGAAAACAGATTCAGAATATGACTCTTCTTTTTGAAGTCAGTCAGCTTCTGGACAAAAGCATGGACCTCACAGAGGTAATCACTCCGGTTCTCCAGACCATTTCCGACAGCACAAATTATAAGACGATAGTTCTGACGCTGATCGATGAAAACACCGGACAAATTTCCATTGAATCATCTCTCGGCCTATCGGAAGACGTTACGAAAGATGTCGTATACCGCCTTGGCGAAGGTATTACCGGTAAGGTCGTACAATCGGGCGAGGCAATGGTTATTCCCCATATCAACGAGGAAACCGATTATCTGGATAAACTGGACCAGCGCAGCGGGAAAACAGAGGATCGTTCATTCATCTGTGTCCCGATCAAGCAGGGATCGAAGATTCTCGGCGCTCTGGGAGCCGGACGTCTGTTTACCAGTGAAGCGGAGCTAGATGAGGACCTCCGGATTCTGACGATTCTGGCATCCCTTATAGCCAGAGCTGCTGAATTGAGAAAAAAAGCGAGTGAGGAAAAGAGACGGCTGACCCAGGAAAACAACCGTCTTCATAGGGAACTCAAGGAAAAGTACCGCCCCGACAATATGATCGGAAACTCCCAGAATATGCAGGAAGTCTACTCTCTGATCAATCAGGTTTCGAAAAGCGACGCAACTGTCCTGATCCGGGGGGAAAGCGGAACGGGCAAGGAACTGGTGGCCAGCGCCATCCACTACAACAGCCTCAGAGCCGATAAACCCTTTGTCCGCGTCAACTGTGCCGCCCTTCCCGAAAGCGTTATTGAAAGTGAGTTATTCGGACATGAGAAAGGCTCCTTTACCGGGGCAGTATCGACAAGGAAAGGCCGTTTCGAGATGGCTGACGGTGGAACGATCTTTCTCGATGAAATTGGAGAGCTCTCCCATATGACTCAGGTCAAGCTCCTCAGGGTTCTTCAGGAAAGGGAAATTGAGCGCGTCGGTTCCATGAACACCATTAAAATAAATGTCAGGGTCATTACCGCCACCAACAGAAACCTTGAAGAGGAAATCAAGAACGGGAGTTTCCGCGAGGATCTGTACTACAGACTCAATGTTTTCCCCATCCACATACCGCCGCTCCGCCAGAGAAAGACAGATATTATGCTTCTGGCCGATTACTTTGCCGAAAAGTACGGAAAAAAGAACGGGAAGAATATCAAGCGCATTACCAGCACCTCTATAGATCTGTTCCAGAGCTATCACTGGCCGGGCAACGTGAGAGAACTGGAAAATGTCATTGAAAGAGCTGCACTGCTCAGTACGGACGAAGTGATCCACGCCTACCATCTTCCACCATCGCTCCAATCGGCGGAAAGTACCGATACATCGCTCCATTCCACTCTTCAGGAAGCAGTCGATTCACTGGAAAAGGAGCTGATCAAAGACGCTTTGAAAACAGCCAGAGGCAATAGGGCATCGGCGGCAAGGGCTTTAGGAATATCCGAAAGAATCATAGGGCTCAGGGTCGATAAGTACGGAATCGATTGCAGTAAATATAAAAACAGATAGTGTCCAAACCCGGTGATGAGCCGGGTTTTTTATTTCATTCTGAAGAATAACAGAGACTTTTTTCGAATTTCGCACCTTACAATATTCCTACATTATTGTATTTTACACAACTTCTTCATACATTTTTGTACGTTATTTAAAAAGATCCTACTTCCATGTATTATATATACCGGTACGTGAATATATTTTTTATTATTTTTATTATCTTATACAGTAAGACTTTATTCAGTTGAAGATACTTTTAACAGAATTATATTCCTCTATCCGCTCATGAATTTGGCACGAACTCTGCAATTTACTGGGATATGGAGGATTTTATGAAAAAAGTCATTTTACCACTGTTTCTACTGCTGGCTGTCAGCACATCGGTTTTCGCAGGAGACGCTTCTGTCGAAGAGCTTTCCATGGCTATGGATATGATCTGGCTTACACTGGCCGCTGCCCTCGTATTTTTTATGCAGGCCGGTTTCGCCATGGTGGAACTCGGATTAACACGAGCCAAGAACGCCGGTAACATCATCATGAAAAACCTTATGGATTTTTCAGTCGGTTCCATCATATTCTGGCTGGTCGGATGGGCCATCATGTACGGTTCCGCCTACGGAGGCTTCGGCAATAACGTGATGCTCAAAGTATCTGATTCATCAGTCATGAGAGACTGGATTTTCCAGGTCGTTTTTGCGGCTACCGCGGCAACAATCGTTTCCGGTTCCATGGCGGAAAGAACAAAGTTCAGTTCCTACCTGATCTATTCCGTTGTGATTTCCGGTGTTATCTACCCTGTATTCGGTAGCTTCACATGGGGCGGCGGATTCCTGGCGGAAATGGGATTCCATGACTTTGCCGGGTCTACAATCGTTCACTCCGTCGGTGGATGGTCTGCCATGATGGGTGCCACGATTCTCGGACCCCGTATCGGGAAATACGTTAAGAACGGGAAAACCATCACTGTCAAAGCCATTCAGGGACATAACCTGCCCCTCGCTTCACTGGGTGTTTTCATCCTCTGGTTCGGTTGGTTCGGATTTAATGCCGGTTCAACACTTTCCGGAACAGACCTTTCTATCGCTCACGTAGCGGTAACAACCACACTGGCGGCTTCAGCGGGTGCCGTATTCGCCATGATGACGACCTGGGTGACAATGAAAAAACCTGATGTTTCCATGTCATTGAACGGAGCCCTTGCCGGCCTGGTCGGCATTACAGCCGGAACATGGGCTGTTACCCCTGCCGCTTCCATCATAATCGGTTCGATTGCCGGAATCCTGGTTGTGTTTTCTGTTGAGTTTTTCGACAAGGTTCTGCATATTGACGACCCCGTCGGAGCTATTTCGGTACACGGTGTCTGCGGTGCTTTCGGCACCATTGCAGTAGGATTGTTTGCCAACAGACCCGATGATGGACTGGTAGGTCTGTTCTACGGCGGAGGGGCGGGATTACTGGGAATTCAGGCTCTGGGTGTCCTGGTCGCATTCCTCTGGGTAGTCATTTCTTCGGGATTATTGTTCCTGGCTATTAAATACACGGTCGGTCTGAGAGTTGATGAAGATGTTGAGCTGTCCGGCCTGGATATGCACGAACACGGTTCCGAATCCTATGCGGGATTCCAGATCTTTACAAACGTATAAAAAAAGGAGTACTGAACCATGAAATTGATTATAGCTTATATTCAGCCCCATAAACTGAATGCCGTAAAGCAGGAACTGTTCAAAGATGAAATACATAAAATATCGGTAACCAATTCCAAAGGATGCGGTCAGCAGAAAGGGTATGTCGAGTCTTACAGAGGTGTGGATATCGAAGTGAACCTTCTCGATAAAGTGAGAATTGAAATCGCTGTAAATGACGACTTCGTCGGAAGAACAACTGCCGCCATTATCAAAGGCGCCAGAACCGGAGAAATCGGAGATGGAAAGATATTTGTACTCCCCATCGAAGAGACCATCCGTATCAGAAGCGGAGAAACAGGCGAAGAAGCCATAGGGTGATAAAATACATAAATGTATGATTTCACCTTTGAAATACCCCGTTGTCTCCCGGTTGAGATGAGGGGGAGATCTTCAGAGATGATTTCATACATTTTTGTAAATACACCGGAATATTCATACACAAATGTAACTATTTAACAATACTTCAGTAACTTAAGTATTTGTAACATCATATTTTATATTTTATATTTCTTTTTCATATAAACATTTATACATTTAAGAGTATTTCCTGAAATTAGTTGGCATATTAAATGCATAAATGTTTTCAAGATAATAAATGAATGGAGAATTTATAATGGACAATGAATCTATCACTTGTTCCTCATCTGTTGAGGAAATTTACGGAGAAAACTGCTTCAGTACATCTCTGATGAAACAGAGGCTTCCCAAAAGCATTTTTAAAGAACTTCAGAAAGTTCAGAAAGGTGAACAGAAGCTCTCTAAAGAAGTCGCCGAAGTGGTGGCTTCAGCCATGAAGGACTGGGCGATCTCCAAGGGTGCGACCCATTTTACACACTGGTTCCAGCCTCTTACAGGTCTGACAGCGGAGAAACACGACTCCTTTATCTCCCCCGCCGGAGACGGAACAGTGCTGATGGAGTTCTCCGGCAAAGAGCTGGTTCAGGGCGAGCCTGATGCTTCCTCTTTTCCTAACGGAGGTCTGAGAGCTACATTCGAAGCAAGGGGATATACGGCCTGGGATACGACTTCCCCCGCTTTTCTCAAAACAGACAGCAACGGTCTCACTCTGACTATCCCCACAGCTTTCATTTCCTATACGGGAGAGGCTCTGGACAAAAAAGTTCCTCTTCTCCGCTCTATGGAAGCTGTAAACGGACCGGCCCTGAGAGTCCTGAGAGCTCTTGGAAATACGACTTCCACGAAAATCTACGCTCAGACAGGACCGGAGCAGGAGTATTTCCTGGTCGATAAGAAACTCTACGATATGAGACCTGACCTCAGACTGACAGGGAGAACCGTTTTCGGAACAATGTCTGCCAAAGGTCAGGAAATGGATGACCACTACTTCGGAGCCATTAAGGAAAAAGTAGCCGGTTACATGCGAGAAGTGAACTGCGAGCTCTGGAAACTGGGCGTCAGCGCCAAAACCCAGCACAACGAAGTGGCTCCCAACCAGTTTGAACTGGCAACAATTTATACAACGACTAACGTAGCCACCGATAACAACCAGCTCGTTATGGAAACACTGAAAAAAGTTGCGGAAAGACACGGTATGGTCTGCCTTCTCCACGAAAAACCTTTTGCCGGTGTAAACGGCTCTGGAAAACACAACAACTGGTCACTCGGTACGGATGACGGCCTCAATATGCTCGATCCCGGCGATAACCCCCACACCAATGCGCGGTTCCTGATCTTCCTGGCTGCTATTATCAAAGCTGTTGATAAATACGCTCCTTTGCTCAGGCTCTCTGCTGCCAACGCCGGAAACGATCACAGACTGGGAGCCAACGAAGCGCCTCCCGCCATCATCTCCATTTTTCTCGGTTCCGAGCTGGAAGAGATTCTGGAAAAACTGGAAGCCGGCGAGGAGATCCTCTCAAGCGAAGGCGGCATAATGAAAATCGGCCAGACAATTCTGCCCGAACTGCCTCTTGATTCTACAGACAGGAACAGAACATCACCCTTCGCCTTTACGGGAAACAAGTTCGAGTTCAGAATGGTAGGCTCGACTCAGTCAATTTCCGGACCCAATGTTGTTCTCAACACAGTAATCGCCGAAGTTCTCAGCGAATTCGCCGACAAACTGGAGAAAGCTTCGGACGTCAATAAAGCTGTAGAAGAAATCGTTGCTGCAACATATAAAGCTCATAAAAGAGTCGTTTTCAATGGAAACGGTTATTCAGACGAATGGGTTGTCGAAGCGGAGAAAAGGGGTCTCCCCAACCTGAAGTCAACTGTAGCCTGTATGCCGGAAATGATCTCCGACACAGCAGTGAAGCTCTTCGAAGACCACAAGGTTTTCACCAAGCCCGAGCTGGAAGCCAGATATGAAATCAATCTGGAAACCTACAGCAAGCAGATTAACATCGAAGCCGGTGTCATGGTTGAAATGGCTGAAAGGCTGATCTTCCCCGCCGCAAGCCGATACGCAGAAAAGGTGAGCAAGTCGATAGCGGCCATCAAATCTGCCGCGCCTTCTGTTTCCACAGAGGCTCAGGAAAAGCTTGTAGCGAAACTGGGCGAAAGCCTTAACGGCCTGCTCAAAGCTTCATCTGTTGTTACAAAAGAAATGAACAAAGCTCTGGAAATGGAAGAGGATCTGCTTGCGCAGGCCAAGGCCTATCGCGAAAATGTGATTCCCGCCATGGCAGAACTCAGAACATTCGGCGATGCCCTTGAAAAGATAACAGACAAGGCCATGTGGCCTTACCCCTCTTATGAGGATCTTCTGTTCACTCTCTGACATTGAGATTCGATATTATAGAGCCGCCCCTCTCCGGGGCGGTTTTTTATTTTCCATGAAAACAATTAATACACCTTTTTAATGTATACAAGTATTGAATTATCTTTAATCATTTTCTATTATGATACGACTGGCTTTATTTAAAAAAAACATTTTTCCAAGAGGGTTTGCACTTGGGTTTATCAGGATCTGCCATTAAGAAAACAGTATTATTACTATTTATTATAAGTCTCCATTCCGTAATATCTGCAGCGGATTGGGCTTCGGTCATCGAAAATTCCGGTCCTTCGATCGGAAGGGTGCTGATAAAAGACAGCAGAGGATCGCTGATAAGCCAGGGTACGGGATTTGTCATCCGGGATCTGGAAGGAAATCAGCTATTTGTAACCAACGCTCATGTCGTCCGCCATGCCCGGTTCGATATGAGTGACCGCGTAGAGATTGCCTTCGACTACGGCAACAGGAATAAAACCGAAGAGTCATCACTTACCGCCACGATAGAAAGATACAACGAGTACCTCGATCTGGCTCTGCTCCGGATGAATGAATCCATTGAGAATCCCCTTGTACTGGATTCCGACGGGGGAAACGGGCTTATGTCCGAAATAGTGGTTGCAGGCTATCCCCTGGGCAAAAATTTCAAAGCTACTCCCGGAATGATTCAAGCTTTTCAAACAGAATCCGGATTGGGTGAAATGATTGATATGAGCGCCGATCTGGCTCCCGGAAATTCCGGAGGCCCTGTCCTTAACAGCAGAGGGGAAGTTATCGGAATCGCAACAGCTGTGATACAGGGGTACAATTTCAACTACGCCATACCGGTCGATATCCTGATAAAATTCCTCGATTACCGGAATAATACAGTCAACCTGAGGATAAATAGCAATCCTGCCGGTTCCCGGGTTTTTATAAATGGCGAATACAAGGGAGAAACACCTGTCTCTCTCGATCTTTTTAATACCAATTATGAGTTCAGAATTGAAAAAGAAGGTTACTCCCCGCTGGAGGAGACTGTCGGTCCCTGGGACGTAGAGGAAGAAAACGTACTTGACAGGACACTTGAGGTTCTCGTCCTTAAGGATCCGACGATATGGATCTATACCGAACCGGTAGGCGCAGAGATTTTTGTCGGCAATACCAGTATCGGTTTTTCGCCAATCTCGGTAGAGATGCCTCCCGGACGGATTCTCAGAATCAAGGCTCAGAAAGGAAGATTCAAAAAAGGGTCAGCTAACTACAGGGTTACCGATGACCCGGAACAGAGAGTGGACATAACACTCGATTGATCGAGCTATCAAATTCCTAAATGGATTTAGATATTTTTACACAAACAAAAGGAGTTTTTGATGAAAAACGCAAAAGCATGGGCTGTTTTAGCCGCAGTAATTGTTCTGGCAACCAGCTGTACATCGACAAGATACACGGCCCGATCAGGTTATGTAGGATTTACTGAAGACGGAGCTGTGACTGTACAGCAGATGAAAAAGACATCTCTGGGAGAAGATACGCTTTACCCCACATTCGATGATGAGTTTGAATATGATGAAAACGGAAACGTTATGAAGCATATCCAGACCAAGTACTTCGATAACGGTGAAAAATACGATGAGTGGGTTGTCGAATACCAGAAAATCGGTGAGACGACTCTTCCCAAATCCGTATCGATCAACGGAATTGTTTACCTCGAAGTTGAATACGAGATTCTTGAATCGGACCATGAAGGGAAGATCTATCCTCTCGCGGGAACTCCGAACTTTGTTCAGAATAACGGTGGAAACTTCCTGATGGCGCTCTTCGTCGGTTCCCAGCCTATCATCGAATGGGATCTGGATCTTGAAAACTTTGAAGTGCCCTTCAGAAACGATAACCGCTTCGTAACCAAAGAAGAATCATTCGGAATTTACACCGGCCTTTCCGTCGATAAAGTGCTCTCACTGGGATACGACAACATTGTAATTAAGAAGTTTTACTATTCCTACGATAAGTTCAATTATGGATTCAACCTCAGCATCGCGGACAGCCAGCCCGGAATGATGAAAGGCGATGGAGAGATGAAAGATGAGTACAACGTCTCCTTTGTTTATGACTGGAATGTAGCTGGAGGAAAAATCATTCAGAACGGCATGACTTTCACCAGAAATCATCCCAAAGGATATATGAAATTCTTCACTGAGCGCGAATTTGATAGCACAGGCAGAAGAACTTCTGAAATCTGGAAACTCAATGATTCGGTCACTTATGTTGAAGAACCTGTTGTTCTTTTCCAGCAGACTCTGACTTACTAATCTTAGTCGGTAATGAGATGCGCTTTCCTTTTTTTATGGGGAATCGCATTTTTTTCATTTTAATAAATGCTCCCGTTTCCCTGTCATTAAAACAGGAAATATGACAAACATTTTCCCGTAAAAAAAAATCTTAATTCTTTACAAATCGGGTGATATCTGAAACCCCCTTTACCTCTGCTTTCAGACGAATAAAAAAGCACACTTTGTTTGTTTTTAATAGATAAATAATGATTTTATTATTTATCGGTATTTCCGCTTGATTTTGAAATGATGGTGTTTTATAGTAGTTTTTAATGTAAGTGACTCTATATATGGTGTATTTTGAGGTTTAAATGAAATGTCCTTTTTGCGGCAGTCTTGACGACAAAGTCATCGAGTCCCGCCAGAATAACAGCGGTTCCACGATCAGACGACGTCGTGAATGTCTGTCCTGCAGTTATCGTTTCACCTCTTACGAAAGAATTGAAGAAGTCCCTTTGAAAGTCATAAAAAGAGATGGTCATCGTCAGGATTTCGATCTGAAAAAGATTGAAAACGGACTTTGGCGGTCACTGGAGAAACGCCCGGTGACACAGATGGATGTTGAAAACCTCCTTCACGAGCTGGAAGATGAAGTCCACCTGAGAGGAAAGAGCAACAATGAAATCAAGTCTTCAGAAATCGGTGCTTTGATTCTGGAGAAACTCTACACAATAGACCATGTGGGCTACATTCGTTTCGCATCGGTTTACAGAAAATTTGAAGATGTTAATGAATTTATAAAAGAAATAGAAAATATAAGCCGGAATTTCAAGAAGTAAGAGGGTTTTGTGGAAAAGAAAGACAGTAGAGACTGGAAGGAATTTCTCGGTCTGACCGTTGGTGAAAATGTCGAAAAGGGAATTATCAGACAGGTCGTAAAGCGTAACGGCCAGGTGGTCCCCTATGACAGAAACATCATAGCCAATGCCATACGCAAATCGGCCTTGGCAACGGGAATCAAAGATGCGGAAATTTTTGTCCAGAAGCAAACCGGGATCGTCGAAATCAAACTGGAAAACATCATGTCGAAAAGGCATCCCAATTCGGCGCCTGCCGTAGAGGAGATTCAGGACATAGTGGAGAATGTTCTGATTGCTTCGGATCAACCCGAACTGGCCAAGAATTACATTCTGTACAGAGCCAGGCATGAAGCGATCAGAGACGCTCAGAAGCTTATGCTGGATATTGATGAGACAATGGAGGGATATCTGTCCCAGTCCGATTGGAGAGTGAATGAGAATGCGAATGTCAATTTCTCACTGGGAGGACTCATTCTTCATAACTCCGGAACTGTGACAGCCAACTACTGGCTCAAGAATATCTACAGCGAAGAGGTTGCCGAAGCACACAGAAGCGGAGCCATGCACATTCACGATCTGTCCATGTTCAGCGGCTACTGCGCCGGATGGTCGATCCGTCAGCTCATAGAAGAAGGTCTCGGCGGTGTTCCGGACAAGATAACATCCAAGCCGGCGTCCCACCTTTCCACTCTGGTCTTTCAGATCGTCAACTTTCTGGGAATTATGCAGAATGAGTGGGCGGGAGCCCAGGCTCTCTCCAGCTTCGACACCTATCTGGCGCCATTTGTTAAAATGGACAAGCTGTCCTATAAAGAAGTGAAACAGGCCATTCAGAGCTTTATCTTCGGAGTCAACACACCTTCGCGATGGGGATCACAGGCTCCTTTCACCAACATAACCCTGGACTGGGTCTGCCCGAGAGACCTGGCGGAGAGAAAAGCTATCGTCGGAGGAGAGGAACAGGATTTCACATACGGAGACTGCCCCGAAGAGATGGCCATGATCAACAAGGCTTTTATCGAGTTGATGATCCAGGGCGATGCCAACGGAAGAGGTTTCGCCTACCCCATTCCTACTTACAACATCACGGAAGACTTTGACTGGGATTCGGAAAACGCCCGTCTCCTCTTCGAGATGACCGCGAAATACGGAACGCCCTACTTCCAGAATTTCATTAATTCCGACCTCAATCCCGAAGATGTGCGTTCCATGTGCTGCCGTCTCCAGCTGGACAAGAGAGAGCTGCGCAAAAAAGGCGGCGGTCTTTTCGGCGCTGATGAGTTTACCGGTTCCGTCGGTGTCGTAACCATCAATCTGCCCAGGATCGGCTATCTGTCCTCTTCGGAAGAGGAATTTTTCAGCCGTCTGGACAAACTGATGGATCTGGCCAAAGACTCTCTCATTGTTAAGAGAAAAGTCATAACCAAACTTCTGGACAGCGGTCTGTTCCCCTATACGAGACGCTATCTCAAGCATTTGAATAACCACTTCTCGACCATAGGTCTGGTGGGGATGAACGAGACATTGAAAAATTTCATGGGAATCGATCTGACCACAGAGCGCGGTCAGGATTTCGCTGACAGGATTCTTGTTCATATGAGAGACAGGCTGGCCGATTATCAGGAAACGACCGGAGACCTGTTCAATCTCGAAGCCACACCGGCCGAGAGCACAAGTTACAGGCTGGCCCGTCACGATAAAAAGCATTTCCCCGATATCATAACCGCGGGAACGAACGAGCCGTACTACACCAATTCGACCCAGCTCCCCGTTGACTTCACACCGGATATCTTCGACGCGCTGGATCTTCAGGAGCGGCTCCAGACCCGCTACACCGGCGGAACCGTATTTCACGGGATGCTGGGCGAGGCAATAAAAGACTGGCAATCCTGCCGGAAACTGGTAGAGACCATAGCCAATAATTACCGCCTGCCCTACTTCACCATTTCTCCGGTTTTCTCCATCTGTCCGGTTCACGGATACCTGGAGGGAGAGCATTTCAATTGTCCGAAATGCGCGGAAGAGGAAAGAGAAGCCATTCAGAAAGAAATAAAGAAACTGGAAAAAGAAAAAGCCGAATTGATCAAGGAGAAAGTGTAATGACTAAAGTCGCTGAAATAGACAACAGAATAGATGAACTGAAAAGACAGCTGGAAAATGTAAAAGGCGGAAAGTCTGAGGTTTACGCCAGGATTGTCGGTTATTACAGATCCGTTGCGAACTGGAATCTGGGGAAAAGCGAAGAATACGGCGAAAGAGTCAATTTTTCCGAACTTAGCCACGATACCGCTATGAGAATAAAAACCGCTGAAAAACCTGTAAAAACAGAACCCGTTGCTATTGAGGCAGAAACAGAAGCCATCGAAATTAATTTTGCAGAGAAAAAGATGGCGATGGAAAACGGTGATGTGGCGACCTATTCTTTCTTTTTTAAAGAAACCTGTCCCAATTGCCCTCCTGTCAAAGCCGTTATAGATTCGGTTGAGCTGGAAGGTACTAAAATCAATGTTGACAGCTCCAACGGCCTGACGGAAGCTATGAATTCTTCTGTTTACAGTGCCCCGACAGTCATTCTCTATAATGCGGAAGGTTCCGAGATATACAGAACCGGAAATGCGGACAAACTGAAGAGCTTTCTGAAAGTTCAATCTGCCTGATGACTCTAACGGAAGCCGGATTACTGAAGACGACGCTCCTCGATTTTCCCGGGGAGGTCGCTTCGGTTATTTTCACTCCAGGATGCAACCTGAGATGTCCTTACTGCCACAATCCGGGGCTGGTTGATCCTCTTCGTTTTTCAGCAGATCTATTACCGATCGAAGAAATAAAGTCATTTCTCAGTAAAAGAGCGCATTTAATCGGAGGAGTTGTGATAACCGGTGGAGAACCTCTTCTCCATGACGATCTTGTCAATGCCATTGATTTCATTCATTCTCTCAACCTGAAAGTAAAAATCGATACAAACGGCCTGTTCCCGGATCGATTGAAACAGCTTAATGCCGATTATATTGCCATGGATCTGAAAACAAGTCCGGAACACTATTACCGATTGGGGCTACAGGGAAATAAAGACAAATTAAAGGATTCCATCGAGTTCATTACCGGCGCAGGAATCCCCCATGAATTCAGAACCACTGTTACGGAAGAAATCGTCACCATAGATGATATGGAAAAGATGGCTTTACTCCTGAAAGATGCTGAACAGTGGTTTCTCACCCCCTTCAAACCGGGAGAGACTCTCGACCCGGCATATTCTCACAAAATACCGCCGTCCTCAAGCTATATGGAGAAACTTCTTTCCATAGCTCTGGAAGCAGGAATAAATTCCTCCATACGTTAGTAATTTTTTTGTTAAAAGATTATTGACCAAAATATTTCTATAAGGTAATATCCTCCTTGTCAGCAATCATTCCCCTGTAGCTCAGTTGGTAGAGCGGGTGACTGTTAATCACTAGGTCAGCGGTTCGAGTCCGTTCGGGGGAGCTATTTCAGGTTCAGCTTTTTAAGTTGAACCTTTTCTTTTTATAATTACTGCCGAACGGACTCGAACGGTCCTGTAGGTAGAAGCCTCAAATGATCGGCTTCGGTGCAAAATCCGGGGCAGCCGGATTTTGTGTTCGGGGGAGCTATTTCAGGTTCAGCTTTTTAAGTTGAACCTTTTCTTTTTATAATTACTGCCGAACGGACTCGAACGGTCCTGTAGGTAGAAGCCT
>NZ_JACHGJ010000003.1:0-111850 GCF_014207565.1 Spirochaeta isovalerica | reverse complement strand
TCCGGGGCAGCCGGATTTTGTGTTCGGGGGAGCTATTTCAGGTTCAGCTTTTTAAGTTGAACCTTTTCTTTTTATAATTACTGCCGAACGGACTCGAACAGTCCTGTAGGTAGAAGCCTCAAATGATCGGCTTCGGTGCAAAATCAGGGGCAGCCGGATTTTGTGTTCGGGGGAGCTAATGGGTCGTCGGTAATTTAATTATGAAATTGGCTCCATTTCCCGGACTGGATTGAACAGTCATCTCGCCATTCTGGTTCTCCGTAATAATAAAATAGGAGACGCTCAGTCCCAAACCTGTCCCGAGCCCTACCTGCTTAGTGGTAAAAAAAGGTTCGAAGATTCTCTTGCGGACATTTTCCTCCATTCCCGGTCCATTATCTTTTATTTCAATAACAACCATGGAATGAATCCTGTCAAAACCGGTTTTAATAAGAACCTTCGGTTTTTCAACTTGTGAATCAGACATTGCATGCGCACTATTCTGAAGGATGTTAAAGAAAACCTGCTGTATCTTTGAAGTTTCACACATGACGGGAGGAAGGTTTTCCCCGTATTCTCTTATTATTTCGATTTGTCTGAAGTCGTACTTTTTTGTGAGATTGTAATCTGTCTGAGCCAGTTCAATCGATCTTTCAATAATATCTCTTATCTGATGTGTAGAGATATTTTCCTCGCCGGTCCGGGCAAAACTGAGCATATTATTGACAATTGAAGCGATCCTCTGCCCCGACTTATTCAAGCTGTCTATCATATCCGGGATATCGCGGATCATCAGATATTCATTCAGTTTTTCCATCGATATGCCAACCTCTCCCGCAGCTTGATCGTTGGCGGGTATATGGCGTTCAAGACCCAGTCGACCAGCCAGAACATTGGCGGTTTGTATCATACCAGCAAGAGGGTTATTTATTTCATGAGCCATTCCCGCGGCCAGCCCGCCCAGGGAAAGCAATTTTTCATTTTGAATGAGAGTTTGTTCCATCATGGCCTTATCGGTAATATCATCGAGCCTGAGCACCGCGCTACGGGTGTCGGGTAAGATCAGAGGGAAAATCGTCACGTTTTCTACGATTTTCCGATCCGATTTCAAAATAGTCTCTCTTGTCATGATATCCATCCGCGATTCTTTTACAGCAAGGGCGAGGCGGGGAATTTCCGGAGACAGGCGGGGAAAGATTTCCTCAAGCGGTTTGCCGAGAGCATCTTTTTCTTCGAAACCTGAAGAGGCTTCCGCCCTGCTGTTCATACGCGTTATATTCAAGTCCTGATCAATACTTATAAGGATGGAAGGCATGGAGTTTAATAGACTCGAAAGATTGGCGGATGCCTCATTCAATTCCTTTTCGCGAAATTGTATCTTCTTCGCCATGGAACCGACGGAATCTCCCAGCCAGGACAGTTCCTGTATATTGTATTCGGGAATTGAGACATTGTAATTGCCCCGGGAAATGCTCTCTGTTAATTTTGTAAAAGCCTGAAGCGGACCGGCAAGGCTCTTTTGAAGACTCATGCTGAAAATTAATGTTACCAGAAGTATGATTGCAGTGACAATGAGCAGAGACCACATCATAGTCTCTATTGGATCATTGATGACGCTTCGAGGTTGAAGCAAAGCAACCATCCATCCTGAAGATTCCACTATGGAATAATAGGAAGTGTATGCCATCCCCTCATACAGGACATCCTGAACCATTCCATCAAGACTTCCCTGCCTATAGGCTATCTGAGCCGTATCATATTCCTTCAGAACAACCTTCTGTCTGTCTGTGTGCGCTATATACACCCCTTTCTGATCTGTAATATAGAATACAAGCCCTTCATCCCGTTCCTCTATATTGCTGATCATATTCATAACGGGTTCCAGAGATAAGGTAGCGGTCAGAACTCCTCCCATCACAGGATAACTTAAAGTGGAAACGGGAATATCCAGCTGTTCCGATATAAATGAAGAAGACCAGAACAGCTTTCCCGTCTTCATGACAGATTTGAAATACTCATGGCTGGAGATGTCGGTCCCGGTAAACAGTTCGTCGGGAGGATACAGATTCCTGACAAGTCCATCTGCTCCCGCGAAATGAATGCTCTTGAAAATGTCAAAGCTTTCTGTAAAGGATTTAAGGACCACATCAATATCTCTCTCGACCTTCCGATTGGCTTCCAGCTCAAGCATACCTGCCATTGTTTTTATAATACTGATCGGAGTATTCAGATACTGATCGATTTTATCTGATAAAAAGCTGACCTGGTTTCTGCTGGCCTTTAACATCTCTCCCCTAAGAATCCGTGAGGAAAGGAAAATAGAGATTCCCCCTGCAAAAAGCAGGGGCAGAATAATGAGAAAGGAAAGAACAAGATTCAGATATCGTTTTATGCTCAGCTTAATAGGTTTCATAGGCATTGTTTCGAATGATATACAAGGTCTTTTTTCTGAGAGAATCACCGAACCGGTCAAATTCCAGATGCCCCAGTATTCCTTCGAAGTCTTTTCTATCAACGAGATAGTCCTTGATTTCCTCCAGAGTGCTTTTTTCCGGAAGCTCTTCGAGAACCCCTGCAATAAGCATGATAGCTTCATAGGTAAAATAGACGAAGAAGACCGGATCTTCCAGGAAGGTTTCTTCATACCGCGTCTTCAGTTCAGCTTCCAGGTTTTTATCCCTATGGGCATTATAAACCCCGGGATTAATCATACCCTCTGTAAATCTGCCCCCATGGAGTAGAACGCCCGTTGTCCTGGACCATTCATCTCCGTACAAATGGGGAAGATCTTCCGTTTTTCCATATTGCTGAATTATGGTTCCTGCATCTATGCCAAGAGTGGAAAAAACCAGAGCATCGGCATTGAAAGCGATAAGTCTGCTGGTCAATTCCAGAAAATTTGTAGATTGATTATATGAGAGATCACCAAGAATTTTAACACCCTTATCATTTAGCACGGACCTGACTCCGCTCATAAAAGAATCGGTATATTTATCGTTTTCCGAATCCCTTATGAGAACCGCTGTTCTATCCCCTCTGTCGATAATGGTTTTTCCGACTATCAAGCCGTCAGAGGAGGCATTGGGCTGAATCGTGAAGAAATTGTCGTCCAGGCCGGCAAAATCATCGGAACTGACAACAGGACTTATTATGAGCATTTCCTTCCCTTTTGATTCTTCAAGAAGAAAAGGAGCGTTGCGGCTGAGAAAAGGGCCGATGATAAAACGGATTCCCTGTTCTGTAAAATCCTCAACAATCTTTTGATGCGCTGATGCTACATCTCCATTATCCCGGGGTATCAGCTCGAGCTTTCGCCCCTTTATTCCACCGGAATCATTGATATCATCAATAGCCATTTGAGCGGCGTTGCGGCATAACTCCCCCAGATTGGTCTGCCCCGAACTGAAATCTGCAACATAGCCGATTTTTATATCGCTTTTATCGGAACAGGAGAGAAGAGTTAATGAAAGCAGGAAAAGTAAAGTAAATCTCAATAATTCACCTCATAAGGTAAGGTTTATATTCTCCATTATCGAGAATAAATGCACTCATGGCTCGTTCACCATCGCCGAACTCATCAATGGTAAAGGTATCGTATAACCCTTCTATTGAATCCATGCCTACTATCGTTTTCTTTACAACAGCGCTATCGGTTGAACCGCTTTCCCGGACTGCCCGTGCATATAATTTTACCGACTCATAGGTATGGATGGCGGCAATATTGGGATTAACGCTGTATAAACTCCTATAAGTTTCATAAAAACGCTTTTCTCGTTCCAGCGGTACGTCATTAACCGGAGTATCGATAAAAATCATGCCTTCCGAAAGTTTTCCCGCATACTGGGTTATACCTGTAACTTTCGGCCAGGAGCCCCCAAAAAGCTGAGGCAGATCATTCTCCTTTGCATATAGCTGTATGATACCGGCAGAATCAATACCGTTTGCGAGAAAGGCAATTCCATCAGGATTTTTCTCAGAAAGAGCTTCGACAAGGCCGGGGAAGTCTTCTTTGGTTTCAAAATACAGCTCTGCGGCTGTTCTGTCTTTCAGATCAGGATCTTCTTTATAGAAACCGGCCAGAACACCATCTGTATAAACTCTGTTCTTGCTGTCCATGATAAAAACCAGATTACGGCTATCAAGGGAATTAACGACCCGCGCCAGGTATATGCCTTGAAATGAAGCCGGGGCTACACCTCTCAGGAAGTTATCATCAATTCCGGTAAGCGTATCCGTACTGACCGTCGAGGCAATTACTAAAGTCCCGCTTTCCGCTGCCGCCTCGATCACCGGGGCAGCCATTCCGCTCACCATCGGTCCAAAAATGATCTGAGCGCCTTCGGATACAAGCCGCCGGACTTCCCCTTTTGCCAGTTCCGGATCATATTGATGATCGGCATAGATTAACTCTACCGGACGTCCAAGAAGCCCTCCGTCATCGTTAATTTCATCAACAGCTATTGTCAAGGCATTTCTGGCCTGAGGTCCCAATTGGGAACCCCTACCTGAAAAATCAGCTATCAATCCGATTTTCAGGGGACTGCGGTCGGCACAACTACAGAGAAAAACAAGCAGACCCAAAGCGATTATTATGTTTCTCTCCCATTTACACATATTTGAATTTTAAATTCTCAGATGAATTATTGCCAATCATTCAGCCGAAAAAAAAACCCTGCCGTCAGGCAGAGCTTTTACATAATTGTCAATATTTATTGATTTTTAATACTCCGGGCCAGTTCAGCGCCCCTTTCAAAAGCGAGCTGATGAACTTCTTCCGATGCCTTCCCCTTCCACTCGACAGGATCGATAAAATCCCATTTCATATCTGCGGTCGCGGCGTCAAAGTCTTTCTGCGCTCCCCCGCTCCAGCCATAGGATCCGAATCGGAAGACTGTCTTGTTCTGTACGTGCTTTAAGCTGAACATATTCAATACAGCCGCTATGGGCGGAAACATTTTATACTCGTATGTAGGCATACCGAATACAAGACCTTTCGATTTCCATGCCGAGGCCAGAGGCCATGAGACATTAACTTCGGGTACTTTATGCACATGAACAGGTACGCCTTCCGAGCGGATACCTTTGATCACGGAATGGAGTACCTTCTCGGTGTTGCCATACATGCTACCCCAGATAACGGTAATTTCCTCTTCCGCCGGACCTTCGAGATAAGAGGCGAATTTTCTATATCGCTCTATGATCTCACCGGGATTGTCCCGCCAGATTATACCGTGGGAGGGGGCAATCACTTTGATGTCGAAATCGGAAAGTTTGTCGATGGCTCTTAATACGAATTTTGAAAAACTCCCGACGATATTGGCATAATAACGGAGAGATTCCACATCGAAGAGGTTGTGTTCCTCTTCAGAGATTTCGTCGTCAAAAACAGAATCACCAATCGATCCGTATGATCCGAAAGCATCGCAGGAGAATAGTACTCCCGAGTTTTTTTCGAATGTGATCATAGTCTCGGGCCAATGGACGTTGGGGATATTATGAAACTCGAGATTTTTACCCTGTCCGAGGTCGATGGTATCGCCGGAATCGATGACTTTCACATTATCGGTGATACCGTAAAAACCTTCTATCAGAGCGGCTCCCTTTTTGTTGGTTACCAGTTCGACAGAAGGAGCGGCTTTTAAAAAATCTTCAAGCCAGCCCGTATGATCCGGTTCCAGGTGATTGAGAATGAGATAATCTATTTCAGAGGGATCAACAGGTATGGACTCAAGCTGTTCCTTTAAATCGGAAGGGGCGTTGTCCCAGTCATCGACCAGGTCGATCAGGGCGATCTTATCCCCTTTGACAATATAACTGTTCAGGGAGACCCCGTCGGGGATGGGCCACATCCCCTCGAAGAAGTCTCCGTTTTCTATATTGGATCCAAGTCTGAAAATTCCGTCTGTAATCTTTACAGCTTTCTTCAAACCTTAATCCTCCGGTGAAAAATCTTCTTTGCCAACTCCGCATTCAGGACATTCCCAATCCTCGGGAAGATCTTCAAATGCTGTACCGGCTGCAACACCGTTATCAGGATCTCCTACAGCAGGATCATAAACATAACCACAAACATCACATACATACTTTTTCATAAGGTCTCTCCTAATTTGGTCTATAAGTTTGTCATACTACATTATTGACTATTGAACAAGGAAAATCAATTAATTCCTTCGCTTTGATATTAGTAATGATTCCTATTAAAGTCAACAAATAGATATTTTTTTCCTTATTTTTTACACTTTTTTTATTTGCCGTAACTAATTTTATTAACTAGATTAATAACCATAAGGAGTTCTTAATGAAAAAGGTGACAGTTTTATCGGTTTTTCTCTTTCTTTTAATATCAATCCTCTCAGCTCAGAGCGGCTATAATAAAAGAGAACAATCGGGAATCAGCTTTGAATGGAAGATCATAGGCAGTCAGCTCCAGATACGCTTATCCGCTCCCACTGAGGGCTGGATTGCTGTGGGATTCAACCCTTCAAGAATGATGAAAGATGCAGATTATAAAATGGCTTATGTCGATGGCGACGTTGTAGTATTGGAAGATCATTTCGGGACGGGGAACATCAGTCACAAAAAAGATAGCGATATCGGCGGTACTGATGATTTTCAACTGATTTCAGGATCAGAGTCCAATGGAACGACCACTGTTGAGTTTACCATGCCCCTTAACAGCGGAGATGAAATGGATTCCGTTCTCTCTCCGGGAGACGAAGTTAAAGTTCTCCTGGCCTATGCAAACCGTGACAGTTTATCACGGAAACACAGCCGGAGAACTTCACTGATAATTAATCTTTAAGCGAAATACCTGGCGTACAGCCCGGCGAAACCTTTTCCGTGCCGGGCTTCGTCTTTACACATTTCGTGTACAGTGTCGTGAACGGCATCGTAGTTGAGTTTTTTAGCTAAAGTAGCGAGATCCTTCTTGCCCTGACAGGCTCCGTGTTCAGCTTCGGCTCTGGCTTTGACGTTGGCTTTCGTATCGGCTACAAGAACTTCTCCCAGGAGTTCGGCAAAACGGGAGGCATGATCGGCTTCTTCGAAGGCATAGCGCTTAAATGCTTCTGCGATCTCAGGATATCCTTCCCTGTCAGCCTGACGACTCATGGCGATATACATTCCCACTTCCGTGCATTCACCCATAAAGTTTTCTCTCAGTCCCTGAACAACTTCAGGATCGAGGTCTTTAGCAGAACCGACGACATGTTCATCGGCAAAAACCATAGGCCCTTCAGACTGGGCATTGAACTTTGCAGCGGGAGCTCCGCACTGTGGACATTTTTCCGGAGCGGAATCTCCTGTGTGAATATAACCGCAAACCGAGCAGATCCATTTTTTTCCCATAATTTTCTCCTGTGATTCTTACTAGTATTGATAATTATTACCATTGCAATGGTATACGATTGAACAATATTAGTCAAACAGAAAAATCTTTTGCAACCTCTTACGATAGGCGGTTATTTTTTATTGCCAAAATCCATAATAAGTGTAAAACTGTCTCATCACTTAAATAAATCGTATTGAGAGAGGCATTTATGAAACCGCAAATGTCGAGACATTTCAGCAATAGAAAACCTTCGGCTATCAGATTGGCTCAGATAAAATTCGCCGAAAGAAAAGATAACACAAAGCCGGTTAATACGGCCATCGGGAATGTATCCCTTCCGCTCCATCCCGCAATTTCGGAACGCATGTTCAATCTGAACAAAGAGGACAGTCCCTTTAAGGAAGGAGTTGTAAAATACACCGCGACAGTGGGAATGGAAGAGACAAATCAGGCCTTTCTCAATATTATCGCGTCCAGTGGGTTTTCCACGGAAGGACTTTATTCCCAGGTGACCAACGGCGGATCCCAGGCCATGGAGATGGTGATTCTCGGCGTATGCGGAGATGCCGGATCAACGGACCATCCGCTGCTTCTCATTGATGCGGCCTATACCAATTATAACGCCATGGCGGCCCGCGTAGGCAGACGAACTGTTTCAGTATCAAGAACACTGGGCGAAGACGGAAACTTCTCTCTTCCCTCTATGGAGGAAATCGAGACTGTAATTGAAAAGGAAAAACCTTCGGCCATGGTTGTCATTCCCTACGACAATCCGACCGGACAGTTTTACAGCCTGGAGGCTATGAAAACTCTTGCAGAAATCTGCGTGAAACACAATATCTGGATGATCAGCGACGAAGCTTACAGGGAGCTGTTTTACACAAAGGATGTCACGTCAAGCATATGGGGTGTAACAGATAAAGATGTGCCGGGGATCGAAGGGCGGCGCATATCCATAGAAACCTCTTCCAAAGTATGGAACGGCTGCGGCCTGAGGATCGGGGCTCTTGTAACAGACAGAAAAGATTTTCATGAAAAGAGCGTTGCCGAATGTACTGCTGATCTCTGTTCAAACGCCATCGGACAGTATATGTTCGGGGCATTGGCCCATGAATCTCATGATGCTCTGGGGAAATGGTATGAGTCCCAGAGAAACTATTACAGCAAAATGCTTGTAAGCCTGACTGAAGAGTTCAAAGAACTGGTTCCCGGTATCATTGTCTCCAATCCCGATGCCTCTCTCTATTCCGTAATAGATGTGAGAAATGTGGTTGATGAAAATTTTAACGCCCAGGACTTTGTACTCTTCTGCGCCCGGGAAGGAAAAGTTGATATAAAAGGGGAAGAGCTGACTCTTCTGGTGGCTCCCATGGCCGGATTCTACAGCCTGCCCGAAGGAGCCCCCAATCCCGGCAGAACGCAGATGCGCATAGCCTATGTGGAAAAACCGGAAAGAATGGCTCTGGTTCCCGCACTTTTCGCATCCCTGCTGGAACAGTATAAACAGAGATAAGCATAACAGGGGAAGAATCAGCCCGACGATTCTTCCCCTTCACCTGCGATTTCAAACCACTGGTCTTCTTCCGGTTTATCACCGCCGACCGTCCGGCAACCGGTAATCCCCCCCGTAACAATAATCAGAATTACCAGAATAAATTTTCCTTTCATAATATAGAGAATTCTAAAACATGAGAGAGAGAATTACACATTGATTATTTATATGACAGATTGATATTCCCGATGATAGACTTCTCTATATGAAAATACAGAAAGAAATTACAGAATCTCTCGATTTACTCGATAAAAGAGGTCATATATCCAGTGAAGGCTGGGGAAGAAAACCATTCTGGAACTATCGGAGAGAAGATATAAAGGCTCCCTGGTTCCGCATTAAAGAATGGGACTACTACATCATTCTTTCCGATTCCATGAAAAAGGGGATCAGCTTCACTATAAGCGATCTAGGTTATGCCGGTCTAATGGCTATCTGCTGGATCGATATGGAGAAAGGGGAAACCCGGCAGGCGGACACTCTTTCCCTTCTCCCCCGCGGCCGCATTACTGCGGGTAGCGGAGAGAGAAAGATGACACCTGATTCGGGGAACATGGCTTTCGGCGACAAGGTTCTGACTATCCGTTACGAAACAGGAGAAGGATCCAGAAAGATTATCTTCCATGCACCGGAACTCCCTGTTCCCGGTGAGGGTAAGGGAATTCGGGGAGAGATAATTCTACAGCAGCCCCCGGATCTGGAAAGCATGAATATCGCCACATCCTGGAAAGAAAACCGCAGGCGCTTTTACTACAACCGAAAGATAAATGGAATGCCCGCGTCCGGTTTTGTCGAAACGGCAGCAAACCGTTATGAGTTCGATCCGAAAAGGGACACGGGAACCCTGGACTGGGGTCGGGGAGCCTGGACATACCGGAACAGATGGTACTGGGGATCCGCAAGCGGTTATATAAATGATAAGTTTTTCGGCTTTAATATCGGATACGGCTTTACCGATAGAACGCCGGCGACGGAAAATGTGCTTTTCTATGGCAGGAAAGTTCATAAACTGGAAGAGGTGACATTTCACATTGATCCCGACAACTACATGGCTCCCTGGAAATTCACCAGCAGCGACGGCCGTTTCGAACTGGATTTCAGACCGGTAGTGGACAGGCAGTCCGAAGTGAATCTCCTTCTGATCCGCTCTGTCCAGCACCAGGTGTTCGGATATTTTACCGGGAAAGTCCGTCTTGATGATGAACGGGAACTCTCTCTGGAGAACTTTCCCGGTTTTGCGGAAGACGTTTATAACCGCTATTGAAAATTCGAAGTCTCATCGCGGGACACTTTATTCAGGATTTCCGGGTCGCTGTTTTTTACCAATTCGGGGATTCGACCCGCAGCTCCGAAATCACCATCCCTGATAGCCAGAGCCCCCTCGATACCGGGTATTTCCAGGAGCCGGTTCAATACCGGCTCCATGTCCTCTTTCGAGCGGATGCTATTGCATCCCAGAGTGGCCGCGGCATCGGCTAGCGAAGCGTTCTTCGAGAAAACCGTAAGGATATCGCAGTCTCCGAAACTGAGGGAGTGTCCCATCCGCCCGGAAGAGGTGCAGACACCCAGCGGCATGAATTCGGGAAGAATGCGCAGCGCCAGATTGGAAAAGGGGCTGTTTCTTCCGGGATACAATCCCAGAGTGACATCTTCCCTGCAGTCGACATATATATCGCCGCCATTTTCCACTATCGTCTCGGGACTCCCCATATCGGCCGAGATTTCAGCAGCCAGCTGAGCCATTGTACCGGCCACAGCAGCCATCGGCCCCAGACCTGTGGCAAGAGAAGCTTCGATCATTCTCCGCACAGATTCAGGTTGTTTATCTGCCGGGGAGATACTGACAGGCTCCAGAGATTCTCCGAATAGGGGATGAGATAAAATAAAGGCTTCCAATCTGAGCCTTTCAGACAGAATGAATTCCGTCACCGGATCCCAGGAGGAAGTGAGAATATGAAAATGGGCTTCCTTGTAATGGAATTCTCTGAAATGCCTCTTCATCAGATATCAGAAAATTGACGTAACCGCTTCGTAAGGACAGACTTTTATACAGCTTAAACATTCAATACATTTATTTGACTCGAAACGTATTTCCATTGTCGATCTATCGGGAATGGAGAGAGCTCCTGTGGGGCAGTGAGGAACGCAGCTGCCGCATTGAACGCAGCGGTTCTGATCCCATTTCACACCTTTATCTGTCTCATTGACAATGATCCCCAGAGACTGAAGCCATTCGGTAGCCTGGTGGATATTCCCATCCGAACCGGTTATATCCAGTACGAGATACCCTTCTTCTTCGGGAGTCACTTTAGCGCGGAAGATATTTATCATCAGATCGTAATCTTTGACAAGATGATAGACTATGGGGCTTTCGGTTTCGCATTCTGGAAAATAAAGCATGATCTTTTTGGTGATATTATCAGACATATTTCCTCCCCCCTACCCGATTTCCTTCATGGGTTTCATCGATTGTTCAAAGGGAAGCGGTGATATCGGCTGGGAAAGCAGGAATTTTCCCGAGCGGATCTCTTCCTGAAGAATGGCCGCGATTTTTCTCGCTCCGGCATAAGAGGAAAGACTTCCCGTTTCGACTTTCTGACCGTTCAGTTCTATGGTACCGGATTTAAGCTCTTCGTAATTGACCGTGCCCAGAACCTTTCCCGTTCTCTGCGGATAGTCGGTTGAGTAATCGATAACCTGGGCTTTAATGTCTCTGTCGCGGATCGTCGTCTGCTTCAGCATGTCCTCATCGAGAATGGGAATCGGGATCCCCACCCCCAGAGACAGCGAGACCCCGTAACCTTTCAGGCTGACTCCGCGGACGAATTCGGGATTCATTTTTTTCATGTCAGCAGTCAGTGCCAGCGTTCCGGCCCCTTCGGAAGGTACTCCGAGAACACCTCTTTCGCATGTCGGAGAATGCTGCGTTCCTTCTGAATAGACATGCCCCTGCGCTCCTGCCAGCCAGACCCTGGTACCGACGCCGATGGTTCTGTAGAAGGGATCGTTCAAAAGAGGAGATAATTGTCCGGCACTGGAATAACCGCAGTTTTTCATATGGGGCTTCAGATATCCCAGATAGGTATAGATCGGTTTGTCCGAAGCGTTAATGGCGACATTGTAATTCTGGTAGCAGTTTCGCGGATTGACCATAACCGCCTGGTTGAGATCATCTATGGTAAACCTGGTCCGAAGCTCCCGTCCGGGGTAATCATCGGTCCCGTAGGAAAGAGCGAAAAGCTGAACTTCCTTTCCGGCGATGAGTTTTTCCATGACATGGCCGCCTCCGAAGCGGAAGTCGCCGGGGTAATCGAGATTGGCAGGATCGTTATGCCGTAGTTGCGTTGCCCCGAGATAGAGGTCGACCGCGGCGATTCCGCTGTAGGCGCTCACATCATCAAGCCAGGCTTCGGTAATACGGATCTTAGGCTTACTGTGTCCGAAGTTTAGAAAGCAGCCGGAGGAACACATAGGCCCGAAGGTAGCCGTTGTGACGACATCGACTTCTTTTGCGGCCTGTTCCAGCCCTTTTTTATCCACATAATCGATAACTTCTTCGGCGGTAAGGACTACGGCCCGGCCAGAACTGATTTTCTCATTGATTTCTGCTACGGTCTTCATGCTTATAGAGAATAATCCATAGCCATTAAAAAGTCAGTTCTTACGGGAAAGAAAAAGTGACAGATTTTTTAAAATTGAATGTTATATTAGATATTCCCGAGTCTTTGAGTTAGAATTTTATCTGTTATTTCAAAGAGAAATAAGATTTGAGAGGAGTTAGAAAATGAACAAAAACATCATACGGTTTTTTACAATATGCATGCTGGCCGGGCTGGTCGCAGGGTTGCCGGCTCAAACGACAAGAAGAGGAACAACGTTTCAGCTGTCGGTAACGGCAAATGTGAGAGCCAATGTCCTCGTACAATCGAGAGATAACCGAAGCTTCTCGCCCATAAAAGGCACGACCAATTTGAATGTCGCCCTTCCGGCCGGCACATATACGATCGAAATCTCCGCTCCCGGTTACCCGGCCCAGTCTAGAGTTGTCGTCATGGACAGAAACAGGGCGGAAAATTTTACGTTTCAAACCCAGCGACGATCGGCTGGCGCCCAGTTAAACATCACTTCCAATGTGAATGGAGCCCGGGTGGACATCAGCGGCCCCAGAAGTATTTCCGGCACGGCTCCCTTCAGGATGGAACTTCCCCAGGGCAGCTATACGGTTTCCGTTTCCGCGCCGGGCTATTCGAGCCAGACTCAAACCGTCAACCTTCAGCGCAATGAGAATCTCCACTTCAATCTCCAGCAGCCTCTCGCTACGATACAGGTGATCATCCCCAATGAGAGCCTCAACAGAACGATCAATAATGCCATGTCGCAGATCAGCATTTACGACAACGGGATATTAATGAACAGTACGGTTTTTACCATACAGCCGGGACAGCATACCATTCAGGTAAGATCCGGAGGATTTGCCACGCAGTCCACGATTATTGCCGAGGCGGGTCGGACCTATACGATAAGGCCGATACTGTCTCTTATAATTGAATGATCCTTTTCAGGTTCCCGACCTGTAGACAATATTAAAGAAATCTTATATATATTTATTTATCCAATAAACCACCCCTGTTTTATGCAGGGGTTTTTTATCGGGAAAAAAACGGAATGAAAATATAGAGGCCTTATTCATATGAAAGAAAGTTTTGAAGTTCAGGGTGTATGCACAGCCCGCATTGACATTGAACTTGATGGTAGCGCCATAAAAAGTGTAAATTTTCACAGAGGATGTCCCGGAAATCTTCTGGGGATTTCCAAGCTCGTCAAAGGAATGGAGGCGGAGAAGGTCATTGAGCTCTTTGAAGGATCTCCCTGCGGGATGAGGCAGACATCCTGCCCGGACCAGCTTGCCAAATCGCTGAAAACCATGATCGCGGCAAAAGCCTGCTGCGCATAAAACTGAAATCAGATATTCCCGCTAATTATCTACAGAACATCTTTAAATATATCCATCAGGTTCTTTCGGATATCCTTCAGCGCCCCGGATATGATGGAGCGGCGGAACGATGAGTTTTCAAGAAACGAGATGGTTATGACGGACAGAAGCTTCCGGATCTGTTCCGGACAGGGATCAGGGGCCACCATAAAGAGGATTCTGGCACGATCATCAGCCTCGAAGTCAACAACTCCAGCTTTCGGTCCGTCGACAGCAGCGGAACGGCAATGGAGAACCCGGATTCCGTAATCTTCGAACTCCAGCGTCCCCAGATCTTCTCTTCTGCGGAAATCTTTTTCCAGTTTCTTCGCCTTTTTTCCGGTGCCAGTCAGCTCTGCCGATAGAGAGGAAATGACCCGGTCGATATCAGGAGCTTCAGCCAGCCGGTACATCATGAAATTCTGAATGAGATTGAGAACTTCCTGAAATGAAACCTCTTCCCCGGCAATCACCGGTTCGAAATCCCGCCCGGGCGCCAGTAAGGGAAGAAGTGAAGCCACTTCTTTTTTGATTTTTTCCTTATTGAGCGGTAGAGAGATATCGATGACAGGGATATTGATATCGCTTATGGGAAAAGTTGAAATAATCAGCTCAATCCCCTTTTCATCGATATACTCCTGACGGATTTTAAATACTGCCGTTGCTTCGATAATATTGATTCCCTTGATTTCTCTCTGCAGGACTGACTGAAGGTAGGAAGCCAGACCGATCCCTTCAAAACAGCAGACGAGACAGCGGATTCGCCGGGGAGGCACTTCGCTTTCACTGATGATGAGGGACTGAAAAAGAATGAGTATGTATTCCAGATCACGTCCCGACGGATCAAGGCCGCACCGCTCTTTGAGGAGACTAGAGAGATATTCCTCTTTTTCGCCCCGTCTCCACTCTTCCGACGAGGAGCTTCCCCAATCGCCGTGCCAGTAGGGAACACCGTTTTCCAATCTTATGACCAGGGAAGCCAGAGACAGATTGAGCACTTCCTCCATATGATGATTCAAGTAATAGAGCTGTTTATCCAGTTCTCCGAACCGTTCGATCATCCGGGCCGTCAGATCGCGGATTTCATCATCGATCATGGATTCGAAATTGCTGATCCTGACCGATTTCAGATCTCCGATTTCCAATACCTGGAGAATCATTCCCAGCTGGGCGATTTCTCCCTCCGGTATGGCTCCGCTGAAAACCCGTTCCAGCAGATCGGAAAGAATATCCTGCGCCAGGTTGAAAAAAAGCGGTGTGCAGCGAAAACTGTTGTAGCGTACGATCATGGCTCCCGCCTTGATCCTGTGGAGAGTCAGCTGCAGATAGAAATAGAGGAGTGCTTCGCCGGACATGGTAAAACTGTATCCCAGAGCGGAGACGGCCCGGCGGATCTGTTTCTGGACCGCGCTGTTTCCTACGGGAAAACGGAGCCTTTCCATAAGCATATTGAACTGATTGATTTCCAGAGTCGATTCACGGCTCTCTTTGAGTGAATAGAGATGAGGTATTATGGTCCGGGAGGAAAAAACCTCCATCATGGTTGAGAGAAATTTCATCCGGATGTAGGATTCGGAGCCTCTCAGCCTGATTCCGACGCCTTTCATCCTTTCCAGAGCTATATCTTTATCGCCGATGCTTTTTTCGATCTGATTCAGATCGTTCCACACAGAAGTGTCGCTGATGAAAAAAGTATTGGCCATATGGGAAATCTTTATTTCCCTGTTGTTGAAAAGCAGATAGAGAAGAATGAGTTTCTGTCTTTTAAAAGGGGGAAGCGATTCCAGATAGGAATCGGGTTTGTTGATAAGCTCGATCAGGTCGGCAGGATCGGTCCCGAAACAGAGGACCTGTATCCCGTGGTTCTGCTTTCTCTCAAGCCGCGCTCCCTTGAGGGAGAGCCACTTGTCGAGAACATCGAGATCGCGGGATACAGTCCTCCGGCCGATAGAAAAGGTCCCGGCCAGATCGTCAATCAGAAGAGACCCCTCATTTAACAGAAGTAATCTGAGCATCCTTTTCTGCCGGTCTTTCACTTCAGCAGATCCCTTTCTGCAAGAAACCGGTGAAGTCTCATGCGTATTCCTTCGGAGGTAGGAATCCTCAGGATTTCTTCGACCAGATTTTCTGCCTCGGTAAAGTCGATCTCGCGAAGTATCTTTTTCAGTTTTAAAATGGATGAAGCATTGGTGCTGAGCTCGTCGACACCAAGTCCCACGAAAAAAGGCAGGGCCAGAGGATTGCCGGCCAGCTCGCCGCAGATCCCGTTCAGTTTAGCCTTCTTCCCCGCCTGTTTGATGACATGGGCTATGGAGCGGAGAACCGCAGGATGAAATTCATCGTAATAATCGGTCATAGAGGGATTCCCTCTGTCAGCCGCCAGCATATACTGTGTCAAATCGTTGGTTCCGATGCTGACGAAATCCACGATATCGAGAATTTCCTTAATCAGCTGCACGGCCGCCGGTGTCTCGATCATGACGCCGAGCATAAGATTTTCAGCCTCAGTCCATCCGAGAGCCAGTTTTTCCTCTTCCACCAGAGCTCTGACCCTTTCAATGGGCTTGAGGGATCCGATCATGGGAATCATCATCCCCACAGGTCCCGATTTGGAAGCCTGAAGAAGTGCCTGGATCTGGGTTCTGAGAATGTCCTCTTTCTGAAAAAGAAGCCGGATTCCCCGGATTCCCAGGAAGGGGTTTTCCTCCCGGGGCAGCGGCCAGTAGGGAAGCGGCTTATCGGCTCCCGTATCGAGCAGCCTGATTATGACATTCCTGCCGCCGAGAGACTCGACGGCATGCTGGTAAACTTCGGTCTGCCGGGCCAGAGTCGGGCTGGACATGGTTTCCATAAAGAGAAATTCGGTCCTGAAAAGACCGATGCCGTCGGCTTTGTAACGGACCGCATTACCGATATCGAAGGTTCCGCCCACATTGGCATACAATCCCACAGGATGTCCGTCTTTTGTAGCCGAAGGCTCATCGAGGAGAGTGAGAAGTTCTTCTTTCTCCTTCTCCAGTTTTTCTTCTTTTCTTTTCAGGGACTCGATGGTTTTTTCATCGGGATTGACCCAGAGCTCGCCGGATTCACCATCGACATAAACAATATCGTTGTTTTTGACATGTTCGGCAAAATCCAGTTCGGGCATAATCAGAGCGGGGATTTCAAGGGATCTGGCGATAATGGCCGCATGGGAATTTTTCCCGCCTGTTTTGACAATCAGACCTTTCACCCTGGACATATCCAGCGATGCCGTCTGGGATGGCGATAGTTCTTCTCCCATAACGACAGCCTGATCGGGAAGCGTCCTTTCATCGGGATTTATATTCAGAATTCCTTTAATCAGCTGCTGTCCGATATCGCGGAAATCCTGCCCCCTCTCACGGAAATACTCGTCATCCAGTTCTTCCATTTCCCTGGCGTTGTCTTCGGCAAATATCTCAGCGGCTTTTTCCGCACAGACTTTCTGCTCCACGATGATTTCCCTGACTCCCTCCTCCACATCGTCGGATGTGAGGATTTCAAGATGCCCTTCAAATATCTCGGCTTTATCATCGCCCATTTCGGTTCTGACCTTTTCAATCAGTTTCTCCAGGTTTACTGCGGCCCTGTCTCGCCCTTCGAGAAATCGTTTCATTTCCCCGTCTATCTGTTC
This sequence comes from Spirochaeta isovalerica, assembly GCF_014207565.1. Lineage (NCBI taxonomy): Bacteria > Pseudomonadati > Spirochaetota > Spirochaetia > Spirochaetales > Spirochaetaceae > Spirochaeta > Spirochaeta isovalerica. Next base: position 94,362 of record NZ_JACHGJ010000003.1, on the reverse strand, counting down.
AACGGAGATACCCCTGCAGCTGACGCTGGCTCCCGAATCGAGGAGGAAGGCTTTTCCGAAAGAAATTCCGCCGGAAACGGCTAATCCGTTCATATCAGCCCTCCAGATTGAGAATAAAATTCTTCATATGGGCGAGGGCGTCCGCTTCATCAGCACCATCGCAGACAATATCGATACTGTGATTCTGGCTGATCCCCAGTTTCATCAGTTTGAGAAGGCTTTTCACATTGGCTTCCTTCTCTCCGAATTTGATAGTAATATCACTTTCAAATTTTTTCGCTTCCGATACGACTTGTTTCGCCGGTCTTGTATGCAGTCCCGTGGGATTGCTGATAACAATTGTTTCCTGAACCATATTTTCTACTCCTAGTCTTCTAATATCCATCCCGGATGTATGCTGAGTGCGTTTCGGGTGGCGTAATCGCGTCCCCGTTCTACTGCCTCTCTGAGCGAAAGACCCTCGAGAATACCCTGAGCCATTCCGGCTGTCATGGAATCTCCGCATCCGATGGGGTTGACCGCATCGATCAGTTTGCTGTCGACTTCCGACAGCGCTCCCCTTTCCGCGATAAGCGTGGATAAAGCTCCCCGGGATATAATGAAAGAACAGTCGTATTTTTCCGAAACCTCTTTTATCCCCCGGCTAATATCACTGTACTCCGGGAAGGTCTGGAAGAACTCCTGTTCATTGATTTTAATGTAATCGGGCCTTATCTTCCGGGAAATAAAAGATCCCAGAAGATCGGTTCCTCTGTAATCGGCAATAACAGTCAACCCTTTTTCTTTCGCCGTCCGCACCAGAAAGGGGATGATCTCACCCGAAAACCCCCTTGCCCGGCTGCCGCTGATAATCAGGCATCTGAAGTCCTCTTTCATCCTCCGGAGAAAAGATTTTTTCAGGACCTCCTCCTCTTCGGGGGAGACCTCTTCAGGCTCATTGACAACGAGTTCCGTACAACTGTTGTTTTCCATGTTGAGCAGTGTCGTACAGGTTCGGACCCGTCCCGCTGTTTCCACAGTCGAAAGATGGAGAAAATCCCGTGAGCAGAGATCTTCAAAGAGAACCCGGTTCTCCTTGCCGGCAATAGTGAGACAGGAAGCCTCTTCACCGGCCTGGGTCAGAACCCGGCAGACATTGACCGCTTTTCCCGCCGCATCCAGATAGTATTGTTCGCTCCGGTTCACTTCGCCTTCATATAAAGTGTCGAAAACCACAGTTTTTTGAATGGCCGGACTGAGGCCTACCGTTAGAAATCCGGGTTGACTGTTATGCATTCAGATCTTTTCTCCATTTTCCAGGAGGTAATTTTCCGCCTCGACACTCCAGAGCCCGTTGTTTCTCTTTACAATCTCCGCCAGTTCTTTGAACAGCCGGGAATTCTCCGCCAGTTCGGGAAGATCATTCAGAGCGGTGAGAGGGAGAGACAGCCCCGTATAGATCAGTTTCTTGCCTCCCGGTATCGCGGGCAGATTCAGAGTGGCTTCCGCTACGGCATCGAGCCCTCCGATATGGGTGACCAGAACTTCCGGAGAAAGCAGACCGCTTTCCATCAGCTCCAGGGCTTCCGTCATATCGTCGACATTACCACCTGTCGTTCCGATTATATGTTTCTCTGTATAGTGTACATCGTAGTAGTTCAATCTTGCAGAAAACTTTTCATCAGTCGGTCCCGCGAAAAAATTCATGCAGCCGTTGAAGCCCAGAAGGCTTTCGCCCAGCTCGAGAGCGTCCGCAAAGGGAACCATGACGAGCATATCGTCAAAGCCTTCGTTTTCCGTAAGCCGCATAATGAACTGATGGGGATTATCCAATTCGCCTGAATTGATAAAGAGAAGGGAAATGCCCCTCTTTTCCGCTATGGGTCCGAAAATGGACTGGGCCCTCTGGAGCCTCTGATTATCGAGATCCGTTACAATCAGCTGTCTGGGGCGGAATTCTCCGGCGAGGGCGTAATCGATCGCCGCCAGTCCCATGGGACCGCATCCTCCGAGAATGGCCATCCTGCCGCCTTCTTTGATACCCAGATAATGAATGTGCTTCTGTCTGTCCGTCCTGTATAGGGAACGGCAGGCACCGATAACACAGGAATATGGCTCGGAAAGAGCCGCGTTGAAATACCCCTCCCCTCTGTAGGGAAGAAGACAGTTCATGATCATCACTTCCGGAGGAAGTATCATGTATGTGGCGTCGCCGCCGCAGTATTTATAGGAATACCCGGGAGAATCCATCGATCCTTTGTAATTAATGGCAGGCTGAAGAGAGAATTTCTCTCCCGCCTTGTATTTTCCCTGCCATTTCTCTCCGATCTGAACGATTTCGCCGGAAAGTTCATGGCCGATAATAATCGGATTGTCGGCGACATCGTCGGGGACTCTTTTGTGGTCCTCGCCCAGTTTCGCCGCTTTATAGGAACTCATGCAGAGGCTGTCCGCCGAGACCTTGACCAGGATTTCGTCATCTTTTATTTCGGGAAGTTCGAATTCCTCGAGACGTAAATCCATTTTGCCGTATAACCGAACCGCTTTGGTCTTCATTCAAAACCCCTGATTTATCAATATGTCAATTATGTCTTCTACCGAAGAAGCGGCGATAATCTGCTCCACCGCCTCTTCATCGTCACAGAGGTCGGCGATCTGACTGACCGCCACCTCGTTGTGTTCTTTTACGCTGGGAGCCGCCATAAATATGAGCAGGCTCACGGGATCATTATCCGGATCGTTGAAGACAACCGGATTTTTCAGTGTCACGATTCCGTATCCCAGAGCCAGTGCGCCTTCTTCCGGTCTAGCATGGGGCATGGCAATACCCGGCGCGATGACGATGTAAGGACCGTTTTCCTTACATTTTCTCACTATGTTATCCAGGTATTCTTCCGTCGCTGCACCCTTATCAACCAGAATCCGTCCACCTTTTCTGATGGCGTCTTCCCAGCTGACTACATCAAGGGCACAAATTACAGCTTTCTTTTTAACAATGTAATCTGTGAATCCCACTGGTAATCTCCTTATATCGCTGAGAGTAAAAGGGGGTCTGATGCCATGCATCCCCCCTTTTTATCAAGAATTATTTATGGCTATCTACAACCATCTGTACAACTTCTTTGTACTCAGGGGCATTCACCAGATTGGTGACGCTGATGCACTGCGCTTTTGTACCGGAGAGTTTGACTCTCTCAGCCAGGTCGCGGTGACAGATAACCAGCTGCGCGTTTCTGGGAATATCATCTACAGAGCAATGCTCGACCTTGATATCCATGTTTTCCGCTTTCAGCAGTTTCGTCAGTTTGTTGGCACCCATGGCGCTTGAACCCATTCCGGCATCACAGGCGAAAAGCACTTTTGTGATAGGTCCTGAAGCTTTCAGAGACTTAACAGAATCTTTAGCTTCATCGAGAGCTTCATCTTCGAACTGATCGGCCGATCTCTTAACAAAAGGCATGGCGATGACAAAGGAAACAGCTGTCGCTACGATAACCCCCATAAGAATGGACAGATGTCCGCCTTTGGGAGACATAGCCAGCAAGGCGAAGATACTGCCGGGAGAAGGAGCGGCAACAGCACCGGATCCGAGGAGCATGTTGGTGAGAACACCAGCCATTCCACCACCCATAGCGGCGAGAATGAGGATCGGTTTCATCAGAATATAGGGGAAGTAGATCTCATGGATACCGCCGAAGAAATGGATGATGATGGCGCCGGGTGCGGAAGCTTTGATATTTCCCTTGGAGAACAGCCAGTAAGCCAGCAGTATGCCGAGACCGGGTCCGGGGTTAGTTTCCAGAAGGAACATAATGGACTTGCCGGATTCCTGAACCTGCTGTATGCCGAGAGGACTCAGAATCCCGTGGTTTATAGCATTGTTGAGGAAAAGAACTTTACCCGGTTCGATAAAGAGAGAGATCAAAGGAAGAGCTTTGATGTCTACGATGAATTGAACTCCACCCTGGATAACTGCTACAATAGCACTGATAACCGGACCGATAACGACGTATCCGAGGAGCGCGATCAACATTCCGAGGATTCCGAGGGAAAAGTTATCAACTAACATTTCAAATCCGACAGGCACTTTACCTTCAACCAGCTTGTCGGATTTTTTCATTACCCATGCAGCGAAAGGACCGATCAGCATAGCTCCGATGAACATCGGAATATCGGCACCGACGATAACGCCCATTGTTGCAATAGCACCGATAACACCACCACGGACTCCCCAAACCTGTTTACCGGCAGTGAAACCGATCAGAAGAGGAAGAAGGTAGGTAATCATCGGACCTACGAGAGAAGAAAGCTTTTCATTGGGAATCCATCCCGTGGGAATGAAAAGCGTCGTGATAAGACCCCAGGCGATGAACGCACCGATAATGGGCATAATCATACCGCTGACGAATCGGCCGAATCTCTGTAAACCGGCTCTGAAAGAAGCGGTTCCTGACGCGGCTCCGTTGAGAGCCATAGAATCACTTTGTGTTGTACTCATGTTTTAACACCTCTGTTTTATTCGGGTGGCCTTCATCCCCGATGTTCTGACATCGGGAATGCAGGCCCTGTATATAACGCGGCAACGCCGCAACCTATCCGAACAAGAATACTCCGGGACGGAGATTCTTATTGATGTTTCATTATCACGCCGGTTCCTGAAATGAGAAAGTTTTACTAATTTTTTATTGGCATAATTAAAAATATATCGATTTGGCACTAATTAATGCCGGATGTACGAACTTATTGACAACCCGTATATCGATAGGAATTTTTCAGGCACAGTAACTGAATTCATGACAATCCCGGAAAAGATCTCCAGAGAAGGAACTCTATACCAGTTCAATTCCCAGCACGTTAAGGGGTGAAGGATCGGGTTTTCCGATCAGGTACCCCTGAACAAAATCGACTCCCAGGTCTTTGAGGATTTTCTTGTCCGCTTCGGTCTGGACAAATTCAGCAATAGACTTTATGCCCATATCCCTTGCGACCAGGGAGACAGCCTTGACGATGGTCCGGTCGTCTTTATTTCTGGAGAGCGAGCGGACAAAAGCGCCGTCGATTTTAATAAAATCCACTTTCAGATCCCTTAAATAGACAAAGGACGTAAAGCCGACACCGAAATCATCCAGGGAAAATTTACAGCCCAGCTCTTTAAGATTGGCAATGAACTCCACGGCTCTGGGAAGATCCTCAATCGCGGCTGTCTCCGTAATTTCAAAAACAATTTTCTCCGGATCGGCGCCGCTTTCCTGAACTTCATTCTTCAGAAAACCGAGGAGTTTTTCATCGGCAAGATCCTTTCCCGAAAGATTCATGGACAGAGAAATATGAATCCCCTTTCCAGCGAGAAAGGCCTGATAGGCTATGGCTTTCTGCGCGACGATCCTGTCAATGCTCCCGACAAGTCCGAAAGATTCGGCAGCGGGTATAAACGATCCCGGCAGGGCTATGGATCCATCTTTCTCTTTCATCCTGACCAGAACTTCGAAGTGGTGAACCTGATTGCTCTCCAGGTTCAATATGGGCTGGAACCAGATGACGAAACGATCCTCTTCAAGTGCATCGAGAATACGCCGGCGCAGAGAAAAACGAGTGTGGATTTCCGACAACCGGTCATCATCAGAAGTGTAATGATGACACTGGTTCTTGCCTTTCTCCTTCGCTCTGTAGAGAGCAATATCCAGTTTAGTCAAAAGGTCTTTAACCTCTTCCCCCTCTTCAGGGAAGCCGGCCACTCCTATGCTGACTGTCGACTCCACGGATTCCGTTCCGACTCTGAGAGTTTCAACGGCCGAGTTGATTTCGTTTCCAATTTCCTTATGAATTTCCGGAAGAATGAGCAGAAGATCATCTTCACCCAGTCTGCCGAAATGATATTTTCCGGAACAGCAATTCTCGGCAATTCCTTTCACAGTTTTAACCACAGCCTGTAAATACAGGTCTCCGACTCGGAGTCCATAATTTTCATTAATTAACCGGAAATCATCGATATCGATCATCAGCAAAGAGAAAGGAGACTTCTTAACTATCTTTTTTTCCAGAATTCCGATTATCGAGCTGCGGTTATAGAGACCCGTTGTCTTATCGAAAGTTGTAAGGTACTTTGCCTGTTCCTCCGCTTTCAGCATGGAGGTAATATCATCTTCAATAGCCAGGTAATTGGTGATTTTTCCCGTCTCATCCTGAATCGGAGAGATGGTTGCCTCGACCCAGAAATATTCACCGTTCATCCTGCGGTTTTTAAAACGGCCTCTCCAGCTGTTCCCTGTGGAGATGGTGTTCCAGATCTCCAGAGAATCGCTTCTGGTTCTGTCATAGCTGGTAAAGAGATAGGCTTTCTGACCTATCGCCTGATCGGGCCTGTACCCCGTGACCTCTTCAAAGCGAGAGTTGACATATTCGATGACACGATCAGCATCGGTTATGATAATGATACTGGAGCTTTCCTGAAGGACTCTGGTCAAGCGCCGTATTTGTCTGTCAGTTTCGACTTTATCCGTAATATCCTGAACGGTTCCGTAAAATCTGACAGGTTTTCCCGATTCATCGACTTCCACCTGTCCCATACCCTGAACAGTCAATTCAGTTCCGTCGGAGTGAACGACCCTGTGCTCTATTGTATAGGATTCTTTTTCCTTCAGAGTTTTTTCAATAAGACTTGACAGCATTTGCCTGTCATCGGGGTGAACAGACTGTAAATATGCTTCCAGTGTGGCTTCAAAAAGATCGGGATCCAGTCCGAAGATACGGAATGTTTCATCAGACCATTCAATCCTGTTTTGCTCTATAATCCATTCCCAGCTGCCCAGTCTGGCCAGCCTCTGAGCATCCTGCAGGTTTTTCCGAATGTTCAGGAGCTTACTTTCCGTTCGGTACAGCTGTTCCACCTGATTTTTCAGATGATCGATGATCTCATTCAATTCTGATGTTTTCTCCGATACTTTCCGAGTCAGAAAATCTTTACTTTCCTGAAGCTTTTCCGCCGTCGATTTCAGCTCGGTAATATCGATAACAAAAGTGACTTTCCTGGCATTCCCGTCGCTGCCGAACACCCTGAGGGCATCGGCTATGATGGAGAGAACCCGCCCTTTTTTGTCGACGACCTCCCATTCCCCGTGAACTTCTACCCCGTTTTTCAGAAAATCATTGTGAAGATCTTCCAGCAATTTGTGTTGGTCTTCCGGGACAACGGTCAGGAAAGAGCGGCCGATGAGTTCTTCGGCTTCATACCCGTAAATCCGGCAATAAGCCCTATTTACAAAATCGTAAAGCCCATTCCCGTTCGTTATGCACATTCCAACGGGCGTGTTATTAAAAATGTCATTGAGAATTTTACTATCCGGAGTAAAAGCGGTCATTCTGTTATTTAGTCCTTTACTGTTATAAACAGTAATTTATAGAGTCACTATTCTCAAGAGAGGAAAATAAAAAACGGGCCGGGAGGAAACTGACTCCTGAAGATTCGACAGATTAAAGCTGAAACGAACAACCCATCAGACATAATTTTTCAGGATGTTAAAAAATCTCCCATGTATGATAATATTAAGCTCATGAAAAGAGATATCAAGCTGCACGAAAGCTGGCAGGCCGTTATGGCCGATGAATTTGAAAAACCCTACATGACAGATCTTCGCCGTTTCCTGCTGGAAGAGAAAAAGCAGGGAAAGACCATCTTTCCACCGGGACAGCAGATCTTCTCGGCTATGGACAGGACGCCCTTTGACAAAGTGAAAGTCGTGATTCTGGGACAGGATCCCTATCATGGCCCCGGTCAGGCCCACGGGCTTTGTTTCTCCGTTCAGCCCGGTGTGGCTCCTCCCCCGAGCCTGGTCAACATCTACAAGGAAATGGAAAGCGATCTTGGATTAAAACCTCCTGCTCACGGATGCCTCAACAGCTGGGCCGATCAGGGGATTCTATTGCTCAATGCCGTTCTGACAGTGGAAGCCCGGAAGGCGGGGTCCCATCAGGGCCGCGGTTGGGAACAGTTAACTGACCGTGTCATCAGAGAGCTGGAGGAGAGAAGAAAAAATCTCGTTTTCATACTCTGGGGATCCTATGCCAGAAAGAAAGGAAGTTTTATCCGGAAGGACAGGCACTTTGTAATAGAGAGCCCCCATCCCTCCCCGCTTTCCTCCTACAGGGGATTTTTCGGCAGCCGTCCTTTTTCCCGAACCAATGAATATCTGGAAAAGACAGGACAGAAACCAGTTCAATGGCAGCTGCCGGAACAGGCTGATCTCTAATTCGCGAAATACTTTTTCAAAATGCTATAGGACTTTTTCGGAACTACAGAATAAAAGAAACGGGACAAAACTCCTCCGGCGGGAGGAGTTTATTTGAGATAGGTCTTAAGAATGAGAGACTGAACAGCTTCCTTTTCGACCGCTTTTTTATTTCTGAATCTCACTCCTCTCGATACATTCATTATAATCTCATTGAGTTTTAAATCAAAATTATCTGTCGAGAGAATTTCCGTCACTCTGTAGCGCCTGCCCGAGTGGTCTTCTCCCCTGTAGGAAATGAGGATAAGTTCTCCCAGGAATTCGAGAAGAGCTTCTATTTCCAGATGAACAGTTTTCTTCATATATACTTTCGAAAGGACTTTAAGCTCCTGGAGCCGGGTCACAAGCTCGGTCAGATCTGTAAACCGCCAGAATTTCTGGGCTTCGGCACTCTGCCCGTCGCTTTTTGCGGCTTTCCAGGCGTGAACATGCTTGTCCAGGCTGTAATACAGCAGGTCGAGAGACTGAAGAATGACCAGCATGCGTCTGATATCAGCCGTTTTCCGGTTTTTCCTGAATAGCCCCAAAGCTGTAAAAAGAGCAATCAAGGCAATGAGAACAGCTGCTGCCGCCGTAATGACGAGAATCAGCTCGGACTTTGAGAATTGATAGAAGAAACTTTTAATCGCATAGAGGGCATTCTGTATCATGATTATAAATTCGGCAATATAAGTCCCAGTCCTTAGAAAAGAATGATGTCTATGAAAAAGCCCCGGGAAATCCCGCTTTTATACAAAAAAATAGGGGATTGGGACTCACGATCAGCTGCGGTATAATAAAATAATATTACGGAGACCCATCATAAGGTAACCTGGAGGATCAAGGCTGCGAATTCACCATTACCCTGCCCGTTCGAAGCGCAAAGTAAAGCGGCGACGTCCCGAAGGCCGGTCGATATACTCAATAAATTATCTCCTGGATAAACAGCCAAAAGCTCTGAGAAAAGATGAGCGCTGGCCGCTGATGGTCAGCTATCTGAGCAGCGAGCCTAAACTGCTGAAACTGCGCTTTAACAAACGCTGTTATTCCCTGCTTCACAATGCGATTATTCGACCGGAGCATCTGGAGAATTTCTACCGGACCTACCGGTTTCCGAAAAATCCCTTCTTTCCCCTCTTCTTCCTGATCAAAAGGGACTATCTGACAGAAAGGGAAAACCGGAAGCTGGAGCGGCAGGAGTATATCCGAAAGGGACTTTCCCGCCTTCCCGCTTTTATCAAGGTCATTTTCACACTCTGCTCGCGGCTGGAGAAACAGATGACCGGGCGCGACAGCTGTCCGGTTTACAGAAAAACCTTTCTTCCGGCCACAAAAAAGAGAACTGATGAATACGGTAAGTTCACCCATGGAGACTGGATGGATTTCTTCGATGCTTATCTGGATAAACTGGCGGTCGAATACGAACATCTGCCTCTGAAAAAAGTGGAATATCTGGGAGCGGCCATGGCATTGCGCTGGGAACCGGATCCGGAATACAGAAAGCCTTCAGCAGAAACAGTGAACAGGCAGTACCGGGAGTTGAGCAAGGAATATCATCCCGATAGGGGAGGAAACTCCCGGTATTTCATCAAAGTGAAATGGGCAAAAGACTATTTTACTGACTAGAAAATCCCCAGGAATGTGAGAACCAAAGGAAAAACCGCCAGAGTCACCAGCGTAGCCAGAATCAGGATGCTGTTGTAGAACCGGCTCTCTTCCCGATGCCTTTCCCCGAGAAAAACGGGAATGATGAAGGGCGGAGGCAGCAGGAAAAAGGTGATAAAAGCGTAGAGCATCATCGAATTCACCGGCATGACGAAGCGGTTGGTAAAGAACGCCAATGCTGTCGCTCCGATAAGGACTCCCAGGAAGCGGAAGGCTATAAGGTGAAATCCCTTTTTAAAGGGGATGGTGCTGAACTGGAGATTCGATCCCAGAACCAGAAGAATCAGCGGCGTAACGATGGCAGCCAGCATTTCAAGAGTTTCCTGAATGAGTAGAGCCGGAGCTTTATCTGACACCATATCGTAGAGTCCGGTCAGATTGAGCAGTATGGCTGTCAGTATGGCGATAATAATCGGTGATTTGAAAAAGTTGAGGATGATCAGCTTTGCATCCACGGTCCCCTTCTCTTTCGATTCGAGAAGCGGCGCATAGAAAAACCAGATGAAAAACTCGTGCCCCAGACCTATAAGCAGTATGTAATGAAGGTTTTCCACTCCGAATATCCCGGAAAAGAGGGCGATCCCCACCATGCCGAACTCGAACCCTGTAAAAAAGAAAGGCGACAGCGGATAGGCGCAGAGCTTTGTCCTGTTTAAAAATATACCGAACAGATAGAGGAGTATGCAGAGGATAAAGGTTCCGGAGAAAAGCCAGAGAGCCTTAGCCTCGATAGTCATTGTCAGAAAGGACAGAAAAAGGACTGACGGCAGGGCAGTCGTGACGACGATCTTCTTGAGACCGGCGACGACCGCATCAGTGAGGATATCGCGGCGGCGCAGGATGTAACCGACAAACATAATGAGAAAAAGAGGAATAAATCGGGATAGTGTATTGAACATATTTACACTATTGAGGACTTGATGGGGAATGTCAAGAATTGCCGATGTCTTATTTCATTCTGGAAATGAGAAGAAGAATGAAAAGAAGTGTAAAAATGGTCAGAACATAACCGAGAAGAATAAGAAGCATCATATCTGCGAATCCAGTCTTTTGGTGTAAAGGTATTTTTTTGCGGCGAAAGGAAAACTGGCAGACTCAATATTATCAAAAACAGAAATCATATCCCTGTCCCGTTCATCGATTTCGAACTTGATTTTCTGTAATCGCGTTTTTTACTTGCCGGTCTGGACTTCAATTGCTCATGAATAAGTGTTCTCAATGGATAAGCCCCGGTCGTCGTATTGGACAGCACAGTAAAATAACGGGCATCTGAATAATAGACGGAAAGACAGGATACGCCAGCATCACAGCCTTCCATATAGAGATATTTCTCCCGGTCAAAGCCGATCCAGAGTCCTCTTCCGTACCCGGTCTCCGGTTTGACAGAAGAGACCTTTTCCGTCATACAGGCCAGGGAATGCTCCGATAAAAGCGATCCTTTCATCAGGCCGAACCAGAAAAGGCTCAGATCTTCGGCAGTCGTAAAGGCTCCGCCGTCGCCGCAGCCTTTTACAGGCACATCGAAAATATTGGTTTTCCAGTCCTTATTATCATCAATATACCCATAAGCCGTATCGCCGGGTAAACGATTCATTTCGAAAAAGCCCGAATGGTTCATCCCCGCCGGTTTGAAAACCTCCTCTTCAATAAATCCGGAAAAGGATTGTCCCGATAGTGTTTCTATGACCAGAGCCAGCAGAATATATCCGGAATTGCTGTAGGAGAATCTTTCGCCCGGCGGAAATTTCATATCCCCGTGAAGCATGGGAATATAATCCCGGGGACCGTAAAGCTTGTGATTGGGTACCGCAAGCTCAAATCCGTCATAATCATCTATCAGCTCTTCATCGAGATAATCGTATATTCCCGATCTATGGCTTAAGAGGCTGTCTATGGTCACGGCCTTATCAATCAGGGGAAAGTCTTCTTTAACAACACTGTGCAAAGGTGTATCCAGAGTCAGTTTTCCCCGGTCTATCAGCCGGAAAATACCGGCGGCAGTGAATGTTTTTGTTCCCGAAGCTATGGCGAAACGGGTCTTTTCCCTATTGGGAATCCTGTTGCTCCGGTCCGCATAACCGAAGGCTTCCCTGTAGAGAGGATTCTGACCATCGCGAACCAGAACCATTCCGGAGAAGTTTATTTCACCCGCTTTGTCTCTGATATTATCTATTAATGTCAAAATCGCCTCCTTCAGGATTTCAGGTCTTCATCATAGATAACTGTGAACCGCTCGTAAAGAACCGGGATATCTTCATGAAAAACCTGTCCTTCCTCTTTGTATTCCATTGAGAAAAAATCCCTGTGGACCTCCCGCCAGAACTGAAGAGACAGGTCGCCCTCCCCTTCCCACCGGGCTTCATCGGCATTTATTTCGCTGAACTTCTTCACTCTGGTTTCAGTTATTTCAACTATGCAGCCGGGCAATCCGTTTCCATAGGTAATGATGGAGAGATCGCCCGCTTCAGGTACCTTTTCCTCCGGCTTATAGAGCTCCAGAGCCGATGAAGTGCCTGTTTTAGCGCCGGTTTTAACCAGTCCTATCAGCAGATTGGGCAGATATTCCCCATAGCAGAAATTCCACACGTCATAGGGGCTTCCTTTATAGAGGGGATTCGACAATAAAAACCTGTCCCAGTAACCGGAGATAATTCTCTCCCGTTCCGCTTCGCTGTAGATCCGGTAATTCATTACGACCTGATCGCAGCAGCGTATTCCATTCTCATAGATCGAATTTTCATATTTTCCGAGGAAATAATTTCTCTTTACAGAATCGATCCGGAAACCGCATTTCTGATAGAGTCCGATCTGGGATAATCCGCAGTTCCCCGTTTTGATCAGAACATCTCTGAAGCCTTTCTCTTTGGCATAAGCTATGGCGGTTTCCACCAGCTGCGAACCGATATGGCGGTTCTGATATTTTTCCCCGACAGCTACGGAGACAATTTCCGCCTGATCAGTACTCAATTCCAGAAGGCCGATCGTCCCTACAACTTCTCCATCGATCCGGGCTGCCCACCATAAAGCCGAATCTTTGTATTTTGCAATCTGCTGATCATCCTCATCGGCCAGATAGAGTATGGCATGGGGCAGATAATGGCTTGGGATTCTATCGATTTTCACGTTCAGACCTCTGTAATACCGGATTTCGGGAAATTCACACTCATAATAATACAGATCGGACAGGAAAACTTCAAAATAATATCGATAAAATTCTCTCTTTTTGTGGTTTATAAAATGCTGAAGGCTTAGAATTAATGAAAAGAGCAATCTACGGAACTGAAGATGTTCATATTTTGTCTCTTCCCGTCTTTGAAAAGAACTGTTTCAGCTCCTTGTTATAGGAGAATGAAAATGACTCAAACCCAACTTCACGTTCAGCAAATCATCAGAAAGCACGGCCCAGCCAGGGAGAAGCTGCTGCCTATCCTCCAGGATGTCGTCAAGGAACAGAATTATTTATCGGAATCCGCGATGAAGCAGATCGCAGCGGCGCTGGACATCTCGGCCGCTGAAGTCTACGGAGTGGCCACATTCTACAGTTTTCTCAATACCGGTCCGACAGGACGGTATACGATCCGCATCTGCAAATCCGTCAGTTGTGACAGCAGCGGCAGAAAAGCCGTTGCGGAAACCCTCGAAAAAAGGCTGAGAATCAAGATGGGAGAAACAACTCCCGACGGCTTGTTCACCCTGCAGCATATCAACTGCATGGGTTGGTGTCATAAAAGCCCGGCTATGCTCATCAACGAAAAAGTGTATACGGAACTCACTCCCGAAAAAACTGCAGAGGCCCTGAATGAATGGCTTGCCATCGCCGAGGAGGAAAGAGATGCTTAGCAGGAAAATAAACCTGATGTTTACCGAAAGCGATTACGGAGCCATACTGGACAGGGCTTTGTCCATGGGTTCCGCATCCATACTGGATGCGATTGAATACTCGGGTCTTCGGGGCCGCGGAGGGGCCGGTTTCCCAACCGGCCGGAAATGGAACGCTGTAGCCGAAGCACCGGGCAAGTCCAAAATAATCATCTGCAACGCCGACGAAGGTGAACCGGGAACCTTCAAAGACCGGGAAATTCTGGAAGAACAGGCTCTCAAGGTATTAACGGGAATGATGGTCTGTGCCATAGCTGTCGGAGCCGACCGGGGGTTCATTTATCTCAGACACGAGTACTCCTACATGATCAGCCACATAGAGAAGGAAATCGATCGGTTCCAGAAGCTTATAGAACCGCGGAAGCTTTCCTTTCCCATAGAAATGCGCATGGGCAGCGGCGCCTATATCTGCGGAGAGGAAACAGCCCTTCTGGAATCCATGGAGGGGAAACGGGGAGAAGCGAGAAACAAGCCTCCCTACCCCGTCGATAAAGGATACCTGGACTTCCCCACAATTATTAATAATGTCGAGACATTTGTTTACACCACCATCATTATCGAGCACGGACCGGAGGAATTCCACAATCTCGGAACAAAGGATTCAAGGGGAGCCAAAATATTCTGCGTCTCCGGCGATACTCCCAAACCGGGAATCTATGAACTGGAAATGGGAATGAACCTGGAGGATTTCGTCAGGGATTTCGGAGACGGTGATACCAAGGCTGTACAGGTGGGGGGCTCTTCGGGGTACTGCGTGCCGAGAAAACTGTTCACCGAAACGATTATCGGTTTTGAGGGAATACCCACAGGCGGATCGATGATGCTCTTTAACTCCAGCCGCTCCATGTACAATATACTGAAAGGATATCTGGAGTTTTTCTGCGAAGAGTCTTGCGGCCAGTGCACTCCCTGCCGGGTCGGCTGTCAGCAGCTTCTGAAAGGATTGGAAGCCGTTAAGGCATCTGAAAAGCCTTCCTCCTATCTCAAACGGCTTAACGGGCTTGCCGGGATGATGGAAATCAGCGCCAAATGCGGCCTGGGCCAATCGGTAGCCCATCCGTTCAAATCCATAACCGAACATTTCACAGAAGAAATAGTCTATTAGGAGAAAGCGATTATGATTACCTTTACAATGGACAATCGGACCCTCGAAGTGCCTGAAGAAACAACCCTGCTGAAAGCGGCCCGGATGATCAATATAAAAATCCCTACCCTCTGCTATCACGATGATCTCTGTCTCGCCGGAAACTGCAGAGTATGCCTTGTGGAAGTTGAGGGGATGCGGACTCTCCAGGCATCTTGCAGCACCTATGCATTGGAGGGTATGGTGGTCCATACGAACTCGAGGAAAGTGCGGAAAGCAAGGCAGGATATTATCAATCTCTTAATTTCGGAGCACAATACAGACTGTCTGCACTGCTATAAAAACAGCCATTGCGAGCTTCAGGACCTTGCGAGGGAGTACGCATTGACGGAAAATCCTTTTATTGATCTGAAAAAGAACTATCTGCCGGACATATCCTCTCCGGCTATTCATAAAGACGACAGCAAGTGCATCCGCTGCCAGAGATGTGTCAGGACATGCGTGGAAATCCAGGGCGTCTCGGCGCTGGCCGTCGTGAATCGCGGTGCTGATCTGCGTATTTCCACTTTTCTGGATTACCCTCTGGATCAGGTCGTCTGCACCAACTGCGGACAGTGCGTCAACCGGTGCCCAACCGGAGCGCTGACGGAAAACAGCTATATAGAAAAAGTATGGGAAGCGCTCGATGACGGTGAGAAAACGGTTGTGGTACAGACAGCCCCGGCCGTAAGGGTTGCCCTTGGAGAATACCTGGGCTTTGCTCCCGGAGAAAGAGTAACGGGGAAACTGGTCACCGCGTTGAAGAGAATCGGCTTCGATGCCGTTTTCGACACGGACTTCACCGCCGATCTGACCATCGTTGAAGAAGGGACGGAGCTGTTGACGAGACTTAAGAAAAAAGTGGTCGATGGAGATAATATCCCGCTCCCCATGCTGACCTCCTGTTCCCCCGGATGGATCAAATACATAGAGCATGAGTTCCCCCATATGCTGAATAATCTGTCGACGTGCAAATCTCCCCAGCAGATGTTCGGAGCCCTGGCGAAAACCTATTATGCCGAGCAGGCTTCAATCGACCCGGCAAAGCTGGTGGTTGTTTCGATTATGCCCTGTACGGCCAAAAAATTTGAAGCCCAGAGACCGGAAATGCGGGACAGCGGATACCAGGATGTGGACTATGTGCTGACAACGCGGGAACTGGCCCTGATGATAGAACAGTCAGGACTGGAATTCATGACTCTGGCAGATTCAGCCTATGACACTCTTCTGGGCAGCAGCACAGGTGCCGCGGCTCTGTTCGGAGCGACGGGCGGAGTTATGGAAGCCGCTCTGCGCACGGCCTACGAACTCGTAACGGGCCGAGACGTCCCCTTCGAGGATCTGAATATTTCACCGGTCAGGGGTATGGACGGCGTAAAAGAAGCTTCCATTACGATCGAAAATCCGCTCAGCGAGTGGTCATTCCTGAACAATGTTGAACTAAAAGTCGCCGTGGCTCATGGCCTGGGGAACGCCAGGAAAGTGCTCAGATCCGTCGATGAGGGAAAATCGTTCTACCACTTTATTGAAATAATGGCCTGCCCGGGCGGATGTCTGGGCGGAGGCGGACAGCCGATTCCGACAACGCCTGAAATACGGCAGAAGAGAATGGATGCGGTTTACTCGGAAGATATGGCCATGTCCGTGCGGAAATCCCACGAGAATCCGGAACTGCAGGAACTGTACAGGGTTTTTCTCAAGGAGCCGGGAAGCGAAACATCTCACCATCTGCTCCATACCGGTTACGTCCGTCGTTCCAAATGAAAAAGGCTGTAAAAAAGACATGGCACTGATTTGTGCCGGAAGCTTTTTTACAGCCCTGATTCAAAGGGACAGTGTCTTACTTTTTATCTTTAAAGAAATCCGCAAAGGGGTTGTAAGTGTCGGAATCGCTCTCCATATATTTCTTAACCGATTCATCCTCTTTCAGAGAAGAAACCTGTTTGAGAGAGATTCTTTTCCTGTCCGTATCAACGGAATTGATTTCAACGGCCAGAGTCTGACCTTTCTTGACAATATCCCGGGGATGATTGTCTCTCGATTCCCCTTTGAGCTCTGAAACGTGAACCAATCCGTCCAGACCCGGCTCCAGAGTCACGAAAGCACCGAAATCGGTAATCCTCACGACTTTACCTTCATGACGGGTACCCGGTCTGTATTTATCGACAGCCGTATCCCAGGGATCGGCAATCAGCTCTTTCATGGAAACAGACATACGCTCTTTTTCCCAATCGACGCTGATAATGGCCGCTTCTATCTCCTGTCCTACCGAAAGCACGGCTGAAATATCGTTGATTCTCGTCCGGCTGATCTCGGAAATGGGTAGGAGGGCCTGGAAACCGCGGACATCGACAAATGCCCCGAAATCCTGAAGAGAGAGAACAGTGGCTTTTATGACTGATCCCTTCTTGAGTTCTTTTTTCAACTCTTCGATCTGCTGCTGCCGTTCCTCTTCGAGGATGACTCTGTTGGAAACCAGAATATTCCGGCCTTTTTCTCCGAATTCGGTAATTTTGAAAGTAAGGTGCTGCCCTACATACTCAGCAGCATTTTCAACCCTTTTAAGGCCCATCTGGGAATAGGGGCAGAAAGCTCTGGAGTTACCGATTTTAACTTCGAAGCCGCCTTTGATCTCTTTCTGGACCAGACCTTCCACGGGGATGGCGTTGCGGTAGGCGTTTTCAAGGACTTCGTCATTGGCCTCTTCACCGCTGATTTTTGTGGTGAAACGCATCTCGCCATTGCGGGAAGAGAGAAAGTAAGCTGTAATGGGATCGCCTTCTTGTACTGTGAGATTCCCCTCTTTGTCTGTAACCTCGCCCGCATCCAGAACACCTTCGCTTTTCCCGCTGAGCTGGAGAAAGACAGTCTCTCCTGCAATTGAGATTACTGTCGTCTCAATCTGCTGTCCCGGCTCAAGGGTTTCCATGTCGGAATAGCTGTTCTCGAACATCGTCGCGAAATCTTCATTTTCCATATTTTCCATATATATAAAACCTCCCGATTATTTAACAAAAAAAGATGTGCGACCATAAGCATACCTTTTCCTGAGGATTACATCAATTGACTGGAAAAAGGCATTCTTAACTTTCGTCAATGCCGTTACATTTTCAATCCTGTATATTGAACTCAACATTGAGAAAAACAGGAGTGTTTAACATGAAATCGAATAAACAGAAATATATTTTTGATAACGGGCAGAAGAGAGCGGCACTATGGACAGGAATCAGTCTTATAATCATGGCTGTATCTGCCGGGATTGCCTATGGAGCCATTCACGGGCAGCTGTTTATTTCCGGCGACAGCGAAGCGACCGGCCTGGCCGTTCAATCGAACCCCGCCCTTCTTCAGGCGGAAATTGCCCTCTGGGTTGTGATCCTTCTCACCGATATTATCGTTTCGGTAAAACTGTACAGTTTCTTCAAACCGGCAGGAAGAGGACTGAGTCTAAGCGCCGCTCTTCTCCGGCTGATCTACAGTGCCCTTCTGGCAACAGCCATCATCTTTCTTCTAAGGTCTTTAAACCCGGAAGTCGCCTATGAAAACATGAGTCTCTTCAGCCGGATATGGTCGATCGGCCTGATTGTTTTCGGAGTTCATCTGACGCTGCTGGCCGTTCTGGCATTCAAAAGCCGGTTTGTTCCCCTTTTTCTGTCTATTCTTCTTATTATCGCCGGACCGGCCTACAGCCTGATTCACATGCTTTATAACAGCGGACCGCAATTTGAAACCATGGCGGTTCTTCTGGAAAAGATTCTTTCCGTTCCCATGGCCTCGGCTGAATTACTGCTGGCACTGTGGCTGCTTATCATTGCTTTTTCCGGTCGTAAAGCCGTTTCTTGAGCCGGCTCAATGATTCGGGCGTTATCCCCAGGTAGCTGGCAAGCTGATGCTGCGGCACACGGCCGGCCAGGCCGGGGCGTTTTTCCAGGAGCTGGAGATAGCGCCGCTCGGGACTGGAAGCCCGGAAAAGAGCCATATCCATCTGACCAGAAGACAAATTGGATTCCAGAGCTGACCGGACGATATCCTGAAGGAAGGGGAATTTTCTATTCATCTCCTCTTCATTCTCCAGATCCCCTTCAAGAAGCAGGGTATCCTCCACGCATTCTACCGAATAAGGTGAAGGCTTTCCCTCTTTGTAGCTTTCGAAAATTGTCAGCGACTGGAGTTCCGTATACAGTTCGGCCGTGTGCTCGCTCCCCTCTTCATCAACATGAAAGAGCCTCAGACATCCTTTCAGAACGAAGAAGCAGTCTTCCGCTATGTCTCCCTGTCTGACAAGGAGTGTTCCCCGGGAATGTTCGACAACCGTCAAGGCGTCCGCAAGCGATTTCAACTGATCGGCAGATATTTCCGGCATCATGTCTTTTATAAACGATTCAAGGCTGCCATTCACTGGACGGCTCCGGCTGAAGCGGACAGGGAAAGAGGATTTCCGAAAAAATCGCTTGTCCTGAATTCGGTTTCCGGGACCAGATTTTTTCCGGGGGACCCTTCCGCCAGAGAAAAATCGCCTGTGGAACTATCCGTAAAAAGAGGCTCCCCCCATAAGCCGCCGGCGCCTTTCCCCGTAGCTGCGGCGAATTCAGACAGGTTATCGTACAGTATGTAGTTTATTCCGAAAGCAGGTCCGGCCGGTGCGTGCCAGAGATTTGATTCCAGCAGGATTTCGGAAAACCAGCCTGCGGGATTTTCATCGAAGAGAAGAAAATTGTAATCCGATCCGGAAGGAATGGAGGATGTATAAAATATGTTCCCTTTTATCACGATTTGGTCGGTTTCCGCTTCATGATAAAAAAGAGCGATATGAAAGTGATTACGATCGGGTCTTTCGGCACCCCAGCCGTACCCGGGGTTATAAGATGTATTGTGGATAAAATAAATATGGGCCGTCTGCGATGATGAGGGCCTGTTCCAGACTTCGAAAGATGCCAGTCCGCAGCGGGAGATTATATTGTTCATATAATAGATATTATGCTGGACAGACTGATTCGTGTGATTCTGATTTGTCAAAGCGGTGTCGTAAATCTCGGTAAAAGTATTGCGTTGGACAAGATGATTGGAAGCGTTGCCCCAGAACTCGATTCCGTTGCCGTACCGGACCGTTTCCCCCGCTCCGTCAAGCCATCCTCCGCCGATATAAGCGAAATCGCAATCCTGAATGATCAGATGATCGGTGTTCCCTCCGCCGAAGCCGTGCGCCCCGCCGTAGCGAAGAGAAAGGTCTTCAAACAGGACATAGGAGCTGCCGCTGAAATTGATGATATGCTCGGTCCTGGCCGCCAGAATGGATGAGTAGGCGGAAAGAGGGTCGGCTGATGAATAGAGGGTCAGGAGTCCTGAAGCCCTGTCGAAAAAGAAATCGCCATCGGAACCGAGCTCTGCGGAAGACCATTTTTTGCTTCCCGTCGCGGCATCGCCGTTAAAATAAATCTGACCGATATCGACTGCAAAAGGGACAGACCAGGTCCAGAGTCCGGCTCCCTGATCGATCCATGAGCCTCCCGATGTCAGTTCATCCGCACCGGTGATAAGAGGTTTTTCTCCGACACCGTATGCGCCGTATCTTATATAGTTTCCCTTTTCGCCGCTGCCGGGATGCAAAGGCCCCTTAAAGACCTCCCCTCTTTTGAGAAGAATTGTCGTTCCCGCCGGAACTGTATGAGTATTGACAGGATCAAAACTTGCAAAAGCCGCTGCAGGGTCCAATCCGCTATTGGAATCGTTACCTGTCGAGGGATCTATATAATATGTATTGCCTCCGGATTGAATGAACTGCGGAGGTCCGGCATATTCGATGGAAGAGTCCTCCGGCAGGATCTGAGATTTGCAGGAAATCAGCAATCCGGCAAGAGAAGCAAAAATAATGATTCTATTTAAAGAGCTCATATACCCATTTTAATAATTGGCCGGCTCCGGTGCAAGATATGCTCTATAATGAACTAATGGAATCCTTGCGCCCTCTCTTTATTACAGGTTTTATTTTTCTCTTATCCCCCATATTCTGTCAAACGACTGGAATCAGCGGGAGAGATCTGCCGGAGCCGTGGACATCCCGTCCCGGAGACATTGCTCCCTGAATCTTATTTATTCGATTATAACCGGTTTCCCGTCCAGACCTTCATTCCAGGACATGGCGCGGAGGGAGGGCTCAATCTGATAGATCATATTCTCCGCCTGCTAGCCGATTCAGAAACAGAAGAATAAGCGATCTTTATAGCAAGAAAAGTTGCTGTGAAAGATTTATATCAAACTGAAAAGCCCCATGCAAACGCTTGCATCAAATATATGCCATCGTTACAATATTCGTGACCGGAGGTTTTATTCATGCAAAAATATCTGATTTCTTCATTTATCGCTCTTATGCTCTTCGTCTCCTGTGAATCTTCCGATAAGTCGGGATTCTCAATCGATGACAATGAGCTTCTTTATGTCAGCGACACCATTTCGGTAGGGATAAGCGTAACCGATGAAGGCTTTCTGACCGTATCGGCCTCGGCGACTGAAGAGAGTTCGGCAGAGAAACGGTTCTTCCTCCGGGCGAATGGCAGTACACTCCCCTTTCGAGAAGAGAAAGATGATGAGGGGAAGAAGTTCTATGCATCGGGACAATACAGGATTTACAAAACAGATGAAGAATTCCAAATCTACAGAAATGACCTGTTCCTGTTCTCCTCGGTTTTCAGATTAAGCGGCAAGAGACTTCTGGAAGAAAAACAGACCGGCGAAGGGGAGCTCATGTACGGAATGGGCCAGTCCTCCAAATCCATTATAAAGGGGAATGACAGCTATTCCCTCTATCACTATCCGCAATACGGCGATCAGACCTATATGTTCATTCCCCAGATTTACTCGAGCGGCGGAGACAGTTTTTACTACAACAGCCATGTTTACGACACAGTTCGGTTCGGCGCAAGGGAATCGGGTCTTTTTGAGACGGCGACAGGTTCAAAAAGGCTTGAGTTTATCTACCGTTATGCGGACACTCCGGAACAGGCCGTTTCGGATTTCTACCGATTCAGCTCTTCCCAAAACCTCCTCCCGCGCTGGGCTTACGGGTTTATTCAATCCAGATACGGCTACAGGAACCAGCAGGAAGTTATCGATCTGGTCGATGATTTCGAAAAGCGGGAAATTCCCCTCAGCGCTGTGGTTCTGGATCTCTACTGGTTCAAACATATGGGGGATCTGGACTGGGATAAAGAAAACTGGCCCGATCCGGCAGCGCTGGACAGCTATCTGGAAGAGAGGGATATCAAGCTGATCACTATCAGCGAGCCTTATGTGACATCCGATTCTCCGAACTATTCAGTCATGGCCGATCAGGGCTTGCTGGGGACGAACAGCGAAGGTCAGCCTGTGCGCTGGAAGGACTGGTGGTGTTTCGATTCTGCAGACGGATCGATTATGAATCCCTTTGCGGATTATGCCGATGAGTTCTGGGGTTCGCAGTACATCCGCATGAGAGAACAGGGAATAGACGGTTTCTGGACCGATCTGGGAGAACCGGAGAATGTGCCGCGGACAGTCAGGATGAACGGGCTGCAGGAACATGAGTTCCACAACTACTATAACAGGGCCTGGTCGGAAATGATCTACCGATCCATGAAAGAGGAATATCCCGATGAAAGGCTTTTCATTCTGAGCCGCAGCGGCTATACGGGAAGCGCCGGATACGGAGTTTCCAACTGGTCGGGCGATGTCCCGGCGAGCTTTGAAGGACTGGCTGATGAGATTCCCCTCGGTCTCAATGCTTCCCTTACGGGTTTTTCCTACTGGGGAAGCGATGTGGGCGGCTTTACAGGAGAACCGGACCCTGAGCTGCTGGTGCGATGGTATCAGTTTGGACTTTTCTCTCCGGTATTCCGCGCCCACGGAACAGGACCGAGAGAACCGTGGAGCCGCGGAGAAGAGGCGGAATCCCTTATTTCCGGCCTAATTGACTGGCGCTACCGTCTGCTCCCCTACATTTACTCATCGGCCTGGCAAACAGCTGTCTCGGGAATACCGATGATGCGCCCCCTCTTTGCGGAATATCCCGGGGACGGGGAAGCCTGGAGAATCGAAGATGAGTACTTTTTCGGAGACAGCCTGCTGGTGGCCCCGGTTACAGCCGCCGCGTCAAAGGAGAAAAGCCGGAAATACTATCTGCCCGAAGGAAACTGGCTCAATCTATTCGACCTGTCAGAAAGAGAGGGAGGCTGGCATGAGGAACCCTTCGGTCTTTCGCAGATGCCCGTATTTGCAAGAGAGGGATCTGTCATTGCCATGAACGATAAAGGACGGGAGGCTCTCTTTATCTATCCCGGAACGGGAAAAAGCTCGGCGACCATATTCAGCGATGACGGATGGTCGGAAAAATACAGAGAGGGCGAGGGCGAAAGACTCGAAATATCTCTGGAAGGGAAAGAGCTGACGATCTCCGGAGCCCGGGAAAGCAGAGAAATTGTCATTATTATCCCCGTTGGAAAGGATCTTAGAGAATCGGCTGTTTATCTGGAAGAAGGAATAACAGTAAGCTTCGACTTGAAAGGATTCTAATTATAGTGGTACTCGATCTCAGCCTCTGAAAGGCGTTTGAGAATATGAATGGATTCGTTCAGATCGTTTTTAGTGAAAAAGATGGTGGAGAAAAGCTCCCAGAAGAGGACCCATCCGCCTATAAAAACGCCTTCCCTGAGAATTTTCAGAATGGAGAAGCGGTCAACAAGATTCTCGGTAATATAGCCGATCCCGATGAACACAATTCCGTAAACCGCGTAACGGAGAGCGCTCCCGTATGTTTTCCTCCGGGATATTCTACGCTTGCGCATTTTGTACTGAAAGAAATTGCGGAAACTGGTTGTATTGACCTCCTCCTTCTCTTCATCTCTCGCTCTTTCAGGGAGATGGAGGACGATTTTCAAAGCGTATTTTCTGGGAATTTCCCTGGTGCACTCTTCGAGATACTCGAACAGGTCATCGTCGAGGTCCCGGTTCAGCAAAGGAGAGAAGTCCCAGGAATGAAACACCTCCCTGTAGTATTCCACTTTGATATCGATACAGATTTTCGAGTTCTCGGTTCTGTAAAGCTGTTTGATTTTCAGTTCTTTCATCATTTTGTTCCGTTATAGATCAATCATTTCGAATCCGCAGGTCAGAAGCTTCATTCCCCGGTGAAAAAGCCCTCTTTTGTAACTGTCGTCCATGTCGGGCTCAAACTGGATGATCGGGATCTGGCCCTCGGGAGATGTCAGTTTAACATTTTCCACAAGTTTTGTCTGAAAATCAGCTGTGAACCACCTGCCGCTGATAACGATGACGCCGGGATTGATCAGGCAATTGACCGATTGTATGGTTTTGACCAGATGCTCCGTAAACCTTTTCCGGTTCTTCTGTATCTTCCCCTGCTTATCCAATGCTGTTCCCAGGGGAAGATAGGAAATCTCTCCTGCGAAATCCCTGTCCCCCCGGAGAACGCGGCCGTGAACGATTATCCCCGCGCCGGCGATCCCGTCCTCGGGATAATAGAGGTATACCAGGCTTTCGGGATGATCGGATTGAAGGGAATCGTGATACCCCAGAGCGGCGCTGTTCACATCGTTCCCCACAGAGACCTTTATGTCATATTCCCTTTCCAGAACTCCTTTCAAATCGAAACCGCTCAAAGTCTTCAGCTCGCAGAGACCGATGACTCCCCTCCGGACCACAGCCGGCATGCCGAAGCTTAAAACAGAGAGGTTTTCAAAGCGGCCCTTGAGCTCTCCGCTTAATTCGATCAGATCATCGCCGTCAATTTTCGCCGGTACACGGACTTCTTCCAGAAGGGGTTTGCCCACCGTATTCACAACCGATAGATGAAGAGATATCTCCCCCTTCTCCAGCGAAGGGTAAACCAGAGCCAGCGTCCGGTAATTATGATTATAACAGTACAGCCTCGATCGCCGTCCCCCTGTGGATTCCTCGAGCCCCGAAAGGCCGATTTCGCCGCTTTCGAGCAGTTCAGCCAGAATATTGGAACAGGTCGACAGACTGAGCCCCGTTTCAAAAGCCAGGGCGTTTCTGGTAAATGCCTCGCCTTCCTTCAGAACGGAGCGGATGAGATCGGTGTTGAACCGCTTGAGTTTTTCCGTGTTCAGCTTCACTTTCCACACCTCTTATCTTAAGTATTATATTTTCTATAAATACTCCTGTCAAAACTTTATATATGATGACTCACAATACCCTCCGTGCTATACTCCACCCCATGCTTCTTATCCATCCGCCCCAGGCGAGAAACTGCGAACCGCCCATAGCCCTGGTCCATCTGGCCGGAGCCCTGCGAGCCGCGGGAGAACCGGTGATCATGATAGACGGGTCTCTCGAGGGTTACATCTGGCTGACGGAACAGCCCCGGGCCGACGGCGAGGACAGACATGCCGCCAGGGTGTACGGAAAGAGGGATAAGATTCTCTCCTTTCCCGGAACAATAGCCTCTCTGGACAATTACAAGAGACAGATTCACGAAATCAAATTGCTTGCCTCTTCAAGCCGTCCCGTGTCCGCAGGAGGAATCCGTATATCACCGGCCGATTATGATGACCCCCTCCTGAACCCCCTCCGTTCGAAGGATCTGATAAAGAGCTGGGAAAATCCTGAAGAAAACCTCTTCTATCCATGGTTCAGGGAAAGGCTGGCTCCTCTTCTGGAAAAAAACGGACAGAGCGCTGTGGGAATTTCCATAAGCTATCTCAGCCAGGCTCTGACCGGACTGGCCATTTGCGGCTGGATTAAGAAATGTTACCCCCGCATCAGAATCCAGGTCGGCGGCGGACTGATTAATTCATGGCTGAAGGGGCCGTCCGACATGTCATTTCTTTACGGGCTGGCTGACAATATCTACGGGGGGAACGGCGAAGAAGCCATTGTCCGTTTTGCCGGGCGAACCTACAAGGGCCCGGGAAGAGTCTGGTACGGAGATCTGTATAACCGGGAAGCCCCCTATCTATCTCCGGGCAGGATTCTGCCCTATTCCGGCTCCAGGGGGTGTTCCTGGAAGCGCTGTACATTCTGCTCTGAAAAATGGGAAGACAATCCCTACTGCGAAACTGCCGCATCAGCTGCGGCCGATGATCTTTTTCATCTGTCAGAAAAATACAATCCCTCTCTCATCCATCTCTGCGACAGCGAAATCAGCCCGCTACTTATGGATGAAATGATAAAAAGGCCCCCCGGGCCTCTCTGGTACGGTTTCAGTCGCTTCCTCCCTGCCATGATGAATGAAGCATACTGCCGCAATCTGGCGGAATCCGGATGCCGGATGCTCTGTCTGGGGCTGGAATCAGGTGACCAGCAGGTACTGAACAGTCTGAAGAAGGGTATCAGACTCGATATGGTCAGCCGCATTCTGAAAAACCTCAAAGCCGCGGGCATCTCCACTTATGTGTACATTATGTTCGGCACGCCTGCGGAAAGGAGAGACAGCGCCGAGCGGACAAGGGACTTTGTGGCGGAACACAGTCCCTATATCGATTTCCTCAATGTCTCCATATTCAATATGCCGGTGAACAGCGAGGAAGCTTCGGGTTTGGAATCGGGATCATTTTATGATGGAGATCTGTCGCTCTACCGGGAGTTTGCCCATCCGGAGGGGTGGAACAGAAATGAGATCCGTACTTTTCTTGCCAAGGATTTTCGTTCAGTTCCGGAAATACGGAGGATTCTCAACAGAAACCTTCCTGTTTTTACATCCAATCACGCGGCTTTTTTCACTGACAGTGTTCGATAAGGAAAATGGGGTATATTATTTAAGTTACAGTGGCAAGCTTACTTATAATTGACAGGGACGAAAAAGTCCGGAAAAGAACACTTCATTTCTTTACGGGAAGCGGACATAACATTATCGGCGTTCCCGACTTCCCTTCCGCTCAGGAAATTCTCAGAACAAAGTCGCTCGATGTCATAATCAGCGAATGCGACATGGCGGGTGGAAACATTCTCCAGCTCATCCGCGAAGTCGAAGCGGGAACCTACCACACCATGATCATTGTCTCCTCGCCCATTGAGGAAGTTTCAGCGGTCGTTCAGGCCATAAAGGAAGGAGCGTCGGATTTTGTCCGAAAACCTTTCAACCAGGGCGAACTCTATGTAAAAGTGGAAAAAGCTCTTGAAATCAGACGCCTTCATCTGGAAGCGCAGAACCTCAGGGGACAACAGCATCTGATTTATAAAACCAGAGAAGTCATAGGCGACAGTCCTCCTTTCCGGGAGGTTCTGAAAATTGTGGAAAAAGTAGCCAAAAGCGACTCGACGATCATGCTTAGAGGCGAAACGGGCACGGGAAAGGAACTGATTGCCGGACTGGTGCACTACAATAGTCTCAGAACCGATAAAGCCTTTATCCGGGTCAATTGCGCAGCCCTTCCCGACGAACTCCTGGAAAGCGAACTCTTCGGCCACGAAAAAGGCGCGTTCACAGGTGCCGATAAGGTGAGGATCGGTCGGTTCGAACAGGCCGACGGAGGAACCATATTTCTCGACGAAATCGCCGATATGAGCCTGAAGACACAGGCGAAAGTGCTGAGAGTCTTACAGGAACAGACTTTTGAGCGGTTGGGCAGCAGCCGGACCATTGAGGTCAATGTCCGGGTCATTTCGGCGACGAACAAAAATCTGGAAGAGGAAATCGGCCTCGGGACCTTCCGCGAAGACCTGCTCTACCGGCTCAATGTCATCCGCATCGACCTTCCTCCCCTCCGGGAGCGTCAGGCCGATATTCTGATGCTGGCCCATTTTTTCATGCTCCGCTATTCCAAAAAAATCAACCGGAAGATTTACAGGATGTGCCGGTCCGCCGAAGATAAACTGCTCGGATACAAGTGGCCGGGAAATATCCGTGAACTGGAAAATGTTATGGAGAGAGCTGTGCTGATGGCGGATGATGAAATAACCTGCGAAGACATTTATCTGCCAACGGACCGGAACCTCAATCCATCTTCCCCGGCGCTTTCCCCTGAGGGAGTGAACCTTTCGCTGGAAGAGATGGAAAAGCAGTTGATCCTGAAGGCTCTGGAACAGAGCGGATGGGTTCAGAAAAAAGCGGCGGAGCTTCTGAAAATTTCCAGCCGCTCCCTGAATTATAAAATATCAAAATACGCCATAGCCCATTCGGGCTGGCAGAAAAACCGCTGATTCATCCATGATTACGAAATCGTAATTACTGTAACTTACAAAACTGTAACAACTGACATCATTCTCCCGAAAAACCTCTCTTCCTGCAACCAGAGTCCTTCTTAGAATGGCACGGATCTTGCCATAGAGAGGTCAAGCCCAAAAGGGCTCAGGAGGATTCTATGAAAAAGATTATTTTCATCCTTGCTGTGATCACATTGACGGCAGCTTGCGATCTGCCCGACCTATCTGTAGGTTCCATGGAACTGTCTATCGGAAATGGAGTTTCCCGCACCTTGCTGCCGGACATATCCATGGATCCCTATGCTTTCAGCATCAGCGGAACCGGACCGGAAGGACACACCTTTCTTCTCGATACACTAAAAGACCGGAATGTCATCGAAGATCTGACGCCGGGAGATTGGCTTATAGAAGTGTCGGCATCCAATGCGGACGGAGAGATTATCGGCCGCGGCAGCCGGACCATTGCGGTTTTCGGCGGAGAGACGGCATCAGCCGCTATAACCGTTACACCCCTAAGCGGTACGGGAGTACTGGATCTTTCTTTGATCTGGGAACCTGATGATCTTTCGAATGCAGTCATTTCAGCCACTCTGCTGCCCCCTGGAGGAACGGCTCTGTCTCTGGATTTCATCGACGACGGAGCGGGCAGTGCCTCCCTGTCGGCGGCCTTCGAAGCGGGATACTACACTCTGCTTCTCCAGCTTCTGGACACGGATACAGTTGTTATGGGCTCCGCCGAAACGGTCAGGATTGTCGCCGGTGAAACAACAAGCGGTTTTTTCGATTATACCGATGTTAACAGCATCAGCGGATCGGGAGATATCGGCATAGACGTGGACCTGAACGAACCGATTGAAATAGTTCTGAGCGGCACAATGGATACCATTTCATACGGCTCGGCCATGACAGTCTCGGCCGCCTCACCGGCAGAAAC
This sequence comes from Spirochaeta isovalerica, assembly GCF_014207565.1. NCBI lineage: Bacteria > Pseudomonadati > Spirochaetota > Spirochaetia > Spirochaetales > Spirochaetaceae > Spirochaeta > Spirochaeta isovalerica. The sequence goes on along the minus strand of NZ_JACHGJ010000003.1, from coordinate 65,363 downwards.
CGAAACCATAAGCTATGACTGGTATCTGAACGGATTTCCCCTGGGGAACGGTACAACCGTCACAGTCGGTTCCGATCTGGATCCGGGAATATACAGACTCGACGTGATTGCTCTCAACAGCGATCTCTCGCGAAGCGGCTCCCTCAATCATACATTTACAGTCAGCCAACCGTAAGCGAATCAAAAAAAATGGAAGAGAAATATGAGAACTTTATCATTAAAAGCGGCGCTTTTATCACTGACAGCCCTTCTATTGACTCTCTCATGCTCGCCCATGCTGATGCTCGATTTGAATCAAAAGGGAGAGATGGATATAAGACTGGACGCGGAAACCATGCGGTCCGCCCTGCCCGGTCTCGATAGCGAACTGTCGTACTACATAATAGAAGCCACACATACGGAGGGAGATTTTCTCGAACTGGTATCCCTTTCGACATCGGTCCATTTAACAGAGCTTCGTCCGGGAGAATGGACGCTCCGGGTCCTGGCCTGCAACAGCGATGATGAAGTTCTGGCCGAAGGTACCGGAACCCTGTTAGTGGAACCGGGAGGGAACTCTTCGCTGACCATTGTTCTCTACGACGTAACAGGCAGCGGTACCCTGGGCTTATCCCTGGTGTGGAATGACGACCTGATGGCAGAGCCCCGGCTTCTTCTGGATATGACGACTCTGGACGGCGTACCCGTACCTGTCAGTTACAATGTGGAAACAGGAATGGCGACTGGAGAGACAACCGGCCTGAGCGCCGGTTTCTACAAACTCGCGGTCACTCTTCTCGACGGAGAATCAGTTGTGGCGGGCACAGTGGAAATTGTACTGATCCGGAATGAAACGGTGACTTCCGTAGATCTTGATCTATCGCAGATCAATAAAAAAGGGACAGAAATAAAACTGGCTGCAACGGATTTTACCATTTCCTGGGACAGCGATGACCTGTCGGTCGACCTGTACCGGATTTATTACAGAGAACACGGAAGTTTCAACTGGGTTCTGCTTGGCTCCACAGATTCAGGCGCAGACCTGGAATACTCCATAGGAAATAGCATGCTGGCCTACGGAATCTATGATTTCGCCGTTAGCTCGGTGTCGGGAGCAGAGGAGTCGGAATTGCACAGCTCCATGGATGATACAGCTGTTCCCGCAACGGGATGGTACATAAACTGGGAATCGCCCTGATAATTCCAGAACTTACGGCTCATATACGCCCGAAATCTAAAAGAAGATTGAGAAGTATAGAATTACCAATTATAATTCCAATAGAATCTTTCAGGTTTCGGGTAATATGGACATGCTGGAAAAAATAAAAATACTGATTATCGATGACACTCTTCCCAACCGTGTCTATCTATCAAAGCTATTAACTTCAGAGGGCTTTGAAACTCTGCAAGCTCAAAACGGTGCGGAAGGTCGGAAAACGGCAGAAAAAGAACTGCCCGATTTAATCATTCTGGATATGATGATGCCCGGAGAGACCGGATTGGAAACCTGCCGGAAACTGAAGGATAACAGTAAAACCTATTCTATTCCTGTCATCTTCCTGACGGCGGATTATTCGAAAGAATCCACCGTAGAGGGATTGAAATGCGGAGGCGTTGACTACATTACAAAACCTTTCCATGATGAAGAAGTCATCGCCCGTATCAGAAATCATATCCAGCTGAAAGCTGTGCAGAACGAACTGATGGCTAAATACAGCCAGGACCTGAAAAGCATTTCCGACGCCCAGAAATCGATACTGATTGACCCGGAATCAATTCCGGACGCTCTTTTCCACGTCTACCACAAACCGCTGAGGGAAGCGGGCGGAGATTATTACGATGTGGTGAAGCTGACGGAAAATCACTACATTTACATATGCGCCGATGTTTCAGGTCATGATATAGCATCAATCGTAACGAGTTCGGCTCTGAAAACGGCGATCCGCCAGTACACATCGGTGATCTATACGCCCAAACAGATAATCGGTCAGATCAATCAGCTTCTCAATAAAGTGATAGATGACGATCTTTTTGTCTCTTTAATCCTCCTTTATGTGAACAGGGATACAGGAAGAGCCAGCTTAATCAATGCCGGTCATCCCTTTCCGCTTATCCAACATGGCGATGGCTCGATTGAACTGATACGGGAGCGGGGCCATATGCTGGGTACGATGGAAAACCCTGTTATCAAAGTTCACGAAACCAGATTGAAAGAAGGCGACAGGATTTTCATGTTTACCGATGGTCTTGTTGATGAATTGCGTGCACCGGACGGCTATGATCAGATAATAAAAGCCCTGAGGGAATCCGAAGGAAAATCTGTGAGAGAACAGATTGAGATCCTCTCGGAATCGATCAGTCCGGCAGCTGACAATAACGACGATATTCTGATAATGGGCGTTCAGATATAACCGGGGAAAACATGCAGGATTACGATAGACTGAGAAGAAAAGCGGAAGAGATTCTACAGAAAAAAAAACATACGGCGCCTGAGCTGTACACCGATAATCTGGAAAATCTGGTGGAAGAACTTCAGATATATCAGATAGAACTGGAGCACCAGAACGAAGAGCTGATAAGAATAACAAGAGAAAAAGAGCTTTCCGCAAAAAAAGCCCAGGCTCTCTACGATCAGTCTCCCGCCGGTTATATAACACTGAACGATGATCAGACCATTCTCGAAGCCAATGCTACCTTTCTCAATTTTCTCAATGCCGCCCGATATGATGTGCTGGGTAAAAAGATGACCGCCTTTATAGCGCCTCAATCACAGGATGCCTTTTACTTCCATTTCCAGGATTTGCAAAAAGCCCCGGAAACAGATCTGATGATTTTTCTTTTCTTTGATGTAAGTGACACCAAAGAGAAAACAGAGCTGCGGGAATGCCGCGTGGAAAGCCGACGCTTTCATTTATCTGAAAGCAATGAATGGCGTATTAATATTACGGTTATCGATGTAACGCAGGAAAAAGAACTTGAAAGACTGATTGATTTTGAAAAGGAAATCTGGAAACAGAGTTTTGCATCGGTTAATGACGCTATTTTTCTTGTCGACAAAGACTATATAATCCGCGATGTCAATGCAAGCGCTGAAAAACTAACCGGCAGGAGCGCCGGCGAACTTATAGGAACATACTATTACCTCGCTATTCACGGACATAAACGTTTTGACGATTGTCCCGGTTGTCGCGCCATTTCCAACAGAGAAGCCTGTCAGCAGGAGAGATACGAAGAGTTTCTGAATAAATATCTGGACATCGCCGTCAGTCCTGTCATCGTTCGCGACGAATATCAATTTTCAACCATCGTTATCAGGGATATTTCGGACAAGAAGGAGCAGGAAAAGCATCTGAAGGAAAGCGAGAAAAGATTCCGTACCATTTTTGATCAGAATGTCGCCGCCATGTGTCTCACTAATGAATCGGGTTTCTTTGAAATGGTGAACGAGGCTTACGTGAAACTCTACAAATATACCAGGGAAGAATTAATCGGCAATCACTTCACAATGATTGTTCCCGAAGAGAACAGGGAATATCTCAGCCGGGCCCACGATGATTTTATAAGGGAAGGCAAGGAGATAAGGGGCGAATGGCAGGTTCTGGATAAGGAAGGGAAAAAACACACGATACTCGCGGACGCCGCCTACATAGAGGGAACGGACGGATCCCCAAAAAAAGTGACTTTCGTCGTAGATATAACCGCGCTGAAACAGGCGCTTGAGGATCTGATCGAATCGAAAAAACAGCTGACCGATCTCAATGCCACAAAGGACAAATTTTTCTCCATAGTAGCCCATGATCTGAAAAATCCCCTGAGCACAATCCTGAATTTCTCCCAGATGCTGCAATCGGACAGATTCGGACTGTCGGAAAAGGAAAAATCGGATTTCCTGGTATATATCAGCGAAGGAGCGGGAAACATCAACCGCCTTCTCGACAACCTTCTCACCTGGTCCAGAGCCCAAAGGGGATTGATTTCTTTCACACCGGTCAAATATCCTCTGAAGGAGATTGTGGAAAACAATATCCAGCTCTTCGAACATAATGCGGGAGAAAAGGGTATTACGATCGTTCCGGAAATTATTGATGAGATTTCGCCGCTGATCGACGGTAACATGATCGATACGGTGGTGCGGAATCTCATTTCCAATGCCATTAAATTTACCGGAGAAAAGGGAAGAATTTCTGTTAGAGTCGAAAAAGGAAACCCGCAGGCCAGAGTCAGCATTATAGATAACGGAGTCGGGATGAGTCAGGAGAAAATCGATTCGCTGTTCAATATTGCGACCAATATGAGCACAAAAGGAACCAATCATGAAAGAGGGTCGGGGCTGGGACTGCTTATCTGTAAAGAATTCATTGAAAAACACAAGGGACAAATCCGGGTGGAAAGCAAACTGGATGAAGGATCGAGTTTCATCTTTGAAATATAAACAGGTAGGAAAAAGAAATCGGAGAAGGAGGGATTCGAACCCTCGGTACTGCGGACAGTACACCTGATTTCGAGTCAGGCCCGTTCGACCACTCCGGCACCTCTCCTGATTACACGCTGCATTTTACATTCTCTTGCTGGGAATATCAATAATCTTTTTATGGTGTCCTGTATAAATCAATCGAGAATAAGGATTTCAACCCTTCGGTTCTCCCGGTCCGTCCCCGTCGGTTCCGTACTGCCGGCGCCCCGGAGAAATAGTTTTCCCCTTCCTTTCCGCCCATCGGGGAAAAGCCTGTCAGCTACGGCTGAAGCTCTTTCGAAAGAGAGGCGGCTTCTGCCGGCGGCTGTTCCATAATCCGCTGTATGACCGGTTATCAGAATATCTCTATCGGAATAACCTTTGAGGATTTCAGCGAGCCTGTTGAGCCGCTGGGCTTCTGCGGCCCGAAGTTCAGCCGATTCCGGTTCAAACAGTATGCGATCCAGTTCCGCGAGAGAGAGGAGAACACCTTCACCTGTCGGTTCGACCGTTATCCCCGAGTCGTCTCCCAACTCGTTTCTGAGAGTTTCGGCCGTCCCCTCCCTGTCAAGGCTTTCAGTCTCCCTGTATTCCGTAAAGCTGCGACCTACAAACTCCTGGGACGTGCCATTGCTCATCATCATCAGAAATTCGAAATCTTCCGTTTTTGTGAAAGGCTGTCCTTTTTCCAGATCCCAGACAAGCTGCTGCTGCGATTGTCCCGATATAAGCCGGACCGGTTCGCCCTCCCGGCGCACCGGTAGATAAAGACTGTATTCCAGATCGATCAAGGCCGTATGCCGGCCATCAATCATGCGGTCTTCCCTGTATGTATAGAGGACCTGGGTCGTACTCCGGTAGGGTCCGTATAGAGTACCGTTAATGCGCAGGACATGGACTTCTTCGGCAGCGGCGGTCCAGGAATCACCGGGGGCGATCGGTTCAGAGGGAAATGTCGGTACCTGGCGCAGCACAGGGCGCGCCGCATCAGCGGGAACTGTCATAAATCCGGAAGGCTCTCTCTCGAGACGAACATTCTCGGAGCTGACCCATTCGTAGAACCTCCCGATTCTTTCGACTGTCCTGAAGCTGGAGTCGAGAAGTGCTTTCCCCTTTTCATCAACCTTCACGATCGACGAAAGGGAAAACTCATCGATCTGAGCGGTATGGCTCAGATAACCGTTTATGTATACCTGTTCATCCACCCGTGAATCGGCATGGAGGACACGGCCTTCTACCTGTATAAAGCTGAGAATCCGGTCATTTTCAGCTTCCAGAGAGCTAAGCGCCGCAATGACAAACAGCGGGATACCCAATAGTATTCTTTTTTTATTCAGCATATATTGATCATCGACGGCAGGGCTTTTATTGATGAGATGCTTCTGCAGGAATACCATGCCAATGCATAATTCCGGTAAGCAGCCCCTAATCAGCTGGTAGAGACCGGAGAAAATCCTCCGCCTTTTTATAACCGTTCTCCGCAGCCAGGGAAATCAGCTCCAGTCCTTTCTCCCGGTCCTCTTCGGTCATAAGCCCTTTATAATAGATAAATCCCAGATCGAACTGGGCCTGAATATGCCCGAGAAGAGCGGCCTGCCCGAACAGTCTCAGACCTTCGGGAACATCCTGTTCAATCCCCTCTCCGTAATATTTCATGTAGCCGAGGAGAAAATACGCATCGAGATGATCCTGGTCGGCTGACAGGGCAAAATAGGCAGCGGCTTTTTCAAAATCCCGTTCCACTTTGTAACCGGAATAGTACCAGAGCCCCAGTTTGAACTGGGCGTCACGGTCGCCGTGATCGGCATATGCCTGGAGACTTCGCAGCGTTTCACCGAAAATGCAAGGAGTCAGGATAAGGCAGAGAACAAGAGGAAGAATCCGTTTCATTTAAGCTCCATTTTAAAAGCATAAGATATTATGGTACAATCTTCCATATGATCAATAAATCGCCGATCTATCAGCAGCTGAATCAATATCTGAAAAATCTCATATTAAGCGGAGAGTACAGAGGTGGCGAAAAATTCCTCACCGAAAGGGCTATCTGCGAAAGATTCAGCGTCAGCAGAGCCACGGCCAACAAAGCTCTTTCGAGCCTCGTATCGGAAGGAGTTCTCGAATTTAAAAAAGGGATCGGCACATTTGTCAGAAACCGCAGGATCTCCCATTTTGTGGATTTTGACAAAAGCGCCGAGGAGGCGGGAATGATCCCCGGAGACGAATTGATAACCATGGAGAGGATTACCGGTGATCCGGACTGGTCGGAAGATATATATCATGTGGAAAGATTGAAAACGGCCGATGGAAAACCCTATCTTATCATTATTCAGCAAATATCCGCCGGGTTGTGTAAAAACTTTATGGATCATACACCCGGAGAAGATATAGGGAATTATTTTATCGAAACTTGCGGGATCAATCCGGGCAGATCGGAAACCGTAGTTAAAAGCCGGATACTGGAAGACAGGGAATCTCAGCTGCTGGAAACCCCTCCCGGAGGTGCGTCATTTACCATCGAAACAGACACATTCCTGAAAAACGAAAAGCCGGCCTGGAAAGAGTTGAGGATTTTTAAACCCGGCTGTCTGGAATTTCTCTATCTGCCGGAATCGGAAAATCCCGGTAAAGCTGTCAGTTACAGATTGAGCTTTTCCTGATTTCAGGATTTTTGCTCGACGAACTGAATCTTCATGCCGTCGGGATCTTTTGCATAAAAGAACCTGATATTCGGAGTCGGCTGAAATGGCCCTTCCGCAACAGGTATACCCATAGATTCCAGCTCTTCCATTTTCTTGTCGAGAGAGTCGGTCCTGAAACCCATAGAAACGGGTGCTTCTAGATTGACAGCCCCTTCTGTATTATCCCGGATCAGCTCTACTTTCGTTTCCCCGTCTCCCAGAAAGGCCAGTTCCATATGCGGCGCGGGACTGTATTTCCTGTCGATTTTCAGATTGAGTACTTTTGTGTAGAACTCAAGCGACTTTTCCATATTACTTACATGAATAGTGGTCCATAAAAACATCATATTATATGGTAACAGAAAAAAAACCCGATGAACAGGCAAACCTTTTTCCATCCCGGTAGATTTTATAAATCCTATAAACCATAATTAAAAAATGAATAGGTTCACAATGCCTGAATGTATTTTAATCATTCTCTTCGTTACAGGGATTCTTGCCCCTTTGTCAGGAGAAGAAAAAGACCGGTCTGTTCTCTTTATCAGTTCCTACCATCCCTCCTTCTCAACGTTTATTCACCAGGTAGAGGGCATTCAGGACAGCTTCAAGCCGGAGGGCATAGAATTCGATGTCGAATTTATGGATACCAAGAGGTTTCCCGAAGAGGAAAACCGGAAGCTCTTCAGAGAGTATCTATCTTATAAAATGTCCAACAGCGATCCCTACGACCTGATTATCACGGGAGACGACAATGCTCTGACTTTCGCCCTGCAGGAAAAGGAGTTGTTATTTTCGGGTATGCCCATTGTTTTTTTCGGGGTTAACGATACGGAAAAAGCCGTCTCCATGAACAATGTTTCGGGGGTTACGGGAGTCGTTGAACAGGTCTCCATGGCTGGCACGGTCGAACTGATGATCGAGCAGAATCCCGGATTGAGGAATATTACCGTCATAGTCGACGGAACGGCAAGCGGCCAGGGGGATCTGAAAACATTCTGGTCTGTAAAAGAACAATTTCCCGGATACAGCTTTATAAATCTCGACTTGAGAAAACTCACATGGGACGAGTTGGCACAAAAACTCGAAAACCTGAACGACAGGAGCGGAGTCCTTCTTCTCTCCGCCTATTTCGATAAAAATGATCAATCGAAAAGCTTTAACGAAAGCCTCAAACTGATTTATAAATCGCTATCTCTCCCCATCTATCATCTCTGGTATCATGGATTGGGCGACGGGGTTCTCGGTGGGCGGCTCATAAGTCACTACGAACAGGCACAAACAGCTGCCGGATTAGCCATTGACATCTTTAATGGAAAGGATATCAACTCCATTAAGGTTATTGAAACCAGTCCCAATCAGTACTATTTCGACTACAATGAATTGAAGCGGTTTAATATTTCCCTCGCCGATCTACCTGAGGGCAGTAAAATCATTAACTCTCCCGGAACAATGGACAAAGAGAAAATTGTGGAAATTGTTATCTACTCCACGGCTTTTCTGTTACTTCTGGTCATTCTTCTGGTTCTGTTGCTCAATTTTATCAAACGTAAGAAAGCGGAGGTGTTTCTCAGGCATCTCCGTCAGGCTTCTGAACAGATTATCGACACCATTGAACTATACGATAAAAACCGGAAGCTCATATACGCCAACCCGGCTTTTCTGGCTATGCACAATTACACTCTGGAGCAGATACTGGGAAAAAAACCGGAACAGATTTTCAGTACCAGCACAGCGGAGAATCTCCGGAAAACAGAAGAGTTGTGGAGAGACGTGGAAAAAGGAAATCCCTGGCGCGGTCAGTTTTCCAATGAGAATCCCGACGGATCGGTCATTATTCAGGATATATCAGTCTCTCCGTTCTTCGATGAAAAAGGTCAGATCAACGGGTATCTGTCTATCAAGAAAGACATTACCGAACTGGTCGGACTTATGGAAGAGAAAAACTCCATACTGGAGCACCTGATGCAGGCCCAGAAACTGGAGTCCATAGGCCAGCTGGCCGGAGGGATAGCTCACGATTTCAATAATATATTATCGGGAATCATGTCGGCATCCCAGCTTCTTCTCTCCCCCGAAAGGCTGATGGATGAGAAAGCAAAAAAATACGCCCGGATGATTTATGATTCCTGCGGAGACGGTGCCGATCTGGTGAGCAAACTTCTCAATTTCAGTCAGGGCAACCGCAGCTCTATCAGAAAAGTGGATATGGAGACTGTTGTATCCGAAGTCGTTGAGATCCTACGTCTCACCATAAAGAAAAATATCAATTTCGTTTTCGAAAATGAAAACGCCCCCTGTACCCTTTTTTGCGAAAGCTCCTCTATACAGAACGCCCTGCTCAATCTGGGAATCAATGCCGGTCAGGCTGTAGAACCGGGAGGAACAGTTTCCTTTATTATGAATGAACGCTCCTTGGACCGGGATTACTGCTACCGTTCGCTATGCAGCGTTTATCCCGGACGTTACCTTTCCATTAAGGTCAGCGATACCGGCCCGGGAATACCGGAAGAGATTCAGGACAAGATTTACGAACCCTTCTTTACGACCAGAGAGACAAGCAGAGGAGTTGGGCTGGGTCTCACTTCCGTCAAGAGGATTGTAGAAGAGCACCGGGGATGCATCGAAATGTCAAGCTCCGCCGAAGGCACGGTCTTTGAGATTCTCATACCCCTGGATCTGGAATCCCTGAATATTTAGTTCCAACTGTTTATTCTCTGGCGGAAATCCTGTATTTGAAACATTATAAGCTATGACCGTAACAGAACTGAATGATAAAAATCTCACCTCTTTCCTCGCTTACTGCAGAGATCACAAATATGATCACGATGAATCCTTTCTCTATGATGAGGATCTGAAAGATTTTGCAATCGGCCCGGAGAATCCCACATGGCTGCTTTTCGATGGAGATGACCTCCGGGGAGTCCTTTCGCTTATCTGTGATGAGTACTTCGTAAAGGGGAAGCGGGCCCGTATCCGGATTTTCCACTGCGAAAAGACTGATATTGAGAATTACCGCTCACTTCTGGAAGCGGCCCTCCCCCTCGATTGTCCCGTAGACAAAATGGAAATGTTTCTCCCCGATAAGCTGAAAGAGACTCAGAGCCTGATCAGGGATCTCGGATTTACCTATTACCGCACGTCCTTCGTCATGGTGCGGAAGAACAAAGAAAAGACTGCGGCCCGTTTTCCCGAGGGTTTCTCTCTGAAAGCGATTGATCCCCAAAGGGATGCGGAACTGTACGGAGAGATCCGGAATGCCGCTTTCAGGAACCTTAAGGGCTCGGAAACACCTTTGAGCCGTGAAGATGTGCTGAAACACTATAATGACAAATCGGTTCTGACCGGAGGAATGGCTATCCTCAGAGATGGAGATAAAGGCGCCGGCATAGTCAGAGTGATAAAAGAGGAAGATGAAACGGGAATTTACAGCTTTATCGCTCCCATTGCCCTGATCCCGGAATACCAGGGGAGAGGACTGGGAAAAGAACTGCTGAAAGCGGGCATTTCCATAGGTCAGGAAAACGGACTGGACGACTGCATGCTGGTGGTTAACGGCGAGAACGAGCAGGCGCTCCGGTTGTACAAAGGCGCGGGATTCGAGATAGATATGTCCGTGTCCTGCTTTACTTTTTCTTCTTTGTTGTAGAACTGCCCGAAGAAGATCCGCCGCTTTGCTCCGGTTCCGGCTCCATTTCCGGTTCCGGAATTATGGTATCCTCACTTTCGAGAGATTTCAGCAGAGTCTCTTTGAATATATTGAAGGCTGCTTTGGCAAAAAGAGGGTTCTCACGTGCCTGTTCCAGCAACCTGTTCAGGTTCTCTTCGGGAATCTGACTATTGAAATCTTTTTTGACCCTTTCCAGATCGACAGCCGATAAATCGACGCGGCGGTCCATCAGATCAATCAGGTCGGAAGTCGTGACATTCTCCATGCCTTCCAGCTCATCCAGTACAGATTCCACAGTTCCGTAATCAATTGATTCCACTAGAGTCCGTATTTCATCGTTATCCAGTCCGTATTGCTCCAACTGACCGATGTTTTCATCGATCTGAACATTAATTGTTTCCAATTGCATCAGGACTTCATCGGGCAGTATTCCTGAGGCGAAACCGCCCGATACAGCTCCGGCAATGATAGACGGAAGCAGAAAATAGACAGCGGTGCCCAATCCGGCCAGAATGGCAACAATAATAATAAGGACCGTGAGACAACCGGATTTTTTCTTCTCTTCTCCGCCCCCGGCAGTATAATCAACCATAAGACCTCCTTCTTTAATTATAGAACAGCTTTCCTTCTCATAAAGATCTAACTTCAATTAAATATTGTTTGACGATGATTTGAGTGATTTATAAATTACAGTTGTAGAGGCTGAAATAGATATGATTATTAGCGGTCAATTCAATGATTCTCTGGCGCCGATTATGGATGGAGTGGCTATAACCGCCCAGAACTATGCCTTTTGGCTCAACAAAAAATACAGTCCTTCATTTGCCATAGGACCGAGGGTTCCCGGATACAGGGATTCGCAGGAGCACATCCTCCGATTCGCCTCCCTGCCTATTCAGAGAAAAGGGCCCTACCGGCTCGGGCTGCCCAGAATAGATAGATCATTTAATGAAAGGATTGAAACAATACCTTTCGATATAGTCCACGCCCACTGCCCTTTTGTCAGCGGCGGCTATGCTCTCTCGTTGTCAAAGAAACGGAACATCCCCATGGTGGCGACTTTCCATTCCAAATACCGCGACGATTTTGCCCGGTGGCTTCCTCTGGACACCCCGCTGGATCAGCTGATTAAACTCATAGTTCAGTTCTACGACAGCGCCGATGCTGTATGGGTTCCCAATGAAGCGATAATAGATACCCTGAGATCATACGGATATAAAGGGCCTGTCGATTATGTTCCGAACGGCAGCGATATTGCCGTTCAGGAAAATGAAGACAGGAAAGAGCTGATCCGTTCGGGAAGACAGCTGCTCAGAACCGATGACTCTTCTCCGGTCTTTCTCTATGTGGGACAGCACCGATGGGTGAAAAACATCCGCCGGATTATCGAAGCCCTGAAAATTCTTCATGACCGGGGAATGGATTTCCAGATGCGCTTTGTCGGTAACGGAAGCGACCTTCAGGAAATGGAGAATCTGGTCAGGAAACCGGGGCTGCGGGAAAAAGTTCAGTTTATAGGTCCCGTCTATGACCGCAAGGAGCTGAAAGCGATTTACAGTACAGCCGATCTCTTTCTGTTCCCCTCGCTTTACGATAATGCTTCGCTGGCGACAAGAGAAGCAGCGGGATTGTCTGTTCCTACAGTATTCATCGAAGGGGCTACGACGGCAAACGGCGTAGTCGATAAGGTAAACGGCTTTTTAAGCAGCGATACATCGGAAGCTTATGCTGATAAAATAACAGAAATTCTGGCTGATAGAGACCTGTTGCGCAAGACAGGGGAAGGGGCCTACAGAGACCTCTACCGCTCCTGGGAAAGCGTAGCCGGCATTGTCTTTGATAAGTACAATCAGCTGATTGAAGAATACAAATTTATGAAACTGAAGAAAATCTCCTGAAGAGCTCAATCAGTTCCCACAAACGACTCACTCCTGTACAATGCTGCTCATGAACCGTGACCTTCCCGTATACGATGTAATGCCTCAAATTCTGGAAACTCTCGAAAGGGAATCTTCCCTGGTTATCGAGGCGCCTCCCGGAGCGGGGAAGACCACAGCCGTCCCCCTTGAACTGATCGATCGGCCCTGGTTGAAGGGAAAAAAAATAGTCATGCTGGAACCCAGGCGGCTGGCCGCACGGAACGCCGCCTGGTGGATGGCCCGGCAGCTGGGAGAAAAGACCGGTGAACGGGTCGGATATTCGGTTCATCTGGACAGAAAAGTATCGGACCGCACAATCATCGAAGTGGTTACAGAAGGGGTGTTTCTCAACAGACTGGTTCGCGACCCGGAACTGGGCGATACGGCTCTAGTCATTTTCGACGAATTTCACGAACGCTCTCTCGATGCCGATCTGGCTCTTACGCTTCTAAAGGAGAGCCGGGAGATTCTCCGGGAAGACCTGAAGATTATGGTCATGTCGGCCACCCTCGATGCGGCTCCCGTTGCCGAATATCTGGGCAGCGCACCGGTAATATCCAGCGAGGGAAAAAGCTACCCCGTCGAGATCCGCTACAGGGAGGACCGGGACCGGGATCTGATCGACCACACGGTCTGGATTATCAGGGAAGCGGTCAGGGAGGAAAGGGGCAGCATTCTTGTCTTTCTTCCGGGCGTCGGGGAAATCCGGCGAGTCCAGTCGATGCTCTCAGATTCTCTTCCCGGTTCTATTGAAGTCTTTCCTCTTTATGGAAACCTTTCGCGGGAGGAACAGGAACTGGCTATCGAACCGGCCGAAGAGGGAAAACGTAAAATCGTTCTCGCGACCTCCATTGCCGAATCGAGCCTGACGATAAAAGGAATCCGGGTGGTCATCGATTCGGGGCTGATACGTACTCCCCGGTTCGATCCCCGGATGGGAATGGACAGCCTGGAAACTCTGCCTGTCTCCCGGGCATCGGCCGATCAGAGAACGGGACGGGCGGGACGGCTTGAAAGCGGCCTATGTTACCGCCTCTGGAATGAACACAAACGGCTCGATCCCTTCGGAGAACCGGGAATCGCCGTTGAAGACCTCTGCGGTCTGGCGCTGGTTCTCGCCCGTTGGGGCTATAACGACTACAGTAAACTGACATGGCTGACCAGACCGAATGACTCGATCTTCCGTGGCGGACGGATGCTTCTGGAGGAACTGGGCGCCGTCGACAGGACAGGGATAACCGGAAAAGGAAAGCAAATCAGCGATCTGCCGCTACACCCCCGACTGGGAGCCATGGTTCTGGATGGAGATAAAGCCGGAGCCCCCCGAAAAGCCAGAGATCTGGCGGCTATCCTTTCCGAGAGAGACTGCCTGCGATTCCCCAGGGATTATCATCAGACTGACATATTATACAGACTGGAAGCTCTGACAGGTAAGACCCCTCCCGGAGGATCAATCGACAGGAATGCGGCAAACCGGATCAAGGAGTACAGCCGTTCCATGGGGAAAGGGAAAAAAGAGCAGAGTACCGTTTCAGAAATTACTGCCGGTTCGCTTCTCCTATCAGCATACCCCGATAGAGTCGGAAAAAGAAGGGCTGATGGAACCTATTCTCTTTCCAACGGCAGCCAGGCTTCGATTGAAGAAGGAGATTCTCTCTCCCACTGCGATTATCTGGTTATTCCCTCGCTGGGAGGAACAGGATCTGTTCCGCGGATTTCTCTTGCCGCTGCTCTGAGGGAAGAGGAAATTCTGGAAAAACTCGGAGAGGCGATCAGAGAAGAGGAAACGCTGGACTTCGATAAAGAAAAAAACCGCTTTGCCGCTCTGAAAATGAGAAAACTCGGCCACCTGGTTCTGAAAGAACAGAAACTGAACAGCATTGAACCGGAACGTTTCCGCGAAGCGCTGTGCCGCTATCTGGCACAAGGCGGTTTGAATGACCTGAACTGGAACAAAGAAGCGACACTGTTCCGCAACCGTATTCTCTTCCTTCGCCGCGAAGGTTTCGAGGAATACCCCGATCTCAGAGATGAAGCCCTTACAGAGAATATGGATTGGCTGACGCCTTTTCTCGGAGCTGTAAACCTGAAAAGCCGGTTAGCCGAGATTCCTCTTCTCGATGCCTTGAAGGGGTTGGTTGACTGGACACAGCTCAGGCAATTGGATGAACTGGCACCGACACACCTCATCGTGCCCAGCGGATCGAAAATTCCCATTGATTATTCTGAAAAGGAACCATTCCTGAGGGTGAGGCTGCAGGAGCTTTTCGGACTGGACAGAACGCCTCTTCTCTGCGGAGGAAAGCATCAGCTGACAATCCATCTTCTCTCGCCGGCCTCCCGTCCCATTCAGATAACCAGAGACTTGAAAAGCTTCTGGGATAACACCTACAATGAAGTGAAAAAGGACCTGAAAGGCCGGTACCCCAAACACTACTGGCCCGATAATCCCTATGAGGCCGAGCCCACGAACCGGGCGAAGAGGAGAAAATAATGATAAACAGAGGCGCTCTGGTACTGACATATAAACAGCCCGCACTGGACTGGATAAATAAAAACGACCCCTATGACGACGGGGGAAAGATGACTCTGGAGATGATCAACGAGGACAGGACTGTCTATCTGGTCAGCGATGATGAGGCTGAGTCCATCGAAGAGTGGATTGAAGAGAACTATCTCGACCTGCTGGAATACGAGCTGAGCGGCCACTATCCCGACGATGACATTCGGCCCGAGGGGTTTACGCTGGATATTTTTAGGACATGGTTCGATTACGATGTTCATTCTGTGGTTCTCGATACGGTTGGCGACGGGAATCTTGTTGAGGATGAGGAGATGTAGGGGTCAGTTTCTGTAGCTATCCAGAAGACCGGCGTGACGAATGGATAAATCCACGGCGGTCTTCATGCTGTATCCGCCTCCGGGCATGGAAAGTATGGGACAGTTGAATTCGACCGATTTATCGATTACCAGTTTTGTCAGAGTTTCAAAATCTTCGTTTGTCCAATCCGTTACGTTGTGTCAGCAATCAGTTCCCGAATCAATAATCTGTTTTCTCGAGTCAGAGAATTTTGAAGATGCTCTAAGAAATGCTATTTCACTGGGAGGTGATGCGGACACCCAGGCAGCTATTGCCGGATCAATAGCCGAAGCTTTCTATAATGAGATCCCTTTGGAAATGATAGAATTTGCTCTTAGCCGTCTGAGTTTTCATTTACTTGAGATTGTAAAGAGATATTCTATCCAATTTCTCGACTCGAAATATGTTAATATTATTGAAGAAATGATGACGATAAAAGAAAAATCTCTGGAGGAGATTTAAAATGCTGAATAACGATAAAGGTAAAATCTATGATATGTCGAGCAACAATCAAAAAGAGTCTGAAACGGGGTCTTTGGCAGATAAAAGAAGAAAATCACGATCTTACGTCCTTATCTTCCGCCCACGATGTAATAAACAAATGTATGTTTCTGTCGGGAATTGATACATCGGACAGAAGATTGGTCCATTGGTTAACTTTCTCGGATGAAGAAGTCCCGGATTTTCAGATAAAACTGGAAAGAAAAGGATCCGATTTTTATATAGTTGATCATCCCGATTTTTCAGGAAAAGGAGGATTTCCAACTGAAATGTTCCGTTATTTTAAATCCTTTCCTGATGCTATGTATATCTCAATTGAAAAAGCCGGCTACAACTTAAATAAACAGGGTATTGAAGTTGTTGATTTAGATGATTTATATACAGGAAAAGAGTAATAATATAACTGCATGATAGAATTGAAAAGGTATGTTTTTTGAAAGCTAAACTATTAATCTTTTTATTATTGTGTTCAATCACATTCAGCCTCAATTCTCAGGAAGAGTTGGAACTCCAGGCGAAAGAATACTATGACCTGCTCATACTATGGAAATCCTATCCCGACATGCCTGGATTATCAGAATTACTATCCGCAGCGGAATCACGACTGGGCATCAATCAGGTAAAGATAGATCAGTATTGTATAAATCAGAGTCAATTATTATATGAAGATGCTTTAAAAATCTGGCAGTTGGAGACCAAAACGGAAATACAAGTATTGCAGGCCATGGATCTGGTAACAGAATCTATATGTCTCAATCCGGATAATATTCCGGCAATCAAGTTAAAGGATGTCATGCTTTTTGAAAAAGGCGGAAATAGACCTATTATTATGTCATCTGGCCTGAGAGGTCTCTATGAGAGGGCTATGAAAGAATATATGGATGGTGATTTATATAAGTCTTTTTCAACGATAAGAGAATTGTCAAACAATGAAGCTATAGAGAATAATCCTGATTTTATCAAACTGAAGGCTTTAGTCTACAAAAAATATTATGATTCTTTAAAAGGATTCTGAAGGCAGAAAAAAGGCATGAGAAGAAAGATTGAAATCCTGTTGTTACTAAGTCTCTTCACTTTTCCGGTTATTTCAGCAGAGCCTACCGAGAGACAACTGGAAGGCTATCATGAACTTCTTGTATTGTTTAAGATCGATCCTGCATGGCCGGGTCTCGAAGATCTGATTCACCAGGCTGAAGTTATTATCGGAATTGCTCCGGAAGAAATCTCTCCCGAAAATGCAGCAAAATGCAAAGAGTTATACGATGAAGCCTCGATTATTTTAAATACCCTTAAAGATGAAGATATTATTACTTACAAAAGTGCTTTAAATCTTCTGAATGAAGCGATTAAACTTAATCCAACCAACAAAGAAGCAAAAGAACTTCGTGAAGAAATTCTCCAGAAGATTCCTTCCGATAACGATATTATTATATCTCAAAATTTATTAGCAGAATATAAAAAAGCGGAAAACGAATATTTGACAGGCAATATATATATTTGCCTGCAGATTATTCAAAAATATGAAACCGATGAAACCATGATGAGTTATGCCCCTTTCAGAAAGTTAAGACAATTAGTCTATAGGGAATTGGGATTATCGGGAGAAAATGAATAAGAACTTAGCAGCCATTTCAGAATGGTTCTACTTGTACTAAACTTTACTATATGTTCTCTACAGGCAAAGGCATGAGCCTCAGATTCCGCTTCTCCATTATCACTTTCCTGCTGCTCATAGCCGCATCGGTCCTGACTTACGCTCTCGTCGCAAAAATCGTCTCATCGGTTGTGGACAGCTGGGGGCGGAGGGTCGTGGAAATACAGGTCCTCAACGACTCGGCGCGCATTCTCCAGCCTCTGGAACGGGAAATCGGCATAGCTCAGGAAATGGCTGGCAATACAGCCATTCAAAGCCTGGCCCGTCACCCGGAAGATTCCGGTTTATTCGAGCCCGCCTTATCGGAGATGGAGAATTACCGTCAGAAGTTCCAGTCCCACAGCTATTTCGTCGCCCTGAACCGGAACGGTTCCTATTATCACAATAACGCGGAGAATGAATACAGCGGAAGCGAGCTTCGCTACTATCTGAATCCGGAAAATGAGGCGGACATATGGTTCTACAGGCTGATCGAAGAAGGTCTGGATTTCCACCTCAATGTCAATCCCGATGCGGAACTGGGCATAACCAATTTGTGGATCGATATTCTCATGCGGGATATCGCCGGCGATATAGGTGATGAGATCCTCGGAGTCGTCGGCACGGGCATCCCCCTTGAAGTTTTTCTCTCGGAAGTCGTCAATGTTCACCAGGCGGGCGTCACGACGTTATTCGTCGACAGATACGGCGCCATACAGCTCTATCGCGACCCCGAAATGATCGATTATGCCAGTTTTGTAAAGCCGGAACAGGATAAGCACACGATCGATCTGCTCCTGACCGACCCCGGGGAATGCGCGCAGGCTTATGCGATTATGGAAAAGCTTCTTGAAGCCGATGATCTTCAAAAGATCGAAACCTTGAAAGCTGTAATCGGGGGAGAACAGATCCTCGCGGGGATAGCCTATCTGCCGACGATCGGCTGGTACGAAATTTCTCTTCTGAATATCGGGGAAATCATGCCGGTCTCCCGATTCATTCCCGCCATAATCATATTCATTCTCATTCTCATCGGAGTTCTGATTATTTTGAGCCTGTTTCTCAGGATCGAGATATTCAAGCCAATAGGGGCGCTCGAAAAAGCGACCCGGAGGCTGGGCAAGGATTCTCACGAAGAGCTGGATCTCCCATCGGGCAAAGGGGAAATCGACGCCCTGATAAAGAGCTTCGCCTCCATGGCAGATGCGATACGATTTTATACAGACGATCTGGAAAAGCAGGTGGAAGCGAGAACGGCCGAACTCAAAGACCTGATGCTAACCGATCCTCTGACCGGCCTTCTCAACAGGAGAGGGATGACGGAAAGGCTGAAGGGCCAGAATGAGCGGAGCGCCAGAACGAAAGAGACTTTCGGACTGATATGGATCGATATAGACTATTTCAAAGAAGTCAACGATTCCTTCGGCCACGCAATGGGCGATACGGTTCTCACAGCCGTTTCTTCGATCTTTATAGAATCGATCCGGCCCTATGATCACGCTTCCCGATGGGGCGGCGATGAGTTCCTCATTCTCCTCTCTCCTGAAACGCCGGACGATCTCCGCCGGATCATTGACCGCCTCCTGTCCAGTATCCGTTCATGGTCCAGCCCGGACGCTCCATCTCTGACAATCAGCATCGGGGCCACCACTTCCGATGGCGGCGAGTCGATCGACGAAGTCCTGCAGAGAGCCGATGAAGCCCTCTATTCAGCCAAAAACAGCGGCCGGAACCGGGCCGTCATAGCCGATTGATTCAATTCAACCGAATTAATTTATCAGCTTCCGCAATCTTCACCAATCCTGTATACTTCTCAATTAGATAAAAATATAGCAATTATGGAGCTGAAATGAAAACAAGGTTGTGTTTAATACTCTGCGGATTGCTGGTTCTCACCGGACTTAATGCAAAGGGTAAACAGGAAGCAGAGAATCAGGATAAGAAAGTGAGAATCGGATTTATGCCCGATCCCGGTGCCCTTCCCCTCATAGTGATGGACGATGTGGAAGCCATTCCCTTTATGAGCGCCAAAGAGCGCGATATCGCTCTGGCAGCGGGAGAACTGGACGGGATTTCCGGCGATATGATCGGTCTTTTCCATTTTGAGAAAAGCGGATCGCCTCTGAAGATTCTCACTCTCACGGAGTGCCGTTTTTTTATTACCGCCCACCCCGATCACGCAAACGACGGGGTTTATCAGGTGGGAATTTCGGAAAACACTGTTATCGAATATATGGTGGATACCCTTCTTAATGGTGAAAAAGTGGAAAAAATCGCCGTTCCCCAGGTTCCGGTTCGTCTGGAAATGCTGAGAACCGGAAAGCTGCCCATGGCCTGTCTCTCCGACGGCCTCGCATGGCCCCTCCTGGCTGATGGATTCGTCAATCTGAAAGATCAGGCCGATACGGACCTGACCCCGACGATCCTGGCCTTCTCCGAAAAGTTTCTCAATGAAAATCCCGGAAGAGCCGAAGCTCTTAAGGCATCGTGGAATGACGCTGTGAGAAAAATTAATGCCGATCCGGAGAAGTTCCATCCCCAGCTGCTCGATGCGATCCGTCTCCCCGATGCGAAAGACTTTCCCATGCCCGACTTCAAGGAGATTACTCTACCTACTGAAGAGTACTTCAATTCCGTAAAAGACTGGTACGAAACAAAATATGATCTTAAACTGGATGTATCCAGAGACGGGATGGTTATACACTGATGGCATATAAAAATCTGCGGGACTTCATAAAAGAACTTGAAAAGAGAGAGGATCTCAAGCGGATTTCCCATCCCGTGGATTCCCGTCTAGAGATCACCGAGATAACAGACAGGGTTTCCAAAGCTTACGGCCCGGCTCTGCTCTTCGAGAATGTCAAAGGATCCGATTATCCCGTACTGATAAACGCTTTCGGAAGTTACGAACGGATGGCTCTGGCTCTGGGATGTAATTCCATTGATGAAAAAGCGCAGGAGCTGGAAGAGCTTCTGGATTGGGCTTTCTCCCAGATGGTGAAGATAGACTTCGCCAGCTTCCTACCCAAAGCGAAGTGGGCACGGCTTTTCTTTCCCCATAAAGTATTAAAAGCTCCCTGTCAGGAAGTCATCGAACACGAACCGGATCTGAGCAAACTGCCGGTCCTGACCTGCTGGCCGGGAGACGGCGGACCTTTTTTCACCCTTCCCCTTGTGATAACAAAAGATCCGGAGACAGGTTCCCAGAATATGGGTATGTACCGTCTTCAGGTCTTTGATAAAAATACGACGGGCATGCACTGGCACCTTCATAAGGACGGCGCCCACTACTATCAGAAATACAAAGCAAGGGGCGAGAGAATGCCCGTCGCCGTGGCGCTGGGAGATGATCCCGCTGTCACCTATGCGGCGACAGCACCTCTGCCCGAAGGTGTGTCGGAGCTGTTTTTCGCCGGATATCTGAGAGGCAAACCCGTGGAAACGGTCAAATGCGTCACATGCGACCTCGAAGTACCCGCCCAGGCGGAGTTCATTCTGGAGGGTTATGTCGATCCTTCCGAACCGTTGCGAAGAGAAGGCCCCTTCGGGGACCATACGGGTTACTACTCTCTGGCGGACGATTATCCCGTATTTCATGTGACATGTATTACCCACAGAAAAAACCCGATCTACCCGGCGACAATAGTAGGGCAGCCGCCCATGGAAGACTGCTATATGGCGAAGGCGACGGAACGTCTCTTTCTGCCGCTGCTGAAAAGAATGATCCCCGAGATCGTGGATATGAACCTTCCCCTTGAGGGAGTTTTCCATAACTGCGCCATCATCTCCATTGAAAAGCGCTATCCCGGCCAGGTCCACAAGGTCCTGAACGCCATCTGGGGTCTGGGGCAGATGATGTACACCAAGATGATTATCGTCGTCGACCACGATGTGGATGTTCAGAATCTGAGCGTCGTCATGTGGAAAGTTTTCAACAATATCGATGCGGGCCGTGACCTTATCCTTTCCCAGGGACCTCTCGACGCTCTGGATCACGCATCTCCCCTGCCCCGTTTCGGGACGCGCATCGGCATTGACGCCACAAAAAAAGGCGCCATGGACAACCACCACAGGGAGTGGCCCGAAGATATTAAAATGAGCGAAGATGTGAAAGAGCGGATCGATGCGATCTGGGGGGAACTGGGTCTTGGAACTGATTAAAAAAGCCGCCGGCAAGATCGGCCTGATCGGATCGGCTGTGATGATAGAGCACACTATCTTTTCCCTTCCCCTGGCTGTTATGGCTTTTCTTCTGGAAAGCTCGGGAAAGCCCGAGCCGATGAAGGTTCTGTGGATACTGCTGGCCGTATTCGGCGCCCGGAACGGGGCGAATGCCTTGAACCGGATTATCGACCTCCATATAGACGAAGCAAACCCCCGGACGGCCGGTAGAGATCTGCCCTCGGGGAGGCTGAAGCCCTTCGAGCTGGGTCTTTTCACGGCATTCTGCCTGGGGCTCTTTCTCTTTTCCGCCTGGAAGCTCAATCCCCTCTGCCTGGTTCTGGTTCCTGTAGCTCTGGTTCTCATATTCGGCTACTCTTTTACCAAGCGCTTTACCTTTCTCTGCCACTACTGGTTGGGTATCACCACTTCCGCGGCGGTTATGGGAAGCTTTCTCGCTTTGCGGGGAGCTTTTGAACTGCGGTTCTTTCCTCTTACCGCCGGTGCGGCTCTCTGGGTGGCTGGCTTCGATATCATTTACGCCGTTCAGGATATAGATCACGACCGGAATGAGGGGATACATTCGGTTCCGGCCTTTTTCGGAAAGAAATGGGGTCTCGATATATCAGCCCTGACTCATTTCGGGGCGCTGGTTTTCTGGGGAGCGAATTACTTTTTCTTCCCCCTGCGGATCTGGTACGGCATCGGACTGGTTGCGGCGGCCGGGCTTCTCGCAGCCCAGCAGCTGATTGCCAGGAAGGGAAGCATCAAGCGGATTCCCCTGGCTTCCTATCATCTGAATCAGCTGCTCTCTCCCCTCTTTCTTCTATTTGCGCTTCTGGATATCTATCTTCCCGGAGGTCTCTATGGAAATTGACAGGAATCCCGTCGTCGTCGGCATAACCGGAGCGACAGGTGCCGTTTACGGCATAGAAACGATTCGCGCTCTTATTTCTATGAACATTCCGGTTTCGGCGGTTCTGACCGAACAGGCCCGGAAGGTTCTCTCTTTTGAAACGGAAAAATCCTGGGAGCAATGGACGGAAGAGCTGGACGGGATGGGAGATCTGCTGATAACCTATCCCCGGAATGAACTACACCACCCCATCGCCAGCGGCTCCTTCCGCACGGGAGGCATGGTGGTGGCGCCCTGTTCCATGGGAACCCTCGGCCGGATCGCCGGAGGCCTCTCTTCGAACCTTCTGGAACGGGCCGCCGATGTGACTCTGAAAGAAAGGCGACCCCTCATTCTGCTGACTCGCGAAACACCTTTGAACCGGATTCATCTGAAGAATATGCTCGCGGTCACAGATGCGGGCGGTATCATTTTTCCTCCCGTACCGGCTTTCTACCAGAAACCCGCCTCGATTGATGAAATGGTTCGTGGGACCGTATCCCGCCTGCTCGATCTGCTTGGGATTCCCCAGGAGACGGCAAAGCGCTGGGACGGAGCGATGGACTGAAACCGATGGTCACTCTTAAAGACGTCACTCTGGATTACGGGCCGGAAAAGCAAATTTTCAACTCATTCGATTACACCTTTGATAAAGGAAAAATCCACGGAATCATCGGGAAATCGGGCTGCGGAAAAACCAGTCTGCTCTACCTGACAGCGGGACTCATTGCCCCTCAAAGGGGAAATATTCTCATCGGGGGAACAGAGGCCTCTCCGGGAAGACGGGATATCTCCATGATTCTCCAGGACTTCGGCCTGTTTCCCTGGAAAAGCTGCCGGGAAAACCTGGCGCTGGGTTTAAAACTGAGAAAAACCGATAGGCATGAAATCAGGGTGAAAATAGATAAGATCCTCACGGAACTGGACTTGAAAGACCGCGGAGATTCCTATCCGGCCAATCTCTCGGGAGGAGAGCGCCAGAGACTGGCCATCGGACGGGCCCTCATACTGGAACCGGATCTCCTTCTTCTCGATGAACCGTTCTCATCCCTCGATGCCATGACCCGCGAACTGCTCCAAGAGCGTCTCTTAACTCTCAAAGAAAAAAGCGGCCGATCCATGACTGTCATTCATGTGACCCACAGCATCGAGGAAGCGGTATTCCTGTCCGATACCATCCATATTCTCAACAGCAAAGGGGAGATGCACAGAGTGGAGAACAATCCATCGGGGAACCGATACCGCACGAGTCCCGATTTTTTCGAACACTGTGTCACGGTCCGCCGGGAGCTGGAAAGGAGAAGCTGATGAAGGGAAAACGCTTAATATCCCTGCTGGTGCTGCTCCTTCTGTGGGAGCTTGGCAGCAGGCTGTCGGATATGTCTTTTTTTCCGTCGCCTCTCGTGGTTCTGGGACAACTGTCCCGGCCGGAAATTCTGACCGGTCTCCTCTCTCACCTGGGATATTCGCTTCTGAGGGTCTTTGCCGCGCTTATTTTCTCATTTATTCCCGCGCTCATCCTTGGTATAGCCTCCGGAACCAGCAAAACCTTCGACAGACTGATCAGCCCTGTTATGTATTTTCTGTTCCCGATTCCCAAAATTGCGCTTCTTCCTCTGGTTATTCTCTTTCTGGGACTGGGCAACGGTTCAAAAATCTTTATGGTGGGGCTTATCGTTTTCTTTCAGTTCTACCTGAACATCACCGACGGAGTCAAAGAGATCGACCGGCATTATTTCGATTCATACCGAAGCCTTGGCGGAAAGTTTTCCGACAGCCTGTTTCACCTCATTATTCCGGCGGTTCTGCCCCGGATTTTCTCTACGGTCCGACTGACACTCGGTACGGGAATCGCCGTTCTTTTCCTCACCGAGACCTACGCGTCGCGAACGGGAATCGGCTGGTATATCATGGATGCCTGGTCGCGTCTGGCCTACGGCGAGATGTACGGGGGTATATTCGTTCTCGGAGCGGCGGGTTTTTTCCTGATGGAACTGGTCAACCTCGGCCAGAGACTACTCTGCCCATGGACGGAGAGCAAAACCTGAACCGAAGCCGATCAGGAGTTTAAAAAATTGCGGGCGATGGTTCCGTAGACGGACGCGGCGCTCAACAGCTCATCAATCACAATGCTCTCATCGGGTTTATGAGCCAGCGCTATGTCCCCCGGCCCGAGTATGACGGTGGGGATTTTCATGCGGGCCGCGCTGATAAGGGCGTTGCAGCCGAAGGGCGAGGCGTATTCATGCACAGCTTTTCCGCATTTTTTTAAGGATCTGCCGACAAGAGCCGTAAACGAATGGTCGATTTCACTGCCGATCCATCCCGGAAGAAAATCCTTCATGGTCAAAAGGGGTCCCCGGTAGGAAGGAAGATTATAAGAGGCGATTTTGATTTCGGTCCTGTCGGTTCCTTCGAGAGCCGATTTCCATCTCTCCAGGTATTCCTCTTCCCTTTCCCCGCTCAAGAGTCGGCATTCCCATAACACCCGGCATTTATCGGGAATAGAGCCGTTTCCCGGTGAGGGCTCCGATGTTATCTCCACAAGTTCAATCACTTCCTCTCCCAGGAGCGGATGAGAACGGCGCGGCATCCGGCGTATCCTCTCAACGGCCTCCATCATGCGGTAAACCGCATTGTCACCCAGGTCGGGGCGGCTGCTGTGGGCCACGGTTCCGCTGCAGATCATCTCAACGCTTGACCGGCCTTTTTCTGCCGTTCCCGGTTTAAGACCTGTCGGTTCGCCGATGACAACAGCATCGGCACGATAGCGTTGCAGGATTTTCTCCAGTGCCGAACCGATAAGCAGCTCCTCCGCCACAGAAGCCGAAACGATAATCCTCCCGGAAAAATCCGTTTTTTCCAGATAAGTGGGAGCGCAGATCATGGCGGCCAGAGCCCCTTTCATGTCGGCTGTACCTCTCCCCCAGATCCGACCTTCCGAGATTTCCGCGCCATAGGGTTCATGGGTCCAGTCTTCTCTATCCCTCACGGGAACAACATCCATATGCCCGTCGAAAAGAAGAGCCGGTCCCTCTTTCTGTCCTTTCAAAATACCGATAACCGAACCGTATTCATCGACCGTAACTTCGTCGTATCCCAGTTCCTCCATCTTCCGGTAGACGCATCGGGCAGTAGCGGCTTCATGCCCCGAATCACCCGCCAGGCGGACCAGTTCGACTGTAAAAGAGATTATTTCGTTTTTCTGTTCATCCGTAAGTTTCAAACAGGGCTCCGGGAGAACAATTGAGCATACAGGCACGGCATTCCGGGATTCATGCTGTACTGATTTCTTCTGATTCCCGGAATCGTTCTTATTTTTCCTATATGATCCCCGAAAGACCACTCGCCTTTCAAAGCAGTCACCCTGCTGTCCATGCGCTCCTCCATTGAAGCCGTATTATATGAACAGTTTACCCAATAAGTGTGAAAATCGTAATACTTCAGAAGAAAAAGGAGAACAAAGCTCTGTTTTCAACAGCTGCTGCAGGAAAAACACCGGGAAGGAGAACAGGATGCCGATTTCGCTTCTTCACAGATAGACCCGTCATACATGAGCATTTTCCACCAGAGGAGAATCTCTTCCAGCATGATGGCCTGTTCCTCATCGGGAGATTCGACCTTCAGGTGATTTATCGATTCTTCAAATTCATAGAGTTTAAAGTTAAATCCCGAGTCCTTAATGGAAGTCATCATTTCAGCTGAAGTGCTGTAGGCATAGAGAGATTTTCTCAAATCCATATCAACCGCAATTTCTCTGATGTAGTTTTCCGCGTCTTTTATTGGCATAGTAAGCTCCTTGCTTTAGTCAATGCAGAAAGCATGCCAGGGGGTTATATGCCCTTTCAGGACCTTTTGAGCTTTTAGAAGTTACATTAATGGATAATCCCCTCAAAAGGATTACCTGAATGTCATGCTATATTACGGATAGTTTCCATCATTTTTTTGATAAAAAGATGACGAAAGATTATATTTAAATTCGGAAATCAGGAGGAAAAATGAGATATCCAATAGCATTGTTGTTCTTTCTTTTTCCTCTGATATTTTTATACTCAGAAACCTTTTCGATAGGAGTGGAAGAAGTTTCCTATCTTCCCTTTTACGGAATAGATTCGTCGGGAGATTTCGTCGGGATTGTACCGGATATCCTGAAGGCATTCGGAAAGAAATCCGGTATAGACTTCGAGTTTAAACCCTATCCCATTCTCCGCCTTTCCGACAATTACCAGGCCGGTCTATTGGATTTCCGTTATCCCGATAATCCGGACTGGAATTCTCCTGACTGCGAGCTTATCTACAGCGCCCCTGTCATGGTCGTTCTGGACGGTATTATCGTCAGAAATGAAAATGCCGGCCGCTCAATCATCAGTTATAAAAGAATCGGCACGATCCGCGGCTATACTGCCCCCTCGCTCGAAGTGTATCTTAAATACGGGGATCTCAGACTCATCGAAGTCGACACATATGAATCTCTGGTTGCAATGATCGTCAGCGGCAGACTGGAAGCGGCCTATCTTTCTCTTGCTCCGGCCTTCTACACAGCAGAGGAGAAAGGTTTCAAAAACCTGATAACCTTTGACAGAAATCTTCCTTTTGACGAGGCAGACCACTGTCTCTCCACTTTCGAACATGAAGATGTCATTGATCGTCTCGATAGCTTTCTCAAAGAGGAAAGGGGGCTCATCGAAGAAATTTACCGTTCATGGAATGTCGATCCACCGGAAAATCCAGACATCAACTCATAAACAGCTTTGTCAGTCTTCTGGTCGTAAATGTCAGTCCGATGGCGATCATCACAGCATAATAGGCCAGATGCCCCAGAACAGCCATGCCGGGAGGACCGATGGTCAGATGGCGGATCAGCTCTACGCCGTGCCAGAGAGGCAGAGCCTTGACCAGCAACTGAATGGCCGGAGGATAGACCGTTATGGGATAGAGTGTCGCCGAAAAGAGAAACATGGGCAGCATGATAAAATTCAGCCAGTCCATCTCCTGAAAGTTTTTCAGATAGCTCGTTACGGCCATCCCGCAGGCGGAAAAACCGAAGGCGATAACCAGAGCGGCCGGAACAGCCAGGAAGCCCCAGGGAGAGAGAACCAGTCCCATGGCGTACATGACGATAAGAAATCCCGTTGAATAAACCAGCCCCCGCAGAAGGGCGTAGACAATTTCCCCCAGAGCCACATCCATCGGCCCGAGGCTCGTGGCCAGCATCCCTTCGTAGAGCCGCGCGAACCGCATCTTGAAATAAATGTTCCATGTGGAATCGTAAAATGCCCCGTTCATGGCCGAAGTGGCCAGGAGGGCCGGTGCGATAAAAGCCGCATAGGCGATGGGCTGACCGGCCGGTCCCGTCACTCCGTCGATCAGTTTCCCTACGCCGAGACCGAAAGCGAGAAGATAGAAGAGGGGTTCGAAAAACCCCGACAGAACGACATACCAGGCCGATGTCTTAAGCGCATAAAGAGAGCGCAGAACGACCGTGTGAGCCCGGCCTGAAAAGATATGGGAAAGAGGTCCCCTGTAGCGGGGGGGAATATCCCGTTTTATTTCACTCATTCCTCCAGCCTCCTTGCGAACTGCCTTGAAGCCAGAAACCATCCGATTCCGGCCAGACCGATAAGATAGACTGCGTGAACGACGACCAGCCATGATTCAACCGGATGATCAAATCCCGCCCACCGGCCGAAATCCGTTGCGTGCCAGAGAGGAGAAATCCAGCCTATCCAACGGATCCAAATAGGCATCTGCTCAAGGGGATAGAATGTCCCCGAAAAGAGAAACATCGGCGCGATAACCATTCTGTTGATAAGGGCGAACCACCCGTCGTCATCTTTAAGACTGGCGGCCAGCGCGGCCATGACCGAACCGATTCCCAATCCGCTGAGAACAGCCGCCGGGAGTACGAGAATAGCCCTCGGGGAGGGAAGAGTCCCGAACAGGCGGAGCATGATCCAGAAAACCAGGACCGTAAAAACGGACCGTATCATCGCCGCAATCAGCACACCCGATGCGATCTGATCGGGCCGGAGTGGCGCCGCATGCATGGCATAGAATTCCCGGGTCCATTTGAATCCGCCCATAACGGGATAGCTTGTTTCTTCAAAAACGGCGTTTATCGATGCCGAGGCCAGAAGAGCCGGTCCTACGAATGTGAGATAGGAGACTCCGAAGAGAGCCCCTCCGGACCCCTTGTCCACATAACTTCCGATTCCGACCCCCAGAGCGAAAAGGTACATAAGGGGATTGAAAATGCTCGTCGCCACAATCGTGGAGACGAAAGCCTTCATGGTGAGAAGCCGGTGCTCTGCCGCATACCAGGCGCCGAACATCCCGGCTTTTGAACTGCGGCGTTCTCCGAAATGGGCCGCCGCGCCGGAAAGGGCCTTTTTCTCTATGGCTGATGAACTCATTCCACAAGGCTCCTTCCGGTCAGCCGGAGGAACACATCCTCCAGGCTGGACCGCCTGACAAGACTGGTCAGCGGTTTGAATTCTCTGGACGCGACGGCTTCGAGAACAGCCTCTCCGTTTTCCGCATAAATGAGAATCCTGTCGGGGAGTATTTCCATCCGGTCACCCAGATCCGCCAGTTTCTCCGCGGCGGCGGCGTTCCTGTCCGATCCGAAGCGCAGTTCCGTCACTTCTCGGCTCGAATAACGCTGAATCAGATCGGCAGGAGATCCTTCGGCCATGATCTTTCCCTTGTCGATAACGATAAGCCGGTCGCAGAGCTGTTCCGCTTCATCCATGTAATGGGTCGTTATAACCTGAGTCACCCCTTCTTCCTTCAAGCGGAAGAGACGGTCCCAGAGGATATGGCGCGCCTGGGGATCGAGCCCCGTCGTAGGCTCGTCCAGAAGCAGGATGTCCGGCTCGTTGATCAGAGCACGGGCGATTGTGAGCCTGCGCTTCATACCGCCGGAAAGGGTATCAACTTTGGCATCGGCTTTTTCCGTCAGCTGGGCGAACTCCAGGAGATCGCGGCTCTTTTCCCTGAGAAACTTCCCCGGAAGGCCGAAATAACGGCCGTAGACGTACAGATTGTCTTTCACCTTGATTTCCGTATCCAGATTGTCTGTCTGGGGAACAACACCCAGATGGGCCCGGATATCGGGTCCGTCGCGATCGGGATCCTGTCCCAGAATGGCCAGCTCTCCCCCGCTCCGTTTCGACACGGCGGCGATCATCCTCATGGTCGTGGACTTCCCGGCCCCGTTAGGACCGAGCAGACCGAAAGATTCTCCTTTCTTCACAGAGAAATTGATCCCGTCCACTGCGGTAAAATCACCGTATTTCTTCGTCAGAGATTCAGCCCTGATCATAATTTCGTCGTTGTTACTCATAGATGTGGAATTCTACTTCTAACGGAAGAATTTGGCAACACTGCGGTTGTAAACCTATAATGACTTTATGATCGATATGAAAATGCCCGCACCGGCACACAGAGCTCTCGAGTCTCTGAAAATAGAAGACTTCAGCGATTTTACAAATTTCACCATTGATGAAATAGCCTCCCTCCACGGCCTCGGGCCATCGGTTATGAAGAAAATTGAGGAGAAACTGCTGGAAATGGGGACTTATTTCAAGGTGGAGCCCTCCCCGGAAGTCGATGCCTATATGGAAACGTTCACGGGAGAGCGCCGGGCCAAACTGAAACAGCTGAGAGAGATAATCAGAAAATCGGCACCCCTGGCCACGGAAAAAATGACCTACGGGATGCCGACTTATCATCAGGGAGAGAACCTCGTTCATTTTGCCGGAAATAAAAACCACATCGGCTTCTACCCCACCCCCGCCGGAATCGAAGAATTCTCCCCGGAATTGAAGGCCTATAAAGCATCCAAGGGAGCGGTTCAATTACCCTGGGACGAAGAGCTGCCTCTCGACCTGCTAGAACGGATCGTTCTCTACAGAGTCGCCGCCACACGCTGAATATCCTTCCTCCCATCTCCCCAATTCTCTTTTTGTTGACAGCTACAGTTTAACGATTTAACATTTAATAAAATAATAATTTATCGAAGTGAAGTCCTTCAAAGGAGGAGCAATGAAGACGATTCGAATGCGTCTTGCTACTTTTCTCATTTTGACGGTTATCTGGCTTCTGGTTATGTATCCTTTTTCATCAGCCGATCTGGCATTGGGAGCGGGCATCGCCCTGTTTCTCTCCCTTTTGCCTCTTCCGGGTTTGCGGATATATGAAGAGATAAGCCTGGCCCCGCGCAAAATCATTTACGCTCTTATTTTTTTACTGGTTTTTGTAAAAGCGGTAATCCTCTCAAACCTGGATGTGGCGTTCAGGGTTCTCAAGCCCTCTCTCCCCATCAACCCCGGTATCGTCAGAGTCAAAACGAAACTGAAAAGCCGCCTCGGCAGGCTGTTTCTGGCCAACGCCATAACCCTGACTCCCGGAACCATAACCGTTGAGGCCGAAGGGGAGGACTTCTACATTCACTGGATCGACGTCGCCTCTCATGATGTCGATGAAAGCACATCGAAAATCGTCTCGGGCTTCGAGAAATATCTGGAGGTGATCTTTGGTTAATCAGCTTTTTCTCACAGCCGGAATCATCGTCCTCATAGCCGGGGTTCTCTCTTTTTACAGACTGCTCGCCGGCCCCGATGCGACGGACCGCGTCGTCGCCCTGGACGCCATGACCATCATCTCCCTTTCGGGGATTGCCATGTTCGCCTGCTGCTTCGGCAGGGTCATCTACCTCGATGTGGCTCTGGTTTACGGAATCCTGAGTTTTCTCGGGGTCATAGCCCTGGCCCGCTATCTGGAAAAGGAGCTTTGATATGATATTGGGATATATCGGCGGAATACTCGCCATAATCGGATCGCTCTTTCTTCTCCTGGCCGCTATCGGACTTATCAGAATGCCCGACACCTACAACAGGATGCAGGCCGGAACGAAAGCCACCACGCTGGGAAGCGCCCTTATCTTCGCGGGGATCGCCTTGCATCAGCCCGGATGGGAACTGAAAATGGCGGCTCTGATCATTTTCGTGTTTCTCACAAACCCCCTCTCCTCCCACGCGCTGGCGCGGGCGGCCCATTTCATCGGGATGAACCCTTTCGTCAAGGGAAAGAGCCAATCGTCCCGCGATGATCTGAAGGCAAGGAGGGATGAAGAATGATCTACATCGTAGCCGTTTTGGGTATCGTCATCGCCGTTTCGGCGGTTTTCGCTCTCTACACGGGGAAAATACTTTCAGCCATTATCGCCAGCGGAGCGGTCAGCCTCGTGGCCTCGCTCATCTATATACTGGCGGGAGCGCCTGATGTCGCCATGACAGAAGCGTCCATAGGTTCGGCTCTGACGACAGTCGTTTTCCTGATCGCCTGGAGGCGGATAAGCCGCATTACCGCTTCCTCGACTGATAAGGAGGATAAAAATGCTTAAAAGAATCCTTCTTATCGTTTCCATGGTTCTTCTGGCGCTTATATTGCTTCCCCTCCTGGAAGGCCTGGGAGAACAGACTCATGTTTCCTCTCTGGCGGAATACTATCTCTCCTCCGGCGCCGATGACCTGAACTCGCCCAATCTGGTCACTTCGGTCGTCGTGACCTACCGGGGCCTGGATACGCTGGGAGAAGTGACGGTTCTCTTCGCAGCCGCGGCGGGAATCATGCTGGCCTTCAAAGGGCTGAAGATGGATGAAAAAGAGAGGGAAAAGACCCAGGGCCCCAGCGAACTGCTCGCAAGCGGCGCTTCCCTGCTTTTCCCCATACTCTTCATATTCGGGATCTATATTTTCACTCATGGGCACCTGAGTCCGGGCGGAGGATTTCAGGGAGGCGTCGTTATCGCTTCGGCCGCCCTCCTTCTTCTTCTCAGCGGCGTCATTCCGGGTGTTTCCCACCTCATGACCTCGCTCCTCGAAGCTCTTGCCGGAGCGTCCTATGTGGCGATCGGTCTTCTGGGCCTTTATCTGGCAGCGGGATTTCTCGATCCCCGGTTCCTTCCCAGGGGCGAATGGAGCGGGATATTTTCCGCCGGCGCCATACCGGTCATCTATTCCCTCGTGGGAATAAAAGTCGGCTCGGAGCTCAGCGCCGTACTGAATGCCATGATCTCCAAAGGAGGTGAAAAGTGACGCAATTACTCTACATTCTGGCTTTCGTCGTCATGGCGATCGGCCTGTGGGGAATCCTCTCGCGGAGACATCTGATCCGCATGATCATAGGATTTTCCATCCTGGACACGGGAATACACATCCTTCTGGTGGCGATCGGCTACCGCAAGGGCGGAACGGCTCCGATCCTCGATGAAGCTCTTTCGAAGGGAGAGGCTTTAATGAATGCGGTCGACCCCGTCCCTTCGGCTCTGGTTCTGACGGCCATCGTTATCGGCCTGGCCGTTACAGCGCTGATGCTCAGTTTCGCTGTGCGGATGGTTCAGAATAATCCGACCATGAATGCCGATGAGCACAAGGAGTTGAAATGGTGACACCTATTGTTATAATTGCAGCGGCTCTGGCTATGGCCTTCCTTCTCCCCGTGCTGGAAAAGGCGGGAAAGGGTCTGATAAAAACACTGAGCCTTCTCGTTCTGGCGGGCTTTTTCGCAGCCAGTCTCTCCTGGATCGCCCAGATCCTCCAGACAGGAGCCATTATCAGTCAGACAGCCGGGTTCAAAGCGCCCGTATCCATCAACCTGTCGGTTTCCATGATGGAGGCGACGGGTCTGGCCGTGATTTATCTTGTCGCTTTACTCAGCGGAGCCTTTCAGATCTTCGTAAAGAAAGCGGTCTGGCAGGGGAAAGAATTGTCCCTCTACTTCGCTCTCATTCTGGGTTTGAGCGGGCTGGTGATGACAAGAGACCTCTTCAACCTCTTCGTTTTTATGGAAATAACATCCATTTCCCTCTACGGGCTTCTCGTGTCCGGCCGCGATGAACGGCGATTCGAGGGGGGATTCAAGTACATGATCGCCGGAGGGCTCTCCTCGGCGTTCTACCTTATAGGCGTGGCCTTCCTCTACAGAGAAACGGGACAGCTCAATCTCGATGTCATTGTGGCACAGGGCGGACAGGCAAACCTCTACCTGCCGCTCCTGCTCCTGACGATCGGGATTCTCATAGAACTGAAACCCTTTCCCGCTAACGGCTGGGCTCTCGATGTGTACGAATCAGCCGATCCGGGAACGGGAGCCGTCATAAGCGCCATGAACACGACAGCGCTCATTCTGGTTTTTATGAAATTAAAGCCTCTGCTTCAGGCTTTCGGCGGCGGAATTGTCTATGCAGCCCTTATAATCGCCGGCCTGACCTTTTTCCTTGCCAATCTGGCGGGCATCCGGCAGTCCAGCGGCCGCAGAATGCTCGGCTATTCATCGCTTGCCCAGACCGGTCTCATTCTTTTCGTTCTGCTGAGCCCATCGGCAGGCTTTTCGGAAGAAAGGGGATTATCGATTATCGCATCGATGCTCCGCCTGGATACAATTGAAGTGATTGCGCTGGCTCTGCTGATCAATCACGCTCTGGCAAAAAGCGCTCTTTTCTGGCTGACGGAATTCCTCAAAAAAGACGCACTTCACAAATCATCGAAAGAAGGGGACTACCGCGGCAACAGGGGCTGGCTCATTCCGGCAGGAATGGCCGTTCTCGCCCTGACGGCTCTGCCCCCCTTCCCGGGATTCTGGGCGAAATGGGCTGTCATAACCTCTTTCGGCGCCGCCGGAAACATCGGCGGAATCGCCGTCATTCTGATCGGTTCTCTCCTGGAAGTGTATTACCTCTTCCGCTGGTTTATCAGAACCCAGGCTCACGGTGAGGATGCCGGAGACGTTATCGCTCCTCAGGTTCCGGAAGATTTTGCACCGGAAGCGGCTCCCGCACCGGCCAGCCTGACCATAAAACCGGCCTGGCAGATTCTTGCTCCGGTTCTCAGCATCATCATTCTGACATCGCTCGGACTGGTCTGGGCTTTCTTCAGCCTGTCAGACGGTCAGGAACGGCTTCTCCTGCCCCTCGCGGCACTGGCCCTCTATGCCCTTTTTGATCTTATAGCTCTGCCTTTCGCCGTGAAAAATATTCTGGCCATGGCGGGTCTCGGCGGATACGCTTATCTCATCTACGGCGATCTGAACAACATGACGCTTATATTCGGCGCTGTTTTCATTGCCGGTTCACTGGTCCAGCTCTTCCTGCTCTTCAATAAAAGAGATAAGAGACCGGGGCTTCTCCCCTTTCTGGTGATGATGATCCTCTCGCTGGGGAACCTCCTGGTTTTCAAGAGCTCCCTCGGATTCTTCTTTTCCTGGGAAATGATGACTGTCTCCTCCTTCTTTCTGGTTATCCGGGGACGACAGGCCTCAAGGGCTTCTCTCCGTTACATCATGTTTTCCCTCGCCGGAGCTTTTATGATCATGTACGCGCTGGCCGACGGATTCAGAGGTCCGCTTACAGGACTGATTTTCGCTATAGGCCTTCTGATCAAAATGGGCGCGATCGGGTTTCATATCTGGCTTCCCGGCGCTTATGCGGAAGCGGAGGATGAAGTTTCGACCTTTCTCAGTTCGGTTCTCAGCAAAGCGGGACTTTTCGTTCTCTTTATTACGGCGGGAATCTACGGACAGACATTCTTTCCCGGCGCGGGCAATGCCTTTCTCGCCTCGATCGACATCAACGCCATTCTGGGATGGATCGGCGTCGTTACCGCCCTCGCCGGAGCTATGATGGCTCTCTTCCAGGAGGATATCAAATACACTCTGGCCTATTCTTCCATGGGGCAGATCGGCTATATGATACTGGCCTTCAGCATCCAGTCCCATCTGGGCTGGGTGACAGCTCTCTATCTGGCGGTGACCCATCTCCTGTTCAAAGGGCTCCTCTTCATGGCCATAGCCGGCGTTATCATGAGGACGGGAACCCGGCTCATGTATCAGATGGGAGGATTGATAAAGAAGATGCCCATCAGCTTTATCTCCGTGCTTCTGGCGATTATCGCCCTTTCCGGCGTGCCGCCGCTGACGGGATTCGGCGGCAAGTGGCTGCTTTACTCTTCGCTTATGGAGAAGGGCTGGTATCTCCACGCGGGACTGGCCATGTTCTCATCGGGCGTCGCCTTCCTCTATCTGTTCCGGCTGATCCACACGATTTTCCTGGGGCAGCCTAAAACCGGCATGTTTGAGAACATCAAGGAAGCGCCGATCTGGGGCCTAATCCCCCAGGCGATTTTC
Organism: Spirochaeta isovalerica; assembly: GCF_014207565.1. Classification (NCBI taxonomy): domain Bacteria; kingdom Pseudomonadati; phylum Spirochaetota; class Spirochaetia; order Spirochaetales; family Spirochaetaceae; genus Spirochaeta; species Spirochaeta isovalerica. The sequence goes on along the minus strand of NZ_JACHGJ010000003.1, from coordinate 29,432 downwards.
ATGATGGCCATTATGGGATTCTCCATGTTCCCCTCTCTGCTGATCAAACCGCTCCAGGCCGCTGTCGAAATGGTTTATCCCGCAGCGGCGGAAGGCGTGGCATGGCAGGGCTCCACGGTTCTGTCGTCCCTGGGCTACTGGAACGGCTCGGCAGTCATGTACGTCACCATGGGAGTTTTTCTGATTCCCCTGGCCTGGCTGATGATCGTGAACAGCAGAATCCAGAAAGTGAAACAGTTCAACATCGTTTTCGCCGCCGAACGGCCCTACAAACCGGAAACGACACATTATGCCTATAACTTCTTCTCCCACTATCAGAAGGCTCTCGGCTTCCTGGTCGAAGTGCGGGCCGAGAGGTTCTGGACCATGATAAGGAAGTCGACAGACGCATTCGGCGGACTGGTGCGCAGGATTTATTCGGGCAACGCCCAGACCTACGCCTTTCACATAATCATCTTCGTCATACTATTCCATCTTCTGGCAGGAGGGACATTCTGATGTTAACATCAATTTTAACCAAAGCCCTGTACACCCTCATATCCTTCTTCGTGATACTCAATTATTCCCTTCTTCTTCTGGGAACGATGGCAAGGGTAAGGGCCAAGGTACAGGGACGTATAGGCCAGCCGGTCTGGCAGCCCTATATCGATATAATAAAAAACAACGCCCGGAGAAGCGGAGTCACCCACGGGATCATGTTCTACCTCGGCCCGGTCTTCCGGCTGGCCGGCGGTCTGGGAACCTATTTCTTCATCCCCGTCATCTTCGGATCGAAAATTTTCGCCAACTTCAGCTTTTCCGGCGATGTGCTGCTCGTCATGTATTTTATATTCTTCGGACAGCTGGGAATGGCACTGGGAGCCGGAGAAAGCGGACACCCCTACAGCCCCATCGGGGTCGCCAGGGGTCTGGCCCAGATGACGGCTTTCGAACTTCCCTTCTCGCTGGCGGTTATCGCCGTCGCCGCCCAGTACGGCAGCTTCTCCATTACGGAGATCGTCGCGGCCCAGCAGGGAGGATGGCAGAACTGGGTGGCCTTTACCAACCCCTTCGCCATGGCCGCCGGCATGCTGGCCTTCCTGGGAATGTCCATGAACAATCCCTTCTCGATCGTCATCGCGCCGCAGGAAATTCCCATCGGGCCGCCGACGGAAATGCATTCCTCATTCCTGGGGATGCTGCAGACAAACCGGGCCATCTTCAACGGCGCGAAAATGGTTCTCTTTATGAACCTCTTTTTCGGCGGAGCGGCCCATCCCAATATATTCATCGCCCTGGGAATCATGATCATGAAGACCTTCCTCATCTACCTCTACGTGGTCTTTGTCGGTGTGTCATTCCCCCGGTTCCGGACCGAACAGTCCATCCGGTTCTTTCTGGGAGTCCCCACTCTGCTGGGACTGATAGCTGTGATCCAGCAGATGATTTAAGGAGTTTGATGTGAGTGACAATATGAATGATATGGACCAGATGCAGCTCTTCAACGACCAGGGCAGGCTCCTCAACGCCGGTCTTCCCGACGAGGAAAAAGCCCTGTTCTGCGACGCCGCGCCTCAGGTCGACGCCCCCTACCGGGGCATCTGGGAGAAATTTCTCAACTGGGCCCGATCCGAATCCCTCTGGATTCTCGGCTTCGGTACGGGCTGCGGAGCCATCGAGCTCCGCCCTCTTATGACCAGCCGCTACGACATGTATCAGTATGGCGTTCAGCCCAGGCCGACGCCGCGCCAGGCCGGCCTCTTCATCATCGGAGGTTACGCCTCGGTCAAAACCATGAAGAGAATCGTCCGCTCCTACGAGCAGATGCAGGGCCCCAAGTTCGTTCTGGGACTGGGAAGCTGCACAGTCAACGGCGGCATGTACTGGGACAGCTACAACACGATAAACAGACTGGACCACTATATACCGGTGGATGTCTACATCGCCGGATGCATGCCCAGACCCGAAGCTCTCCTCGCCGGAATCAACGAGCTGAAAAAGCTCATTAAAGACGGCAAAGGTGAGAACGCCAACAAGTATGCGGAAAATTTCGAATGGTACAAAGGGAACCAGAAGAAAATCATCAAAGACTGGAATATGCCGGACTACAACTGGTAGGGAGAAAACATGACTGAATTTAATGAATTATCCAGACAATTCCAGGTCTCAGATCTGGTGGAACAGAGAGCGGATCTCCACTTTATAACAGCCTCGAAAGAGCATGCTGTCGCAGTGGTCAGCGCCCTGAAGGAGCGATACGGCTACACCCATCTGGTGTTTTTTACAGTCGTCGATCACCTGGAGAAGAACGAATTTCATTTGACTTATATGCTCCACAATTACGAGAAGCATCACGATATGGGAGTGGTTGTGAAGATCGCCCGGGAGAATGTTCAGATGGAGTCGATCCATCACCTCTGGCCGGCGGCGGCCACTTATCAGCAGGAGATGCGGGAGATGTACGGCGTAGAGTTCCCCGGAAGCCCCGGGCTCTATGAGAACTTCGCCCTCGAGGGCTGGGAGGACATCCCCCCCATGCGGCGCGATTTCGACACGAAAGAATACTCGGACAAAACCTATTACCCGCGGCCCGGAAGAGAGTCGCACGATCCGAGGGAGTATATGAAAGAAAATCTTTATCCCAGCGAGGCGGAAACATGGTAAAAGAAAAAGAAAACAGCAAGTTTCCTCCCCTAGTGGACGGAAAAAGCCGGTACGACCTTTCATCGGGCAAGTACCTCAGGGTTTGGCAGGGTCCCCAGCACCCGGGAATTACCGGAAACATGTCGCTGGAGCTGACGATCTGCGGAGACGAGATCATAGACTGCAAAACCCATGTGGGCTATCTCCACAGAGGATTTGAAAAGCTGATGGAGCGGAGAAAATACATCCAGTGTTTTCCCGTAGTCTGCCGTATCTGCGTGCCCGAACCGGATTTCAACGAATACCTTTTCGCGGCGTGCACCGAAGAGCTGGCGGGAATACAAATCCCCGAACAGGCCGAATGGATCCGGACTCTCAACCTGGAAATGGCCAGGCTGACCAGTTTCCTCATGTGGATCGGCGGCCAGGCGGGTTCCTTCGGCATGGGAACCATCGGCCAGTGGACCGTCACCCTCCGCGACTATATGCTCGACCTCTTCGAGGAGCTGACCGGCGGAAGAATCTACCACATGTACATGCTTCCCGGAGGCGTCCGGGCCGATTTCCCCCCCGGATGGATCAATAAGCTTCTTGATACGCTCAAAACCGTTGAGAAGACCCTCGACGATGTGGAACTGGCCATGATGCACAACGCCGTCTTTAAAATGAGGGCCAAAGGTCTGGGAATCATTACGCCCGACATGGTGGATAAATACGGCATAACCGGCCCCAATGCCAGAGCGGCGGGAGTCAAAAGGGATATCAGGAAGGATTCGCCCTATCTCGTCTATGACAAACTGGACTTCGATGTCGTTACGGGAACAAAATCCGATGCCTACGGTCGATGCGAAGTGCGGATCAGGGAGATGTACCAGTCCATAGACCTGATCAGGCAGATCGTGGAGAAGATGCCGAAGGAAGGGCCTTTCTTCACCAAACTGCCCAACGTTCTCCACTGGCGAATCCCCGCCGGACACACTTACAAACGGGCCGAATGCACCAGAGGGGAATACGGATTCTACGTTCAGTCCGACGGATCGGACAAGCCGAGGCGGACCTATGTGAGAGGCCCCTCCTACACCCATGCCGTGGCTCTTATGGAGCATCTGGCCATCAGGACCAATATCGCCGATACGGCCGGTTTAATGGTCAGTCTGCACACCTATCCGCCGGAAATAGAGAGGTAAGAGATGAGTTTAAAAGACATAATAGCCCCCTTTTCCGTGTGGAAAAGAGCTCTGGAAAAACCCTATACGAACAGAAAGCCCATTGAAACCCGGCCGGGAGCCGACCGCTACCGGGGATTTCATCAGAACGCCATTGACCAGTGCATCGGCTGCGGAACCTGCGAGGAGATCTGCCAGAACAATGCCATCGACCTGGTTCCCCTGGAAGGGAAGACAAGCTCCCACGGCGATTCGGGGCTGAGGCCGAAAATCGATTACGGCCGGTGCTGCTGGTGCGCCCTCTGCGTGGACATCTGCCCGACCGGCAGCCTGGGAATGAGCAACGAGTACATCTGGATCACCACCGATCCGGAGGACTTCCGCTTTATACCCGGCGGCGAGACCAAGCCCTGGGACGACCGGGCCGAAGGATACAGGCGAGCCGAAGGCTACGATCTTCTCGAAGCGGAACGGGTGGAAATGCCCATGCTCTCCTTTGAGGAATCGCAGAAGAGCTTTATCGAAATGGTTCAGGGCTACAGCAAAGAACAGGCCATGGAGGAAGCGGACCGCTGTGTGGCTTGCGGAATCTGTATCGCCACCTGTCCCGCCCATATGGACGTTCCCGCCTATATCGAAGCGATCCGAAACGACGATATGGGAGAAGGACTGAAAATCGTCTACAACGCCAATCCCCTTCCGGCGAGCTGCGGGCGGGTCTGTTCCCACGCCTGCGAGTATGTCTGCGCCATGAAGCACAAAGGCGAAGCCATTTCCATCCGCTGGCTCAAGCGCTATATCATCGATCAGATCTATCTGGGCGATTACAAGGAAATCCTGAAGAGCGCCGATGAGAGCAACGGAAAGAAAATCGCTGTAATCGGTTCAGGCCCCGGAGGATTGAGCGCCGCCTACTATCTCAGGTTGCTTGGATACGAGATTACCGTATTCGACGCCAACGAGAAAGCCGGGGGTATGCTCCGCTACGGAATCCCCGAATACAGGCTCCCCTACGAACAGGTGGAGAAGGATGTGGAATACATCCGGCAGCTGGGCGTCACCATCAATCAGGACCTGAAGATCGGCGTAGACCGGGATTTCAAAACCCTCTATGACGAATACGACGCCATTTTCTTTTCCACGGGGCTGAAAGATCCCTACGGACTGGAAATTGCCGGTGAAGACCTTCCGGGCGTCCAGTCCGGTCTGGATATTCTCGACGAAGTGACCAAAGGCAAAACTCCCGACATCGGTAAATCGGTTGTCGTCGTGGGAGGCGGAAACGTGGCCATGGACGCGGCCAGAACGAGCCGCCGCTACGGGGCCGAAGTGACCATCCTCTACAGAAGGCGGGAAGTGGATATGCCCGCCGACGAAGAGGAGATCCACGAGTCTCAGGGAGAGGGATGCAAGCTGGTCACCCAGGCCATACCCCTCCGCGTGGAGAAAGGCGACTCGACCAGGCTGAAACTGTTTTTCGGAATGGCGGAAATGGTTGATCAGGGCGAAGGGCAGAGACCCAAACCGGTTCTGATCGAAGGATCGGAGGAAGTCATCGAATGCGATACGGTCATTACGGCCATCGGACAGGAAGCGGATTACAGCTTCATTCCCGAAGAGATCGGCAAAAACCTCGTGTTCAACCGCGGCATGGTTCAGATCAATGAGTTCCGCCAGACCGGAGATTCCAAGATCTTTGCCGGAGGTGATATCGCCAACCGCAAGCGCGATGCCATCAGCGCCATTGCCGACGGGCATTCGGCGGCGAAAGGTATCGATATCTACCTGACGAATTTTAAAGACAAGTAGGTTCGGGGCAGAGGTACAAAACCTCTGCCTTTTGAACCAGATGTTGGTGTCGGGCGAGTCCCGAAACAGAACTCCCCGATGCAAACCTGATCGGCTATAGCAATTTTCCGAACGATGGGATATTGTTACTGCCGATCAGGAACTATAACAAAGGAATAATATGGAAGACCGACAGGAATTGATAAATCAGATACAATCACGCTTTGTCGTGGAACGGTGCGAGCAGGTGGAACAGCTGCTGATGATTATGTCCAATCCGGTCCGCTTTCATATCCTTTGCGCCGTCAGCCAGGGAGCCTTCACCGTCTCGGAGCTGGTTTCCATTTGCGGATCAAAACTGTCAAACCTCAGCCAGCAGCTGAAAATTATGACTCTGGCCGGGTTCCTGGAAAAGGAACGGGACGGGAAACAGATGTACTATAAGCTCAAAGATCAGAGAGTCCTGAAGCTGATCGATTATCTGGAACAGCTCTATTCCTGATCAGAGAATGAACCCCAGATATCCCGCCACCAGCAGCCCCTGCCCCGCCAGATAGGTTGTCATGGTGATGACCCTTTCCATCGGAACTTCTTTTGCAAACTTGTTCCAGGCATTCACCGTATCGGAAACCATAAAAATCATCGCTCCGGCAATAACTGTTACGGCCGGCCCCGCTGCCTGTCCGGGAAGACATAAAACAGCTGAAATACCCATCGCCGCTATAACAACGATATAAACTGTAATAGCCGGAGCCAGTTTTCCCATGTATGGTTTCAGTTTCAGAAATACCAATGCGCAATAGACAATAACGAAACCCGTAAGAGTTATGACAGGCATTGTCAGCTCAATCTTTCCCGCTGAAGCCCTGAAAAAAACCGACATATAAAAAATATGCCCCAGTAGAAAAGCGACAAGTCCCGGCTTGAACCATCGGCGCGTTTTTTCCGGATCGGGGATCATAAGAAACAGATCTCCCAGCCAACCGCCGGCAATAGCCAGAATCATAAGGATCGAAGGATCGGGATTTCCCGCCAGATAATATAAAGCCAGCAGCGGCATGAGGAGAAGTTTTGTAAAATAGCGGATCTTCATAGAACCGATAAACTCTCCGAGAACATGTGCCAGCGAAAAAACGAGATAAGGGATCAGTTGTCCAGTCATGGTTACATTATCGCCGCGCGATTACGACTTTGCAACCCGGAACCTTAAAACCGTTTTCAACTTAGCCGGTTCGGTTTTCCGGAAATCGGAAAGATAGATCTCCCGGTGTGTTTTCGATAACCGCTTCAGCCTCTGCTCCGCAGCGAAAGCCTCCATCTGCCTGAAACTCTCCGGTTCATCATCATAGGATCCCACATGGAGCATCTGGACCACCGGGCCTTCTTCTATTGACTGAAATCTCACTTTATCCAGCAGGGGATGCGGTTTTTTCTTCCCTGTCAGCTCCAGAATCTCCCGAAAGTACTCTTCATCAATAAAATCGGGCTGCCGGATCATAAGCGTAAAGACCAGCTCATCCTTATCTATCGCCCCGTCATAAGTCTGCCGCCCCTCTTCCGTCAGATCCCAGACGCCCTCCAGAGGATAAACCGCATAATCCTGATATTCCGCCGGAGGATTGTCCATTTTCTTCAGATTCATCTTTAAACCGTAGGAAAGCGCATAGAGCTGAGCTATGTATTCGCCGAATGATTCGCTGTTGGGATTCCCCTGTCCGGAAATAGTGAGAAACTGAAACCGGGGAATCTCCTTTAATTCAGGTTTCCTCCCCGGCTGGTAGTAATTTTTTTCCTCTTTTCTCCATTCATGCTTCATCTTAAACTCCAATAAATCAATGATATCCGCATTATAGGAGAACTAATAGGACAACTCTATGTCGTATATGTTACAGAAAGATCAAAACGGTCGTTGCTCATAACTTTATCCCAGGCCATTATAAAATCTTCCAGGAATTTTTCCATGGCGTCATCGCAGGCATAGACTTCCGCCAGAGCCCGCAGCTGGGAGTGGGAGCCGAAAATCAGATCCGCCCTGGTGGCTGTCCATTTCAAAGCTCCGGTCAACCGATCGCGGCCTTCGAATTCCTTCCCCTCTTCGGAAACAGGTTTCCATTCCGTCTCCATATCGAGAAGATTGACGAAGAAGTCATTTGTCAGCACTTCGGGCCGGTGGGTCAGAACCCCTTTCTGGGACTTGCCGAAATTGGTATTGAGAGCCCTTAAACCGCCGATCAATACAGTCATTTCCGGTGCCGTTAATCTGAGAAGCTGGGCTTTATCGAGCAGATAATGTTCAGCTCCGGGACCGCTTATTCCTGTCTGAAAATTTCTGAAAACGTCAACACAGGGCTCCAGAACCGAGAAAGAATCGATATCGGTCTGTTCCTGAGTCGCATCGGTCCGTCCCGGGTCAAAGGGAACCGAAACGGCATACCCGGCATTTTCGGCGGCTTTCTCAATAGCCGCACAGCCTCCCAGAACGATCAGATCCGCAAGGGAGACCTTCTTTTTAAAGTTTTTCTGTATTTTTTCCAGAACTTTAAGCACTTTCTGAAGCTGTTCCGGTTCATTAATCGCCCAGTCCTTCTGCGGAGACAGACGGATTCTCGCGCCATTGGCGCCTCCCCGCATATCGGAACCGCGGAAAGTTGAAGCAGAGCACCAGGCCGTCGAGACAAGCCGGGAAACGGAGAGTCCCGATGACAGGATTTTTTCCTTCAGCTCATCGATATCGTCATCATCTATCAGATTATCCTCTGGAGTGGGAACGGGATCCTGCCAGATCAGCTCCTCTTCCGGAACTTCCGGCCCCAGGTATCGGGAACGGGGACCCATATCCCGATGGGTGAGTTTAAACCAGGCCCGGGCAAAGGCATCGGCAAAGACATCGGGATTTTCCAGATAATGGCGGGCGATCTTCTCATAGGCCGGATCGAATTTCAACGAAAGGTCGGCGGTGGTCATCATGGGACGGAATTTCTTTTCGGGATCATGAGCGTCTTCCACCATATCCTCTTCATCCACATCTTTGGCGAGCCACTGATGGGCACCGGCGGGGCTTTTCACAAGCTCCCATTCATATTTGAACATAACCTTTAAATAGCCCATATCCCATTTAACGGGATTGGGTTTCCAGGCGCCTTCGATACCGCTGGAGATGGTGTCGCCGCCTTTACCGCTTTTGAAGCTGCTCTTCCAGCCGAGCCCCTGTTCTTCCAGAGGAGCCGCTTCCGGTTCCGGTCCCACATGGGCCGCGTCACCGGCTCCATGACATTTCCCGAAAGTGTGCCCCCCGGCTATCAGAGCAACGGTTTCCTCGTCGTTCATGGCCATGCGGGCAAAAGTTTCCCGCACATCTTTTCCCGACGCAACCGGATCGGGATTGCCGTCGGGACCCTCGGGATTCACATATATCAAACCCATCTGTACGGCAGCCAGAGGATTTTCCAGATCGCGGTTCCCGCTGTATCGGCTGTTCGGTTTGTCGCTGGTAGCAAGCCATTCCTGCTCAGCGCCCCAGTAAATATCCTCTTCCGGCTCCCAGATATCCTCCCGGCCTCCGGCGAAACCGAAAGTTTTGAATCCCATCGATTCCAGGGCGCAATTGCCCGCGAGAATCATAAGGTCAGCCCAGGAAACAGCCTGGCCGTACTTCTGTTTGATCGGCCACAAAAGCCGTCTTGCCTTATCGAGATTGACATTGTCAGGCCAGCTGTTGAGAGGAGAAAAGCGCTGGTTCCCCGTATTGCCTCCTCCCCGTCCGTCGCTGACCCGGTAGGTTCCGGCGCTGTGCCAGGCCATGCGGATAAAAAGAGGTCCGTAATGACCGTAATCGGCGGGCCACCACTCTTTGGAATCGGTCATTAAAGCATATAGATCATCCTTTAAGGATTGATAATCGAGGTTCAGAAAAGCCTCGGCATAATTGAAATCTTCATCCAAAGGATTGATAAGATTCGAATTCTGGTTAAGGATTTTCAAATTAAGCTGATTCGGCCACCAGTCTTTATTGGCCATACCTGAATTAGAGCCGCGGCTTGTAGCTCCCGTTACGGGACATTTGCCTTTTTCTCTCATGGAACTCCCCCTGAATTGTGAGAATAAATTGTTTTTGAGTAAATAATTATTTTAAGAAATGAAATATTGAGGTTATCGGAAAGTGTCATACCTCTCCCTTACACTAAGTCTTGTGCAAGGGAATGAGAAAATCAAACGATCTTTCGTATTTTGTGTAAAGATCAGAAAAAAATACACCAATGAGATTCACGACTTTCTGAAACAGAGAGAAATGGAACTTTATGCTGTTATCAAACTCTATCCGCCTATCCCGATCAATGCGGCTCCGGCAATGGCCAGAGCCAATCCGGCCAGCCTGACAGCAGACAATTTCTCCTTGATAAAGAAGCGCTGGAGAAAGACGGTCGGTGCGGGATAGAGAGATGTGAGAATAACCGCGATAATGAGAAACCCCGTGCGAGTCGAAAGCAGATAGAAAACATTGGCCAGCATATCGAGACATCCCCCGGCCAGAATAGTCACCAGAGTACCCTTCCGGGGAATCAGTTTCTGCTTTTTGACCAGGGCGATCGTAAAGAAGAGAGGGACCGTTATACCGCGGGCCGCCAGAAGAGGAGCCATACCTGATCCCTCGCCGGTCCGGGCGATAAAGATGAAAAATCCGCTGAAAGCAATTCCCGACAGGACTCCCAGCTCAAGAGATCTGAGAATATGATCGCGCTTTTCCCCTTTTTCCCAGGAAAGCAGTAAAATGGCGGGAATGGCGACAGCTACGCCGGCCCAGGTCATCAGCGGGGGACGCTCACCGGCGATAAGACCGAACAGTACGGGAAGTGCCGCACCGACAACGGCGGCCGTGGGCGAAACGATAGAGGCAAAACCGGTCGCCAGACCGTGATACAGCAGTCCTACGCCCGATGCACCGGCAATTCCTGCGGCTATACCCCACAAAAGATCAGAGGGCAAAAGAGATTCGGGCCGTAGAAAATAGACCGCCACCAAAGCCGTAACAAGCCCCATAGCCTGAGAAAGTGCGACTACGAGAAGAGCGGAGTTTTTCCGCGATGAAAAACCGCCGAGAAAATCGGCGGTTCCATATGAAAGGGCCGATAGAAGAGCATAGATTATTCCCATGGCTCATCCTATCTGAAATGCATTACCGCATCAAGCAGGCCAGATTCTCCGTCCGCCGCCGGGATTGACGATACTGTCGATCAGAGCCTGCTCATACTTGCTGAGAAGTCCTTTTTCAGCAGCGCCGAAATTGGACTCGAGCTGAGAGATCCTCTTAGCTCCGGGGATGACAACAGACACATCTGGATGGCTGATTGTAAACCGTATAGCCAGCTGGGCGAGGTTTTCTCCGGGGAACGCTTCTTTCAGTTTCTCCACGGTTTCCAGGTCTTTCAGAAACTGTTCTCTCTGTTCGCTATCATCCTTCCAGCTTTTCCGGAAATCATTCTCATCGAATACGCTGTCCCGGGAAAACTTCCCGGTCAGTAATCCCATGGCCAATCCGCCGCGGATTATCGTGCCGACATTCTTCTTCCGGCAGAAGGGAAAAATTTCATTTTCCGCCATTCTGTTGAGTATGCTGTAATCTATCTGCAAAGTGTCGCCTTCTCCGTTTCCGAAGAAAGCTTCAATAAAGGGATAATCGCTGGAACTGACTCCGAAAGCCCGGATCTTTCCCTCTTCCTTCAGTTTCATAGATCCTTCGATAAAGGTTTCCATGGTCGGTTCCCTGAAGTTTACATGCCATTGGAGCACATCGATATAATCCGTATCGAGGCGTTTCAGATTGGTCTCGACACCTTCTTTGACTTTTTCAACTGTCGTGTAGGCGGACTGTCCTTTATCGCCGTCAAAATCAAACCAGCCGATTTTGGTTCCCAGAACGAATTTATCACGCCGGCCTTTCATGGCCTGGCCCAGGAGCACTTCGCTGTGTCCGTCGCCGTAGACATCAGCTGTATCAAAAAAATCTATACCCAGTTCGAGAGCGCGGTCTATCGTACTCAGAGACTCCCGGTCCTCAGTAGGCCCCCATTGATTTCCGCCCATGGCCCACAGACCGATTCCGATGGGATGAACTAATATTCCGGAATTGCCAAGCTTTCTTTTTTCCATTGAGTTATGCTCTCCTAATATTATTTTATTAGAATATAATAAAAATCATATGGAGAGACAAAAATATAATTCAAATCAAATATTTTATAAACCCCAGGTAAAAGGAAATGCTTCCGCCCAGAACGAAAAGATGCCAGAGCACATGGGCATAGGGAATTTTCTTTATAAGATAAAAAAACACGCCGACCGTATAGCATCCGCCCCCGATGGCCACCCACATAAGCAGTCCCGGGGGAGCCGCGCGCATCAACGGCCTGAGGGCGACAACGATCGTCCAGCCCATGGGGATATAAAAGAGATCGGAAATGATATGCTTTTTCCGTCCCATTATCAGTTTGAAAGCAATTCCGAGAATAGCCATGCCCCAGATCACTCCGAAAATAGACCAGCCCCAGGCTCCCTTGAGTGCGATAAGCGCCACGGGAGTATAGGTTCCTGCTATAAGAAGGTATATAGAAGTCTGATCGACGACACGGATTACACCGTGAATATGCGGTTTGTCCGTGAAAAGATGGGTCAGCCCCGAAGAAAGGTAAAGCAGTATCTGAAATGCTCCGTAGAGAGAAAAAGCGACAAAATGGGTGGCCGTTCCCCCGCTCTGACCGGTTAGATAAAGAAGAAAAACCAGCCCCCCGATGCTTAGCCCGGCGCCGATATTATGAGTCAGAGCATTAAGCTTTTCTTCAGTGGTATGGATTTCCATTAAATAGATGTCTCCTTCCCTTCCATTATGAACATTACCAGCCGACGTGAACAGGAGAAAGAGAAAAAAGGGAGCGGTTCAGCCGCCCCCCTTGATGGCTTTATTTAATCGGATAGCAAATTTCAGTCTGCAATTCCTCTTCCTTCACTTCCATGGGAGAATTGAGATAGTACTCATACATCCACTCCGTCACGTCCAGACCTTTCTCCTTGACATAGCTCATCAGGCTGTTGTAGGAATCCTCGAGCTTCGCATAAGGACCGACATGGACAGTGGCCGCCACTTTCCCGGCGGGGATTTCTCCGGTTTTAATCCGCCCCTCCCCCTCATCCTCAGAGACGATGGGAAAACCCATCTCCACATCAAGAGCCTCCATATCCATATTGTAGTACATCGCATAAGGGGCTCCGGCAAAAGCAATGCCCTTCCGCCCCATATAAGCGCCCAGCTCTCCGTAGACTTCACCCATAATCTCCGGCAGTTTTGCCGCGGGGGCTGTCATTCTGATCATAAGAGTCTGCTGTCTTTCCACATTTTTAATTTCCATAGTGATCTCCTCTATTTGCCGTTCCGCCGGTCTGGGAAGTCCCTGTCCGGCCCGGCTTGTTTTGTTGATCTCATTATGGAACGGCATATACGACACCCCTATGTCGCAGATATATTTATTTTCAGTATTTTTTTGCGATTTTCTCAGCGGACCGCTTCAGATTCTCTCTGACATGGGGCGGATCGATAACTGTGACGAACTCTCCATAGGACAATAGAAATCCATACATCCAACCGTCTTCCGGCATGGAAGCTTTAACGATGAGGCTTCCTTCCGGTCCTTCGCTGCAATCGTCGGGGCAGTGAAATTCCTCAACAATGGCCCGCATGGGAGCATCGAAGCGCAATGTCAGCTCCGTCGTGGGAGTGGATTTGTTCTTTTCCTGCTTCGAAAGATACTCTTCGAAAGAAATATCTTTGCGTTTGAAACGCGTCGGAAGGATTTCCGGGTCGCGCATCCGGGAAATCCGGAATGTCCGGAAGTCCCCCTTTTCGCAGCACCAGGCGAAAAGATACCAGGCCCGCCATTTGAAAGCTATGGTCAGAGGCTCGACAGTCCGCCTGATCGATTCCAGTTTATTATTGGTGTAGGTAAAACGGAGCAGCCTCTCCGAATCGACTGCCTCTTTCACGACTTTAAAGGATTCCTGATGTCTCGGATCCCCTCCGAGCATAGTGAAGTCGATTGACAGCTTCTCATTCCTCTCGGACAGAAATTCCGTCTGACGCGATGGTATGAGCGTTTTCATCTTCTCCAGGGTATTGTCGATTTTATCGTCCGCCAGTGTTTCCGAAACACTTTTAAGAGCCGTGATGATGTAATAGAAGTCTTCAACGGACACGAGCTGATTGTGGATTTTAAAGTTTTCCATAATCCCGTATCCGCCGTTGGGACCCTGAATCGTTACAATGGGAATTCCGGAGAGCTCAATGGCTTCCATATCGCGTTGAATTGTTCTGGTTGTTACGCCGAACCGCTCGGCGAGAACTCTGGCACTGACCAGATCGCGATTGAGCAGATAGACGATAATTGAGAGGAGCCTGTCTATTTTCAGATCTGAAATTCCTTCAGATTGCTGTTCATTTTACTCATCAGCTCTTCATTTTCCACACATTTGTCATTGAGATCAACAATGGATTTATCGATTTCCTCTATGGCCAGCTGAATTTCAGATATGCCGTTCGTAGTTTCATTGGTCAGGCGGTTCACCGATTCCATCGATCCGCTGATATTGTTGACATCGGAGACGATCTCCTCCGTCTCATCGGAAATGTCCGTCATCGATTGGGAAAGATGGGCTGTCGATTTCAGGATTTCCTGAGATCCGATTGACATTTCTGACATGGACGCGGCGATTTCCGAGAGTGAATGGAGGAAAACATCCACTTCTGATTTAACGTCCTGAAAAGAACTGATGCTTTCGCTTGAAGCTTCCGACGCCGAACCGATTCTCATTCCCGCTTCCTTGAGAAGGGTATTGATCTGTTTGGCGTTAACCGATGAAGACTCCGCCAGTTTTCTGATCTCATCGGCGACAACAGCAAATCCCCGCCCGACATCGCCCGCATGGGCGGCTTCTATGGCGGCATTCATAGCCAGAAGATTAGTCTGGGAAGCGATTCCATTGATAATTTTGGTGATATTTTGTATATCCTCAGCAATTTGGGCCACTTCTCCGATCATCCGGTTAGTGTTGTTTATCTGGCTTTCGCCATTTTCCGTAACCTTGTTGAGATTCTCCGCCGCCTTTCCTCTTTCCTGGGCGATCTGAGCGACACTCTGTATTGTTGAAATCATCTGCTCAATAGCGGTCGTGGCTTCCTCGACGGAAGCTGTCTGGGTGTGAACAGACTCTTTGAACCGGTTTATCACTTGGAAAATATCCGCTGTAGCCTTACTGGAATTATCCACCTGCTCCAGGAGCATATTGGTTTTCTTATTGATGGAGTTGATGTTGGCATTTATTTCCGTAGTGGCAGCGGCTGTTTCCGATGCGGTGGCAACGATGGATGATGTCAGGTCTACGCTCTGTTCCGATACATTCTGCGCCCTCGAAATGAGCTGCCGGAAAGCCCCGATAGCTCCATTGATAGAACGGGAAACACGACCCATCTCATCTTTTTTTCTGTAATCGATATCAGCCCGCAGATCACCTGTTTCAAGACGGGCGGTCTCATCCATGATAAATTTCATGGGGACGGAAATAGATCTCAATATGATAACGGCGATAATCAGTTCAAGCAGCACGACAGCTATTGCCGTAATCAGAATATTGACCACATTTCTTGTATTGGATGCCGATAAAAGAGTTTTCTGTTCGACCAGAAAGTTATCCATTCTCTCAATTTCATCATTGAGGGTAGAATCGAGTTTTGTATTGACAGAAGCCAAATCCGCAATGGCCTTGACGATGGCAGCCTCCGACTCGGTTAAATCCAGGAAAGCGATAGAATATCTGTTGAGCAAAACAGCCGTCTCGGTATCGGCGGGAAGCATATTCTTTAATTCTGTCAGCTGCTCTCTGAAAGGCGCGATAAAATCAGTATTGCCTCTGAGGAGATAATTCAGTTCGAGAACCCGTGTTTTTTCAAATGCCTCCAGAACCTGGAAAGATTGACTTTTATTCATTTCCACGTTGAGAGCTGCGGTAATGCGGTTCAGTTGCCCTCTCATACCGCTGTTTTCTGCCAGACCTCTCTCCGATTGAAGTTGAAAAACTTTTTCCGCGGCGGTCTTCAGTTCGCCGATCTGCTCAAGCAGACCGGACCGGACTTCGGCTGTTGAATCAAGGAATTCCCTGTCATCGAGATAACCGTATATTTGCTGATCAAAAACAGAGATTTCTTCAACCAGATCCTCCATGGCGCGTATCTGATCACGAACCAGATAAAACTCGTTCTGATCCAGCTCCATCAGAAAGGCTCTTATTTTATTCTGAGAGACATTCAGCTTCAAATTGATCTGATTGAGATTGTAGGTTTTCCCCGAAATGGTATTGAGAAAAAAGCTGTAACTGTCCACGGTTCTGATCAGGATAAGAGTCATGCTGACGGAAATGATGCTGATCATCAGAATCCCTGATATAACCATCAGTATCATTTTTCTTCTGAGATCGAAACCTCTTTTTTCCATTTTGCTCATGGGGATCTCCTTCTCTATATATTATAGGCGTACTTTGGCTGACTTTCACAAATTCATAAGAGGATATCACACCTGCGAATGGAAAAACGACCTGAAAAATAGGAATTTTTCCTATATCATTTCATAAAAGAACACTGTATTTTTATGATATATCCCTTTGATGTACTTCTAAAGGGAAAGGCAGGAGAATATGGTTAATACGGAAAAGATAATGATGAGTTACCTTCAGTGTCCCCATTGCGGGGAATTTCACAAGTACAACCTGTCAGACAAATCGGAGAAACTGGTGTGTCTCTATTGTGAAGAAGTGTTTTCAACGGCAGATTTTCAACCCTACGCCATTGCATACCGGAAAACGGTTCAACCAGTCACCGCAGTTTAACCACAAGAGCTTTCAATAAAACATCGTAGTTTTCACATACATCAACATCAGTTGGAAGATCCGGGAAAAATGCGGGGCTGACTTCAAGCCCCGCATCTCTGTTTCCTTTAATAAGGCTTATACAGCCATCATATCGGCAATGTCGTCCGCTACGGATCCCACTGCTTTTATATCAAAGTTCTCCACAAGGACTTTGGCCACAGCAGGAGAAAGGAATGCCGGGAGAGTCGGTCCCAGTCTGATTCCCTTGACTCCCAGGTGAAGGAGAGCCAGCAGAACCGTAACAGCTTTCTGTTCATACCACCCGATATCGAATGCGATTGGAAGCTCATTGATATCTTCCAGGCCGAAAACCTCTTTCAGCTTCAGGGCGATGACCGCCAGGGAATAGGAGTCGTTACACTGCCCCGCATCGAGAACCCTCGGAATTCCTCCGATGTCTCCCAGATTCAGTTTGTTATACCTGTATTTCGCACAGCCCACAGTGAGGATAACCGTATCGTTCGGCAGCTCCTGAGCCACATCGGTGAAGTAGCTTCTGGCATTCTGCCGTCCATCACAACCGGCCATAACCACAAACTTCTTAATTGCACCTGTTTTGACAGCGTCAACAACCTTATCGGCCAGAGCCATAACCTGATTGTGGGCGAACCCGCCGATAATTGACCCCTTCTCTATTTCAACAGGCGGTTCGCAGGACTTAGCCAGTTTAATGACTTCGGAGAAATCCTTGGCTCCGCCTGCCGCACGGTCTCCGATATGTTTAACTCCGGGGTAACCGGAAGAACCTGTCGTAAAAATTCTGTCCCTGTATTCATCCTTCACAGGAACGATACAGTTGGTAGTCATTATAATGGGTCCGTTGAATGAGGCGAACTCTTTATCCTGTTTCCACCAGGCATTCCCGTAGTTACCCACAAAATGATCATACTTTTTAAAAGCCGGATAATAATTGGCCGGAAGCATTTCGCTATGGGTATAAACGTCGACACCCGTGCCTTCTGTCTGCTTCAGAAGCTCTTCCATATCTTTCAGATCGTGGCCGGAGATAAGAATTCCCGGATTGGTTCCTACGCCGATGTTCACCTCTGTAATTTCAGGATTGCCGTAAGTCTCTGTATTGGCCTTATCGAGAAGAGCCATCGTCGTAACAGCTGTTTCGCCGCACTTCATAACTATGGCGACCATTTCATCAACTGAAAGATCCATTGTCGTTGAAGCCATGGCTTCGTAAATGAAATTATAGATAGAGGGGTCTTCAAAACCCAGAACATCGGCGTGTTCGGCATAAGCGGCCATTCCCTTAACGCCGTAAGTGAGAAGTTCTCTCAGCGAACGGACGTCTTCGTTTTCCGTGGAAAGAATTCCGATGGCTGTCGCTTTAATATGATAACCGGCAGGATTGCTGACCGTCCAGGTGGCAGCATCATGCCTATTCCCAGAATAACCGGCTTTCTCCGCCAGACGGTCCCGCAGGACCAGCCCTTCTGTGATAAGGGCCTCGATTCTGTCATCATCAAAATTGGCATTGGTGATTGTCGCGAAAAGGGCGCGGATAACGTACTGCCCGACAGAATTCTCTATTTCACCTTTTTTCGCCAGTTCATTGGCATAAATGGAAATTCCCTTAACCGTGTATACCAGAAGGTCCTGAAGGTTTGAAGTTTCTTCCGGTTTCCCGCACATTCCGATTTTTGTACAGCCCTTGTTCCCGGCTGCTTCCTGACACTGAAAACAAAACATACTCATTCTTTTTACTCTCCTTGAATTGCACAAGCCGGTTCAAAGCCGGTTGCTTCTGCTTACAGGAGTGAGATTATCAGTCTTTTTTTATCCATTCCGTAACATGTGTTACATGTTAAACATTTTTATGATATTTTTAAGAGATGGAAAACAGGGATATCGCCATACTGGCGTCCAGTCCTCTCTTCAAAGGCATCGAAGTGGAAGAGATCCGGACACTGATGGAATCAATAACTTATCATATTCTGACTTTCAGCAAAGGCGAGATGATTATGATCCGGGGAGATCTTTATGATTCCCTCAGGATCTTGCTGGAAGGCGAAGTATCGGCAGAGATACAGGATTATACAGGGCGGACAATCAAAATAGAAAACCTGAAAGCCCCCGATGCCATGGCTTCGGGAATCCTGTTTGCCGATGACAACACTCTCCCGGTAACACTTATATCGCAGAAACCGATACGCCTCATCTCCATCCCTAGAGAGGATGTTCTGTCCCTGGCGCAAAAGAGCAGAGAATTTCTACTCAATTACTTCAGTGATTCAGGCAACAAAGTGGCCTTTCTGGCAGAAAAAATCCGTCTGTTCAAATTCAAATCATTAAGAGAAAAATTCACCGGATACATATTGAGCCTCTCGGCAAAACAGAAGAGCGATACAGTCTCGCTCCCCTATTCCAGGGAGAAACTGGCTGAACTGTTCGGCGTAGCCCGCCCGTCACTTTCGAGAACCTGCTCGGAACTGTCGGATGAAGGCCTGGTGGAGCTTAAAGGGAAAACAGTCCGGATTCTGGAAAAAGAAGCTTTAAGGCAGATTTTAACCTCTAATATCTGAATGTGCCGGCCAGTGTGAAAAACTGATCCCTGAATCTGGCAAAATTATCGGGGTTTGATGAAAAGGTCAGGATATAGGCATTATTATCCGTTACGTAGAAAATCTGCAGCTGCTGAACCTGAGTGGAACCGATATACCCCCGGATTATATGGTAATTTTCAGCGGTTTCCAGCATTTCAAACTTCCCGTAAACGCTTTTCAGGCCTTCCTGACTGAGAGATATATAATCGGACAGAGAAATTTTATAGGGCAGAGCTTCAATGACCAGATTGGCATTTTCCTGAAAAGTATCATTGGGCTCCAGGGGCGAAAAGATAAAAAAGACACTGGGAGACTGGGTATACTGAACCATCCAACCCAAAGGAATATCAATCTTTATATTCCCGTAGGAAGCGGTCATCTTATCCTGGGAAGCAAGTATCACATTCATTGACACTATCAAAAAAGCAGCTAATACAATCTTCTTCATAATATTTTCCTTACTTAATTTTCAGCCTTGCCGAACAGGCTGTCAAAGGGTATGTGCTCGATAATCGCCCTGTTCCGATATGATCTGTCGTTGAACACCTCATAAATGATATCGTGATAATAGAGATAATACATGGGAAAATCCGACTTGGGATTATCGTCCTCTATACGGACAAGATCGACTTTCTGTCCGGATATGACGTAAATCATATTCACCAGAAGCAGCGCCATATCATTTCTGTCACCGATTCCGTCCGATATAGTCCTCTCGGGATTTTTGATGGATAAATCGGATATTCTCTCCAGTTTGACATGCACTCTCATCCATCCCCTCATTCCGCGGATCGTTTTGTACCTAGCCCATTCCCTATGGGTAGTGAGTGTAAATTCTCCCCTGCCCCGCCCGTCTTCCGCCAGGTAATCATCGATATCAAAGAGCCTGTGCGGCACTTTTACCTGCCTGTCAAAAACATGTATATACCGGGGAATCAAAGGAGTGACCGCCAGAAAGAAAAGGAACAGGACAACAAAAAAACCGCAGAAAATGAGAAAAGAGATTTTAAAAGAATGGCTGACCGAATCCAGAACTGTCTCCTTTACCTGAATATATCACAGAACCAATAGAAGTATATCAGGCTGACTTGAACTGTCAAATCATATAATTTAATTCTATACTACAAGCGAATGTTAACCAATTCAGTGAATATTTTTAGTTAAAATATAAATAATCAATTCTTTGACTTGACGGAAGGAAATTACAATGGCTAGTTTACTAATATGATATATAAAATTAATTCCTTAATATATATACCGTTTTTACTGCTGTTTCTCATATCCTGTGATGTTGCAACAGGAGGCGGAATCACCGAAACAGTGGATATCGCCGGAATTCCCACAGGCGCTAACTGGTTTGTCAGAGATATCCGGGATACGGGAGAAAAAGAGGAACTGACCTATATTGTCCTGACCAAAACGGGAGATTATACATTCTCTCTTCTGCTGGAACGGTTTTATGATGAGACTTCTTCAGAGAAATATGATTTTGCAGATCGGTATTATATGGATATTTCCGCAACAGCAGATGAAGATCATATTTACTGTTCTATTACCGGCATTAAAAGCGGTTACCACGATTCGATGAAATTTGCCGGTGATCAGGAATATACCAATCTGTTATCGGACCTGGGATATTCGGGGTTTACTTTGGATCCCCTCAATATAAACAATTATATCGAATATATAAAACCTGACGGACAGAAATACAGATTGTCCCGGGAATTGGCCTATAAACTGGAAACCACCGAAGAAAGAAATCATGATGGAAAAACCCGGACAGGAACTTACAGAGAGAATGTTTACTACTACCCCTACAATAATGAAGGCTTCAGACTGCATATCTCCTGGTCATTTACCTACAGATCTGATTCAAACGCACGAGTCAGTCTATCAGGATTATATGATGCCTATGGAACCAGGACCGCCGGGGATGCGGAGGGAGTTTTCTCTTGCGAGATAACCGGATTTTCCAATATAGCCTATCCCCGCTATTTCTATTCAGAAACTCTCTATTCCCCGATGTTCGAGATAAATGTAGACAAGCTCGGTTTCACCGAATTCACAGAACGGAAAGTCGGAGCTGATACAATCCTTGAAATAGATTCCCATAACGATGATGATTATTCATGGACTTTAGGTATATCTCCCCTTTAGAGGAATTCGTTCAATCAATATAAATAATCAAAAGATCCCGGAAGTTGACGTGAATATATCGACTATCTGAGAATTTTATTCATATTAATTCCGGTTTCTGTAAAACCTATTTTTTTATATAGCCTGGCCGCACTTTTATTTGTATAAGCCACACGCAGTTTTATTTCCCAAATATCACTTTTACTTAATATTGATTCTAAATGAAGTAAACTCATGGATCCTAATCCTTGATTTCTGTTTTGGGGGAAGATATAAAAATCATTTATAAATGCGCAATGCTTTTCTTCATCAATCGAATACCAGATATATCCAACCAGTTCTTTAATTCCCGATTCATCAATTTCAATACCATAAAGATGGTTATTTTGATTAATATCACTATCTTCGAATGATGTTTTAAAATCATGTGTCGCTATAACCAGGGATTTATCTTTTGAGTACATGTAGTTTTCTGACAATTCCTGACTATATTCGTCTATAAAACAATTTTTATATTCCAGGAACTCATGAGTATTTAAATCTCTGAAACTTATCATATTATATTCCTTTTCTGATTTGGCTTAATCATTTTTGTGATTTAAATCTATCAACCTTAAAAAACCAGTTCACATAAATATGGATTATCGCTTTCTTTCTGAATAACTATGCTGCATCTGGAACTTGGAGAATTGATGATATGAGATTTCCAATGGCAGCGGAACCATTCTTTTCCTTCAATATGCATCTTAAGCAAGCTTTTCCGCATTTTACCCCTAATCCCTGTAGCATTTAATCATATCAGATTATATTGAATTTCATAAGGAGCTGGTTAAATGAAAACATCTATTGAACATATATCGGAAGAATCAGAAACGGAAGTGGTCATCTACTGTCACGCTATTGATGATGAAGTATCCGCACTTCTCACATATCTCGATTCCCCGCCGACAGCTTTGTTCGGCGAAGTTGACAAAGAGCTTCACTTACTGGATCCGGAAAAGATCTATTATGTAGAGTCTTTTGACAGAAGAGTCTTTATCTATGGGGAATGCGACAAATACATAAGCCGGAAAAAACTATACGAACTGGAAGAGGAATTGCCGAAACATCAGTTTTTCCGAGCGTCGAAGTGGATGATCCTCAATACAGGGAAGATCGAATCGGTTCGACCTGTCATCGACGGAAGAATGGAAGCGATGCTAAAGAACAAAAAGAAAGTCTATATCTCGAGAAAATATGTCGGGGATTTGAAATCCATATTGGGAATTAACAGGAGGAAATAATATGTCATTAAAAGATCATTATTGGAAAATGTTCTGGGAAACGGCGGCTGTTTGCGGAGCCATATTGCTTGTCTGGACACTGGTCCTGCAATTCAACAATATGGAAGTTCTCGGGAGGAGAAACCTGTGGCAGATGATATTGCTTGGCGGCGCAGTCGTCTTCAGAATGGAATCGCTGGTCAATTTCCATAAACTGGAAGAGCACCTTATGCGTATCAATTATCTGATAACTTCCGTTCTGGCCGATGCGGCGCTTCTTATTCTTTTCTATCATTTCACATCGGGAGGGAAAACATTCGCCGGAAAAGGATGGCTTATATTCATCGTATATGTAATCGCAAAAAGTCTCTTCTATCTTATGAGTTATCTGATCAATTTCCACAGCGCCAGGGAAATCAATAAAAAACTCAAAGTAAAAAATACAGAATAAATACGCCGGAGATTAATTTCTCCGGTTTATGATTCAATGGGTCTTCCGCAAAAACATGTTTTGGTATCCCTATTTGAAATATGCAAAATGTAGAGGCTAGTATTTCTTTCTTATGATCTTAACAATTCTATTATTTATAATTTCTGATAAATTCCAATAGTAGAGTTTAGAGTCGGTTGTGCTGTAGAATTCAACAAAAACAGTATCAAGATCTTGATCATACTTTGCAAAACTTTGATAACCGGGAACCCAGCCACCATGTTCATATTCATAAATAGAAGAGTAAATCTCCTGTTCTCCCGGTTTAAACAATGATCCTTCATTCAATGCCCTTATAAATATACCCACATCTTCTGCCGTAGCTACCATGCCATGTTCGTCAGCCTTTAAATCAAAAGGATGTCCTACATGATATCCACTCATAACTTGATCCATATTTACCTCATTTAATGAACCATAGGTATTGTTTAGATTAAGGGGCAATAAAATTTCATCATGTATAAATTGAAAATTCGGATAACCCAAAACATCATCCATGATCTTATTAATCAGAAGGTAATTCGTGTTACAATATTCATAGTCATCCCCAGGATTAAAATTAGCCGGCATTCCTTCAATTAACGCAAGACTTTCTTCATAAGTTCCAGTTGGCTCAGCCCAGAAATTCGGAGAATCTGTGTAATTGGGGATTCCGCTTCTGTGCTGGATCATTAGTCTAAGGGTAATTTTTTCGGCATTTTCAATTCTGCTGACAAGCTCCGGTAAATAATCAGCAATGGTTTTTTCCAAAGAAAGGCGTCCCTCGCTAACTAATTTAGTAACAGCGACGGCATCATATAATTTGCTGATGCTGGCAATTTTAAACAAGGCATCAGGTTTGGCTGGTATCATGGACTCTCGATTGTGCCAGCCTGCAGAAAGTAATTGCGGTTGTTTGCCGGCCTGGTCAATATAGACAATCATTCCGTCAAATCCATGATTAATGGCTTCGTCCAGCTGTTCTTGAACCGTATCAGGCAATGGCAGAATCCACGCTTTTACCAAAAGCCATGGTACGAAAAATAAAGAGACTATCGTACCTATCAGCAATGCTATTCTGATTATTTGTTTCGTATTTTTCTTTGTCATAATACTCCGGTAGGACAGGATTTCTGCCATAGGAAGTTCTGGTTTATGCGTTCGATACGTTGCATTATGCTATTTACTCATATTTATTACAGTACGACCTTTCAGTTTTCCTTGAAGCATCAATGAGATTTTTTGATCAATATCATCTAGAGAAATTTCATCGTAAGAATCCATTAACGAATCCGGTTTCCAATCAGACGCTAATTGCTTCCAGACTTTCTCTCTGTAGATCATTGGCAAGTTCTGAGAATCAATACCAATTAATGTTACTCCGCGTAAAATAAAAGGGAAAACAGTTAATTCTAATTTTGCAGAGGCAACATTTCCACAGCATGTTACTGCGCCATTCTGTTTTATGGACTTAATAATATTTTCCAAAATGATTCCACCAACAGTATCAATTGCACCAGCATATATTGTTTTCAATAATGGCTTCTTTTCTAAAGCTTCAAAATCTTTTCTCATTATTATTTCTTCTGCACCAAGATCCGACAAATATTTTTTTTCTGTTTCTTTTCCTGTGATGGCTGTGACTGAATATCCTAATTTCTTTAGAATAGCGACACTTATAGTACCGACGCCTCCTGTTGCTCCGGATACAATAATTTTCCCATCTTCCGGTTTAACTAATTCAGTAAGCCTCAATATTGATATTCCTGCAGTTAATCCTGCAGTTCCATAAATCATTGCTTCCTTCATTGATAAATTCTCAGGTAATTTAACTGCCCATTTTGAAGGGACTTGTATGTATTCGCCAAACCCTCCATCAGTATTCATACCAAGATCGTAACTTGTAACGATTACCTTGTCTCCAATCGTAAATCTTTGATCCTCTGATCGTACAATCTCTCCAACAGCATCGATACCTGGTGTATGAGGGTAACTTTTTGTTACCCCCTTATTTCCGGAAGCTGATAATGCATCTTTATAATTTAATGAGGAGTAATATACTTTTATTAATAGATCTCCTTCAGGAAGATCATCAATCTTTCTTCTGGTAATTTTTCCAAGGTAATTGTTCTCTTCTTCATTCACTACGTAAGCTTTAAAATCAATATCTTTCATTATCTCTCTCCTCGGATTATTAAAATATACAGGTTAATTACCTAATTTTAAGTCAAAACAGTAAAAAAACCATAGTTTGTATGTTTAGATTCATCTGGTTGCGATGAGGATTTGCAGCAACCCTGTTGAGAACTGTACCGGGAATCGGACCTATTCTTTCTCTTGTCATTCTCTATAAAATCTATGATATAAACCGGTTTGAAAATGTTGGGAATTTCATCTCTTATTCCAGACTTGTCAAATGCTCTCACGAATCGGCTGGAAAGAGGGTGTAAGGCGGCCATAACAAGATTGGGAACATAGCCACCAGCTAATAAAGGAAACCGAATAGGTGCAATGGTATTTCACATTTAGATCCGTATAAAATATCATCTTTGACTATATACCCGTTTTCTGGATTTTCTTTCAGCTGTTTTCTATCTTTATTCTTACCTCCAATTTCGAATAAATTTCCATCTATTTCAAAATCACCGATTTTACTTACATGGATATTATTCCCTGAGTTTTTGACCATATTAATAAAAAAAATCTCTCTTATAGTTCCTATATGCGATGCAAAACCGATTTCATTTGTTATTGAGGAATATAGATCGGGGTTATCTAAATACATTTTTTCTGTCTGCTTTAAAATTTGGCTTCCAGCTATATTCATAGATAATAACGTGATCAATCCTGTTTCCTGTAATATCTCCAAATAATTTTGAACAGTCCTATTATCAAGTCCAATGTTCCTGGAAATACTATTTCGGTTTAGTTCTCCTGGCGGTATTGTAGCCATATAAGCCAGTATCCGTTTGAAATTGGATAGATTTTCTGTTTTCAATTTATAGTGATTTGAGATGTCTTCAAATATTGTCTTATCAATAATTCTCTGGATCTTCTGGCTGTATGAGTCCTTACCTTCCAGCACAAAAGGGTAGTATCCTGCACCGAGATACTCCTTGAAATAACCTTTCAATTTCTTTATTTCACCGATTTTAGACTCAAATAAAAATCTATTATTAATAATTTCCTGGAAAGAAATTGTTCCGGTATCAGCTATATCATTGAATAATAGATATTCTCGAAATGATAATCCCCCAATTCTGTAAATTACACCTCTCCTTGATAAATCGTATGTTCCCTTTACAAGATCTATGCTGGAACTTCCTGAGAATATAATCTTTATATCCGGGTATGAATCATAGAGGTTTTTTAATTCCTGGTTCCAATGCGGGTATTTATGAATTTCATCCAGGAAGAAATATCTTACCCCATAATCCTCATACAGAGTATTTACAAATTCAAGTAAAGTGTTTTGGGAGAAGTAAATATTATCAATTGATGCATAGATGCATTCATCGATATTTGGTATTCGTTCTTTTATGTACTGAAGAAGTAAGGTTGTTTTACCTGTACCTCTGGGACCAATTAATCCTGTTAGTCGATTATCTGTATTGAAATCAGAGTATATGTATCTATGGTGTGAATATTTAGTATATTGTAGGAGTCTTTTATAGGTATTTATAAAATTGCTTATCATTTGAGTACACTCCAATAATTATTATCATATATTTGATTGTACTCTAGTTTTCTAAAATATCAAGCCTAGATAACGAGCCTGTAGAATAACCCTTGAAAAGGTCGCTTTCACCAGAAGGGCATCTCTAATATTGGGTTTCCCTGGATATTCCCAGATCTTTCAATATTCCAATCGGGGCAGGTTCACACCCATTATACGGTCTCTCATCAATATTCTCTACTTTTCTTTCTTTTTCATATCCCATACCGGTTAATTTTCCCGATATTGTGGACTATGCAATACAATAACCATTGGTTATTGACCTTCTGTCTGCTCCGAAAAGAGAATCTATCAAGTTTAAGCGTCCCTCTAATATGTCCAAAGACCGGCTCGACTATCCCCATTCTTTTTGAATAGAGACTCCGCCCATAAGCTGTATCGATTTTTCTTTTCATTTTCTCTGTCGCGTTTTCAACCTTATCAAAGATTACGACTTGTCTTGCTTTTGTGTTATTTTTTCTCAAGCACTTGGACCGCAAATTACAGTTTGTACAATTCTTTATATGTCCCATAATTTTCTTGCTTTTTAACAGAACCCATGTACTGTAGCAGGGGTAAGAATACTCCGCTGTGATTGGCAGAACTGCAAGAAATTTGACAATAGAAATGTCACGTTCATTTGCTTGTTCTATGGTGTCTTTATTATTTCATCTATACTTTCATTTTTTGCATTACTGAAAACGTCTTAATTATTTCATCTTTTTCCAGTAATTGATTAGTAATATATTTGTGAAGAATGCTATTTATCAGTGTCTGATAAGGAATACCCTCTTTTCCGGCTTTTTCCTTTATTTTTTCAAGGTCATAGCTGGCTATGCGTAGGCTGATAGCTTTATTTTTCTTAGCAGCATCAATAAGGCCTTCAATTTTATTCCTCTTTTCAGCGGAAACAGGTCCTAGATTCTCAATATCATTCTCTATTTCCAATTCTTCTGGTAATAACTGTTCCATTCTATATACCCCCATATTTCTTATGGTACTTACGCCTTGGAAAAGCCGTTTTAAGAACAATCTCTTCTTTATCATTGATAAGAAACGGTACAATCCAAGTGTAATTGTTTAATTCCATAATAAAATATAATTGTTCTTCTCATGTTGGATTCTCAAGTATATCGATGTATTGCTTATTAAGAATCTTGTCTGCAATTACTTCGAATGATGTGTTTCGATTGAGTTGCAACCATAAATTCTTATCTTCAACCCAGATGATATCCATATTTTAAATATATATTCCACGTATATACATTGCCAACCTTTCTCTGAAGCATAATCTTCCACCGGAGGTTATAAATCACAACACCGGATTTCTTTGCATACTTTCTAATTAAAATTTCTATATTGTTAATATATAAACCAATTTATCAACTCAGACAAAAGCTACTGTTCTGATTCTTTCCATTCTGAGTTTTATATTGCCCAAATTTCTTCATCCTCCACAGGAGGATTTTATATGTTCCGAATTTGAAAAAGAAAAACCGTTCTACAGAAAAAATGTTCTGATACGGATTTTATCCGTAGAACGCCAAAATCAGCTGCAACTTTGTCCCGAAGGGTTGGCGCGTCAGGTGCGAATGCAGCTGGCGTGACAAAAAAGTCGTCAGTTGCATTTTTTTGTTCTACGGTGTTCTTATTATTCCCAGCTCATATGAAGCTTTCTATGATGATTCGCACAGTCCTCTAAATACAAGTCTATTAAATTCTGATATGGCATACCGCTTTCTTCAGAAAGTTCTTTGAAATATTCAATTGTATCTACTGCTATTCTAATGGTGATCTGTTTTTTCAGTTTTTTAGCATAGGGATTTTTTCTTGATTTCATTTTTGAAAAATCATATTCTTCTTTCATTCTCTTACCCCTTATAATATTGTTGTTCATTCTTGGTTGCTTTTCTGGCTGAAATAATCCGAATTTTTGATCCCTTTTCGCGGATGCAATGACAAACAAGAATTATTCGAAAATGATGACTCCTACCCAATAAAAGAAATCTATCTTCTTCATCTGAGTGGTTTTCATCATAGAATTCGATCGCATTTTCGTCGTAGAAAACCGATTTTGCTTCATCGAATGAGACTCCATGCTTTTCTTCATTGATAGAATTCTTGTTATCATCCCATTCAAATGATATGTATTTCATAATTATATAATAATTATATTCTTGAAAATTGTAAAGGATCAATTTTTGGAACGCAAACTTAATAATTGAAAGGGGAACCTATAAATCACAGACACCGAAATCAATTCCAAACGTTCCGATTCTACTTAATGTTTTGAAAATATATGAATATATATATCAATTCAGAATAACTTTACGGTTCTGAAACTTTCCATATTGATTTTTTCTATAGCCCATTATTTTCTTCATCCTCTGCTGGAGGATTATATTCTTTCTTAATAATCTTCCACCGGAGGTAATAAATCACAACGCCAATATTTATTACATACTTTCCATTCTAATTCGTATATTGTTAATTTATGAACCAATTTATCAATTCAGTAATCAGTATCTGTTCTGGTTCTTTCTTTTTTTGATTTTGCAATAACCAATAATTTTTCATCCTGCTCAGCAGGATTTATATGTTCCGAATTTGAAGAAAGATACAGTTCGACATAAACCACATTCTGATACGGATATATCCGTAGAACGCCAAAATCACCTGCAGACCGTTAAGCTGGCGCAAATACTGCCGCGAAGCGAAAAGCAGTATTTGTGACAGTAGGGCTGTCAGGTGCATTTT